>JAEZCG010000105.1 GCA_023430065.1 Pseudomonadota bacterium | reverse complement strand
CATCGAGGGCGGCACCCATCCGCGAGGCGGCCGCACCGACCGCCTCCACGGCGTCGACCGCAGCCGGTGCCTCCGGCTCCGGCGCAGGCGTCGCATCGGCGTGCACCAGGTAATAATATGCCGATGCGATAAGCGCCACGATCAGTCCGAAACCCAGCCAGAGCCTCTGGCCTACGGTCAACCCCATGCTCATCCCCAGGACGCGCGCCGGTTCGCGCAACGCTACTCTAGTCCGACCGGCTGGGCAGGGCTACTGCCGCTGGCGAACGACATGCATCCGCGCAACACTTTCGTGCCACACGCGACCGGGCAGAGGGCGTGAGCTATGCTGGCGCATCCAGGAGAGGAGGACAGACGATGAAGACCATCCTGATCACCGGAGCTGCCGGCGACATCGGCACGCACATGCGTCGCGAACTCGCAGGCGTGTACAAATTGCGCCTCTCGGACATCCGCGCCATCCACAGTTCGTCTGCCGGCGAGTCGTTCGAGCCCGGAGACATCGCCGACATGGACGATGCGCTGCGCATTACGCGCGGCGTCGATGCGATTCTGCATCTGGGCGGCGTATCCGCCGAAGCCGAGTGGGAACCGATCCTGCGCGCCAACATCGTCGGGTGCTACAACATCTTCGAGGCGGCCCGGCGCAACGGCGTAAAGCGCATCCTGTTCGCCACGAGCAACCACGCGGTCGGGTTCTACCGCCGGGACAGAATCATCGACCATCTCATCTATCCACGGCCGGACAGCCGCTACGGCCTGTCGAAGGTGTTCGGCGAACAGGTCGGCAGCCTGTACGCGGACAAGTACGGCCTCGAGGTGTTCTGCATGCGCATCGGCAACGTCAATACCACGCCGGTCGACAAGCGGCGGCTGAGCATCTGGATCTCGCCGCGCGACCTGGCACAGCTGATCCGCATCGGCGTGGACCATCCCGAGATCAGGTTCGAGGTCGTATACGGCGTATCGAACAACACACGCTCGTGGTACGACAATTCGAATGCGGCGCGACTCGGCTACCGTCCGCAAGACGACAGCGAGCCGTTCGCCGGCGAAATCCTCTCGAAGCACCAGGACGACCCGAATCCGGCGGTGGAGAAGTATCAGGGCGGGACATTCGTGGCGCTGGAGAGCGGAGGCAATCCCAACGCGGCGACCTGAGAGGGCGCATCCGACGTGTCACCCCGAGTGCCACTCTGCGTCATTCCGAGCGCCTCAGGGTGTCATTGCGCGCGCTTCACGGTGTCATTCCGGGCTCTTCACAGTGCCATTACGACCCCTTCACGGTGCCATTGCAAGCCCTTCACGGTGTCATTCCGAGCGCAGCGAGGAATCCTCGCCGTAGAAGATAGCCAAAGCGAGGATCCCTCGCTTTCAGCTCGGGATGACACCGAGGCAATGGACGACACCGAGGCAATGGACGACACCAGGCTCGGGACGACACGGGGGCACTGGACGACACCGAAGCTCTGGATGATGCGAAGCACCGGACGACACCGAGGCTCTCAACGACGGTGAGCTACCGACGTGCCCGGCCCTACCCCAGTCCCGCCCGAAACTCGCGCAGGTACGCCAGCCCCTTGATCGCGCGACTGCCGTACCACGACGGCATGGCGCCGTCGATCAACGCCACCCGAGTGCGGCTGTCCTCCGGCATCAAGTCCAGGATCTCCGCGCAGTGCCGCTCGCTGAAACTGTACGGCTCGCTGGAGAGCAGCACGAGTTCCACCTTCGCTAGCACCTCGCGCGTGAGATCCAGCGACGGATAGCGCGCATTGCCGGGCGGCGCCCATGTATCCCAGCCCACGGCGGCTAGCATGCGCGAGATGTAGGTGTCCTCCGCTACCGTCATCCACGGCGACTTCCAGATCATGTACAGCACGCGCTGGCGCGGCCATCCTCGCGTGCCATGCCGCACGGCATCCCATACCTGCGCAAAGCGCGTGCACAAGGCCTCGGCCTGCGCCGGTCGACCGAAGATGCCGCCGAGCAGTCGATACAGCGCCAGATTGTCCGCGGGGTCGCGCGGATGCGTGACGATCACGTGCGGCACCGTGCGCGCCAGCTGCTCCACCACGAGCCGCGGGTTCTCGTCCACGTTCACGATCAGATGCGTCGGTGCGAGGCGGCGGATCTTCGCCACATCGATGGTCTTGGTCCCACCCACCTTGGCGACCTTCTTCACCCTGTCGCGCGGCTCCGTGCAGAAGCCGGTGCGGCCAACGAGGTTGCCGGCCAGGTCGAGGTCGAACAGCAGTTCGGTGATGCTGGGAACCAGGGAGACGATGCGTGCGTCGCCCGCTGCCACGTCATGGCGCGTGCCCATCGCATCGACGAGCGTGCCCTCTCCGATCTCGGTCTCCGGCATGGTGGACTGCCTCTGGTCGAAGTGGCCTCATTGTAGCGACCGCCGGCCGTTCGCGAACGCCCGTTTACGCCACCGAAAAACTTCGCAATAATTAGATGTTTACGCGCCTTACCGGGCGCACGATGGTCGCCATCAGCGGCCCAACTCCATCAGGCCAGAGTCCGAACATGACCGATCTCAGCGTGCAATCCGCCACCACCGGCACCCGCCCCACTGGAGGGGTGCGTTTCGTCACCGCCGCCAGCCTGTTCGACGGCCACGATGCCTCGATCAACATCATGCGGCGCATGCTGCAGGCGAGCGGTGCAGAGGTCATCCATCTCGGTCACAACCGTTCGGTGGACGAGGTCGTCACGGCGGCGCTGCAGGAGGATGCGCACGGGATCGCGGTCAGCTCCTACCAGGGTGGGCACGTCGAGTACTTCAAGTACATGATCGACCAGCTGCGCGAGCGCGGGGGCGCCAACATCAAGGTGTTCGGCGGCGGCGGCGGGGTCATCGTGCCTGCCGAGATCCGGGAGCTGCAGGCCTACGGCGTGACGCGCATCTACTCGCCCGAGGACGGTGCCGAGATGGGGCTGCAGGGCATGATCGACGACATGATCGAGCGTTCCCGTGCCGACCTGTGCGGCGAACTGCTGGGCGGGCTCGACGCGCTGCGTCGCGGAGACCGGCGCGCGCTGGCGCGCATGATCACCGCGTTGGAAGCGGGTGCGCTGCCCGAGGCGCAGCACAAGCAGCTGATGGCGGTTGCCGCGGAGCTCGGGACCGTTCCCGTCCTCGGCATCACCGGCACCGGGGGTTCCGGGAAATCGTCCCTCACCGACGAGCTGATCCGCCGCATCCGGCTGGATCAGGGGGACCGGGTGAAGATCGCGGTCATCGCCGTGGATCCGTCGCGGCGCAAGACGGGAGGCGCCCTGCTCGGCGACCGCATCCGCATGAACGCCATCAGCGGCGACAGCATCTACATGCGCTCGCTGGCCACGCGCGCGGCCGGTAGCGAGATCTCCGCGACGCTGCCCGACGCGGTTGCGGCATGCAAGGTGGCAGGCTTCGATCTGATCGTGGTCGAGACCTCCGGCATCGGCCAGGGCGACGCGGCCATCGTTCCGCACGTCGACTTCTCGCTGTACGTGATGACTCCCGAGTACGGCGCCGCCAGTCAGCTCGAGAAGATCGACATGCTCGACTTTGCCGACTTCGTGGCAATCAACAAGTTCGACCGCCGTGGCGCCGAGGACGCCCTGCGGGACGTCTCCAAGCAGTACCAACGCAACCGGCAGCTGTTCTCCACGCCGCCGGACCGCATGCCGGTGTTCGGCACCATCGCCGCGCGCTTCAATGACGACGGTGTCACTGCGCTGTACCAGGCCATTGCGGTCAAGCTCGAGGACAAAGGGCTGACGCTCCAGCCCGGAACGCTACCCGTGGTGAACGTGCGCGCACCGTCGAAGGTCAAGGCGATCGTGCCGCCGCAGCGCACCCGCTACCTCGCTGAGATCGCCGAGAGCGTGCGCACCTACAAGCAGCACGCGCTCACGCAATCGCGGGTGGCGCGCGAACGCCAGCAACTCGCCGAGACCAGGCGCATGCTCGCGGAGTGCGGAGCCACCGCATCGTCCGACATCGACACGCTGATCGCCCAACGCGACACCGCCATCGATCCGAGCGCACGCAAACTGCTCGAGATGTGGCCGGACATGCAGAAGGCCTATTCCGGCGCCGAGTACGTGGTGAGGATCCGCGACAAGGAGATCCGAACCGCTCTGACCACCACCTCACTGTCGGGCACGCAGATCCGCAAAGTCGCCCTGCCGCGCTTCGAGGATCACGGCGAGATCCTGCGCTGGCTGATGCTGGAGAACGTCCCCGGCTCCTTCCCCTATACCGGCGGCGTGTTCGCATTCAAGCGCGAGAACGAGGATCCGACCCGCATGTTCGCCGGCGAGGGCGATCCGTTCCGCACCAACAGGCGTTTCCACCTCCTGGCCAAGGAGATGCCGGCGAAGCGCCTGTCGACTGCGTTCGACTCGGTCACGCTGTACGGCTTCGACCCCGACCTGCGCCCCGACATCTACGGCAAGGTCGGCAACTCCGGGGTGTCGATCGCCACGCTGGACGACATGAAGGTGCTGTACTCGGGCTTCGACCTGTGCGCACCGAACAAC
>JAEZCG010000089.1 GCA_023430065.1 Pseudomonadota bacterium | reverse complement strand
CGAAATGACCAGGTATCGCCGTGCGCCCAGCTTCCGGAATGTCGATCGCGTACGCGGGCCGAAGGCCGGCAGGCGGATGGCCGTGAGCAGCTCGTCGGGTGCCCGCGCCGTGCGCTGCTTGCCTAGCACGAAGCCCTCCAGCGGCAGGCTGCGTATGCCCCGTACCGACTGCAGTTCGATCTGTGCCTCGAGGGCAAGCAGCGCCGGCACGCCGTCCGCCGCCGGCGAGGCGTTGCACAGGTTGCCGCCGAGCGTCCCGGCATTCTGCACCTGCACACCGCCAACCTCCGCGGCCGCTTCCTGCAGGGCGCGCAATGCCCGGGGCAAGTCCGCGCGCCGCACGTCGCTCCAGGTGGTCAGGCATCCGATGCGCCAGGTCGAGGGCGTGGCGTCGATGCCGCGTAATCCGGCAACCCGGCTCAGGTCGAGAATGCCATCCGAAATACATTGCCCCACCCGCGCCGGGTAGAAGTCGGTACCGCCCGCCAGCGGCACCAGCGGAGTTTGCGACAGAGCCGCCAGCGCGTCGGCTAGAATCTCGGGTTGAAGATATGGTGGGGCGTGCACGTAACTCCCTGTCGGCGGCGTGGATACGCGCGGCGCGTGGCAGTCGGAACAGCGTCGCCACGCCCCGGCTTGGCTCCTATGGAGCGGACACTCCATTGTATTGAGTAATCGCTCCACGCGCTCCAGGCGCGAGCGGTTGCGGATTCGTTCTTTCTTTCCGGCCCGAAGAGGCCGGTCAACAAGACAAGGAAACCCGCATGACCCACGTCGTAACCGAGTCCTGCATCAAGTGCAAGTACACCGATTGTGTGGACGTCTGTCCGGTCGACTGCTTCAAGGAAGGCCCGAACATGCTGGTGATCGATCCGGACGAATGCATCGACTGTGCCGTGTGCATTCCGGAATGTCCGGTCAACGCGATCTTCGCCGACGTGGACCTGCCCAAGGATCAGCTGCAGTTCGTCGAGATCAACGCCGAGATGTCCAAGACCTGTCCGACCATCACCGACACGAAGCCGCCGCTGCCGGAGGCGGAGGAGTTCAAGGACGTCAAGGACAAACTGAAGTACCTGGAACGCTAGTGCCGCCCCGCCCGGCAACCGGCAAGAAGGCGACGCAGACCAGGCGCCGCGTCCGGGATCCGGACGCGATGCGGCGCCGGATTCTCGATGCGGCCACCGCCGAGTTTGCCGCCAGCGGCTACGGCGGCGCGCGCGTCGAACGCATCTGCGCGGCCGCCGGGACGGTAGACCGCATGCTGTACTACTACTTCGGCAACAAGGAGGGGATGTTCCGCGCCGTACTCGAGAGCGTCTACGAACGTCTCGGTGAGGCCGAACAGCAACTCGACCTGGAGCACGTCGACCCGGTGAAGGGGATGCGCGAGCTGGTCGCGTTCACCTGGCGCTACTACCTCGAGCACCCGGAGTTCATCCGGCTGCTCAACAGCGAGAACCTGCACAAGGGCGAGCACCTGCGTCAGTCGCAGCGGGTCGGCTCACTGTCCTCGCCGCTGCTGGCCATCCTCGGGCGACTGCTCAAGCGGGGCGCGGCGAGCGGTGCTTTTCGACCGCGCGTCGACCCGGTCACGGTGTACCTCACGATCGCATCGCTCGCCTACTTCTACCTGTCCAATCGCTACACCCTGTCGAGTTTCCTGGGCGAAGACATCATGACCGACGCACGCCAGCGCCGCTGGCTGCGTCACATCACCGACCTGGTGATCGGGCACGTCGCAGCCGAGGAAGCATCGAGGCTCAGGCCACCCCGGGCCGCGAGGCGCTGAGACCCGCTACAGCTCCAGCGCTTCGCGTTCGACCAGTTGCTCGAGCATCTGCTCGATCGCATCCAGGCGCTGCTCGACGCGCTCGTGCATGCCCTTCATGCCACCCATTCCCTTCATCATGCCGCCCTTGCCCATCATTCCGCCACCCTTCTTCTCGCCCGCGGAGGACGTGCCTTGCTCATCCGCGCTGGCGTGGTCGTGCGCAGGCCCCTTCGCGCGGGCGCGCATCGTTTGCACCTGTTCACGCATCGCCTGAACGTGCTCGTCGAGCAGCTGCCGGCGGGCGACGGGGTCCTGCTCCCCCTGGGCCTGTGCAATGAGCGCACGCATGCGCTCGAATCCCGCGGCAAGTGGGGTCGCCGGCGCCTCGGACTGCGCATCCGCCGCTGGAAGATGGCCGGCGTGCGCGTCATCGTCCTCCAGCGCGAGCGCCGACGAGGCGATCCCGAGCAAGCTGGCAGCAATCAGCGCAATGGTCAGTCTGTTCATGACTCCTCCTGGGATGCGGACCGGGTCCGAACGGCAAGCTTCGCGCCGCCTTGCCGCAACTTCGGATACGCTACGCGCCGATCGGGAGACAGAAATTGACCAGGGTCAAGCAAACGTCCTGATGGACCGGAGCGGGCATCACCCCGGCGTGATGCAAATGCCTCCTCTGCCGTGAGCCGGATGCTGGCGCCGGCAAGTTCGAACGCCCACCGTGGAGACCGCATGCCTCGTCACGACACGCTCGCCAGCATCGAAGACCTCCGCAAGCGCGCCCGGCGCCGTCTGCCCAGGGCGATCTTCGATTTCATCGACGGGGGCTCGCAGGACGAGGTCACGCTGGCCGCCAATCGGCGCGATTTCGAACGCATCGCCCTGAAGCCGCGCGTGCTCACCGACGTATCCAGCCGGCAGTTGTCCACTACGTTGCTGGGGGAACGGCTCGCCTTTCCGCTGATCGCCGCACCCACCGGTCTGGCCGGCCTGGTCGCGCGCAAGGGGGAGGTGGCCGAGGCGCGCGCCACGGAGGCGGCGGGCATTCCCTACTGCCTGAGTCAGATGGCAGCCTCCAGCATCGAAGAGGTGAAGGCGGCGACGCGACGCGCGTTCTGGTTTCAGAGCTACCTGGTCAAGGATCGCGGCATCAACGAGACACTCATGGCGCGCGCCGCCAGCGCGGGCTGCAAGGTACTGGTCGTCACGCTCGACACCAAGGCGCAGGGTCCGCGCGAACGTGACATGCGCAACGGTTTCACGGTCCCCCCACGGGTGACCTGGCGCAACGCCCTGGACGTGCTGCGCCGGCCGGACTGGATCCGCGACGTGGCGATGGGGCCGCGCGTGACCTTCGCCAATCTCGCCGGCAGCCTGGTCGGAAGCAGCGACATCATCAGCATCGCCCGCTTTGCGGCGGAGCAGTACGACTTCTCCGTGAGCTGGCCGCAGATCGACTGGTGTCGGTCGCGCTGGGACGGCAAGCTCGTGCTCAAGGGCATTCTCACCTCCGAGGACGCCCGACTGGCGGTAGCGCATGGCGCTGACGCGGTCATCGTATCCAACCACGGCGGGCGTCAGCTCGATCACAGCCGCTCGTCGATCGCTGCCTTGCCCACGGTGGTCGATGCGGTCGGCGACCGCACCGAAATCATCCTCGATGGCGGAGTCCGCCGCGGTAGCGACATCATCAAGGCGCTTGCGCTGGGCGCTCGCGCCTGCATGGCGGGGCGGCCATTCCTCTACGGCCTGGCAGCAGGCGGGGAGCGCGGAGTCACGCGGGCGATCGACCTGCTGCGCAACGAACTGGACGTCAACCTGGCACTGCTCGGTTGCGCCAGCGTGCAGACGCTGGACCGCAGTGCCATCCGCATGCCGTAGCACGCGGTGCCTGGCCTGGAATCGGGCGCATGAACGCTGACGACCGGATCGTGGTACGCATCGACGGCGCGGACAAGGTCTATCCCAACGGCCTGCGGGCGTTGCAGCCGGTGCAACTCGCCGTGGCCGAAGGCGAATTCGTCACGCTGCTCGGGCCATCTGGCTGCGGCAAGAGCACGCTGCTGCGCATGGTGGCCGGATTGAGCGCGCCCAGCGCGGGCACCGTCGAGGTGGCGGAGCCGCGCGTCCCCAGCCCCCCGACATCCCGGCGAAGGTCTCGAGCCGTTGCAAGCCGGATCGCGTTCGTCTTTCAGCAGCCCACGCTCATGCCTTGGGCGACGGTCGCACGCAACGTGCGCCTTCCGCTCGACCTCGAGGGTCTCCGCGACGACGGCCGCGTCGACCAATCGCTGCGACTGGTGGGACTGTCGGAGTTCGCAGCCGCCTATCCGCGCGAACTGTCGGGAGGCATGCAGATGCGCACCTCCATCGCACGGGCACTGGTGACCGAACCTTCCCTGCTGCTGATGGACGAGCCCTTCGGCGCGCTCGACGAAATCACCCGCAACCGCCTGGACCGTGATGTGCGCGACCTGTGGTCGCGACGCCGCCTCACGGTGCTGTTCGTTACCCACAGCCTCTACGAGGCGGTATTCCTGTCCACCCGCATCATCGTCATGTCCCCTCGGCCGGGGCGCGTTGCAGGACAGTTGACCATCGATCCGGCGCAGCCGCGCGACGACGCCTTCCGCGTGAGCACGCGCTTCGCGGCGTGGTGCAAGCAGCTCAGCGAGATGCTCGATGCCGCCACACGCCAGCCGCCGGATGCCTGACGTGCTGCGTCGCGCCCTCGCTCCCATGCTGGTCGGTCTCGCCATGCTCGGTCTGTGGCATCTGCTGGTCACGCTCCACGACGTGCCGTCTTACCTCGTTCCCTCTCCGCTGGCGGTGGGCGCGGCACTGATCGAAGACCGCGCCCTGCTCTTCGGGGCCTTGCTGATGACGCTGAAGGTCACCCTGTTGGCGCTGGCACTGGCCCTGGCGGTAGGCGTGCTGATCGCATTCGTGTTCGTGCAGAGCCGGCTGGTGGAGACGAGCCTGCTGCCCTATGCCATCCTGCTGCAGGTCACGCCGATCGTGTCGATCGCGCCACTGATCATCATCTGGGCAAGAGACCTGCTGCTCGCGCTGGTGCTGTGCGCGGCGATGGCTGCCCTCTTTCCGATCATCTCCAACACCTCGCAGGGCCTGCGCAGCGTCGACCCCGGACTGCTCGACCTGTTCCGCCTGCACCGCGCCTCGCGATGGCAGATCCTCATGCGGCTGCGCATTCCGAGCGCCCTGCCCTACTTCTTCGCCGGCCTGAAGGTGTCGAGCGGGCTCGCCCTGATCGGCACGGTCGTGGCCGAGTTCGTGGCCGGCACCGGCGGCAGCCAGTCGGGGCTCGCCTACCAGATCCTGATGGCAGGCATCAACCTGAACATGCCGCGGCTGTTCGCTGCACTGTTCATGATCACGCTGGCCGGGGTCGCCCTGTACGCGCTGACCTCGTGGCTGGCCCGGGTGGCGCTGCGGCGCTGGCACGAGAGCGAAGTCGTCGCGAGTTGAAGCGGTCACACC
>JAEZCG010000074.1 GCA_023430065.1 Pseudomonadota bacterium | reverse complement strand
GGCATGCAGTGGTACGGGCTGTTCTCGGTGTTCATCCCGGTCTACGTGTTCGGGATCATTTCCTTCGCGTCGGCACTCTCCCAGGACACCGAGTCCTTCTTCCAGCGCAACGCCATGATCCTGTTCGCGGTGATGGTGTGCGTGTACGGCGTGAGCCACGCGCCGGGCATCCTGATCCTCGACATCCCCGGCTTCGAGGGACGCAATGTCGAGCTATTGTTCTTCTTCCTGTTCATCGTGCAGCTGAGCGACGTGTTGCAGTACGTGTTCGGCAAGCTGTTCGGCCGGCACAAGCTCTCGCCCAAGGTTAGTCCGTCCAAGACCTGGGAGGGGCTGATCGGGGGCGGACTGACCGCCACCCTCGTCGGAGGAACGCTGCACACGATCACCCCGTTCGGCTTCGCAGTGGCCAGCGCGATCGCCCTGCAGATCGTGGTATTCGGGGCACTCGGCGGCCTCGTGCTCTCGGCCGTGAAGCGCTCGCTGGGCGCAAAGGACTGGGGCAGTTCGATCGCCGGGCACGGCGGTTTCATGGACCGGCTGGATTCGGTCACGTTCTCCGCTCCGGTATTCTTTCACGTCGTGCGGTACTTCTGGACGTAGCGCCAGTGCGCAAGATCGAGCGCTTCGAACCGCTGTACCAGAACATGCGACGGGCGTGTACGACAAGTAGCTGCGACCGCTTTCCACCGTCTTCCGCACAGAGATTCGTCAGATCCCGGGACTCAACAAAAAAGCCCGCCGAGGCGGGCTTTTTGCTGAAGCAGGTGACTTCGCTCAGGCGCGACGGCGGCGGATCCGACCCGCGCCGAGCAGCCCGAGCAGCCCAAGACCGAGCAGCGCGATCGACCCGGGCTCGGGGATCTCCTCAGGAGGATTCGGGCCCGTACCCTCTTTCACCCAGACGCTGATGTTGGAGAGTGCCGGCACCTGACCGCCGTTGTTCAGGAAGGTCACGTTCCATATGCCGCCGCCCTGCGCATCCACGAGCGTATCGTCGA
The DNA here is from genome assembly GCA_023430065.1 of Pseudomonadota bacterium. GTDB lineage: Bacteria > Pseudomonadota > Gammaproteobacteria > Burkholderiales > SHXO01 > SHXO01. The sequence goes on along the minus strand of JAEZCG010000074.1, from coordinate 16,550 downwards.
ACAGGTAGGCTGCCGTGTCCGCGTTGCCACCTTTCAGGTACAACACGAAATCCAGGTAGAAAGGCAGATTCGGCTCGGAGGCGCCGTTCATGTCCTGGATCGAAAGCAGATACTCACCATCCTGCGTGGCGGTGATGTTACTCAACGTGAACTGAAAGCCGCCGAGCACCGTGCCACCGGTCGCCGATCCATCGCCGGCATCACCCAGCGTGACGCCCTCGACGAAGCCGGGGCCCCACAACGCGTTCAGCGCCGCGACATTCGGCGTGTTGCCAACGCCGTCCAGCGCGTTGGAGCAGGCATCGGCATTCTGCTGGCCCGCCGGATAGGTGGACGAGAACGTAACATCCGCTACCGAGCACGGCGCTGCATTCGCGGCGCCGGCGCCCAGCGCCATCAGCGTCGCGCCGAGGGCGGTCAGGGCGAGCGTTTTGCTGTACATGAAGGTCTCCTTAGAATTCGGCACTATAAAAGCAAACGCCATACCACCTTAATACTATTACGATATATAAAGCTTTTTTGAGCCACCGGCGGCGCGATTCTCACAATCTGTAAAGTTTGTCGACAGTATGGATCGGCCGCCGATGGGGAACTCACCAGTAGGCGCCGGGCCCGACTCGAGCGTCGGCTCAGGTCATACATGGCGGAACCTCTACCCTTCATCCCATTCGGGCACCCCGCCACGCTGCAGCCGGGCAACGAACCGCCTCCCGTGTTAATTTGCCGCAGATCCATGGGAGAGCGGCATGAACCGAAGCATCAACGCAGGCGTCGCCGCCCGTATCGGCAACTATAGCGACGCGGTCGAAGTCGGCGGCGCGGCACGGGTGGTGCACACGTCCGGCACACCGGGCATCGATCCGACGACGGGCAAGCTGCCGGCCGCGTTTGCCGATCAGGCGGAGCAGGCCTGGCGCAACATCGAGTCGATCCTTGCCGAGGCGGGCATGGGCGTGGAGCACATCGTCAAGCTCACCCAGACGATGATCCGGCGCGAGGACCTGGCCGCGTATCGCGACATCCGTTCACGTCACCTGGGTGAGCACCGGCCCGCCTCGATGCTGAGCTTCGTGTCCGAACTGGTGTGGCCGGACATGCTGATCGAACTCGAGGTCGTCGCTTCCAAGTAGGGATTGGCCATGCAGACAAGACTGACGCAGGCATTCGGACTGCGCCATCCCATCGTGTCCGCACCGATGGGACTCATCTCCGGCGGCCGGTTGGCGGCGGCGGTGTCCGCCGCGGGGGGACTGGGACTGGTCGGTGGCGGCTACGCCGGTCTGCTGGGCACGGAGCCGGACCTGCATCACGAACTGACGCTGGTACGGGAACACACCTTCGGGATCGGGTTCATCACCTGGGCCCTGGCGCGCAATCCCGGCCTGCTCGACGAGATGCTCGGCTACCATCCGGCCTGCGTGTTCCTGTCATTCGGCGATGCCAGGCCGTTCGCCCCGAAGGTCAGGGCGGCCGGGGCGCAGCTGATCTGCCAGGTGCAGTGTCTGCGCCACGTGGAGGAGGCGCTCGACGCCGGCGCGGCCATCATCGTGGCGCAAGGTGCAGAGGCAGGCGGACACGGCGCGCGCCGCGCCACGCTGCCGCTGGTGCCGGAAGTGGCCGACCATCTCGCCAAGCGCGCCCCGCAGACGCTGCTGCTCGCGGCCGGCGGCATCGCGGACGGGCGCGGTCTGGCTGCGGCGCTCATGCTGGGCGCGGACGGGGTGGTGGTCGGCACGCGTTTCTGGGCTTCCCAGGAAGCGCTCACGCCGGAGTCAATGGTGGCACGCGCGATCGCGGGCACCGGCGACGACACCGTGCGCACCACCGCAGTGGACGCGCTGCGCGGTGTCGACTGGCCTCCTGAATTCTCCTACCGCGTGATGCGCAACCGTCTCACCGACGAGTGGGCGGAACGCGAAGCAGAGGCGCACGCGGCATTCGGCAGCTTGCGCGACGCCTATGCGCGGGCGCGAGCCGCCAACGATCTCGACATGGTGGCGACGATTGCCGGCGAAGCCATCGGACTGATCCACGACCGGCCGAGCGCAGCGAGCATCGTCGATTCGATGGCCGCGCAGGCAAACGAGCTTCTCGCTCGTGCGGGGACCTATCTCGCACACTGATCGTCGAGGATGACCAGACGCCTCGAGGCGGTCACCGGCACGCTGCGCGCTTCGTTCCTGTTGCTCCTCGTGATCGTGGCCGCGGTAATGCTTCTGACCGCGGGTGCCATCGTCCTGGCGATCGATCGCACGCCGGTCCTCGAGCGAGCGGTCGTGCTCACTCCGGCGCACATCGAGCGCGCCAAGCGCATCGTGCGTGGTCAGTCGTTGCGCCGGATGCAGGCCGGGTCCCTGCAGAGCATGCGTCTGGGGGCCGACGACGTGGACACCGCGGCGAACTACCTGGCCGGCCTGTATGCGCGCGGCAGTGCGCACGTGGAACTCGAGGACGGCGGCGCGCGATTCCTGGTCAGCGCGCCGTTACCGGGGTCGCCGCCGCGGGGATACCTCAACATCACCGGCCGTTTGACGCAGACGGTCGATCTGCCGCGCCTCGAATCGGTGCGCATCGGCCACCTCCCCCTTCCGGACCGACTGTCGAACTGGCTGCTCGATCACGCTCTCGAGCGACTGAGGACGGATCCGCGCAGACCGCTGCCGGTGGACGCGCTGCGCTCCGTCCGCTTCTGGCCGCGATCGATGGTCCTGATCTACACCTGGGACAACGCCCTAACCGGTCAACTAGGCGCATCGATGGTGAGCGAAGGCGACGTGGAACGTCTGCGTCCCTACCAGGCCCTCCTGGCCGAGGAGGCGCGCGCGTTCGGCCGCGGACCGGTGTCGCTGTCGGTGCTGCTGCACCCGATGCTTCGGCTGGCCCAGACGCGCAGCGGGGACGGCGATGCGATCGTCGAGAATCGCGCGGCGATGCTGGTCTTGACGTTCCACGTGCTGGGTGAGCGCCTGAGCCGCGTGGTGCCGCAGGCAGCGGCATGGCCCCGTCCCCTGTGGCAGCGCGTGACACTGTTGGGACGCCCGGATCTGGCGAAACACTTCATGGTGTCGGCCGCGATCGCCGCGCACGCCGACACCGCACTGGCCGACGCCATCGGCCTGTACAAGGAAGTGGAAGATGCACGTGGGGGAAGCGGCTTCTCCTTCGACGACCTGGCGGCTGACCGCGCGGGCACGCGCTTCGGCGAGGCGGCCACGACACACGCCAAGGCACTGCAGGCGCGCGTGCAGGCGGGTGTGAGGGAATCGGATGTCATGCCCTCGATCGAGGATCTGCCGAGCGGGTTGCGGCAAGCGGAGTTCGTCACGCGCTTCGGAGGTATCGGCGCGCCGGAATACGAAGCGATGCTGCGCGAGATCGACCGACGCATCGCTGCCCTCGCGGCTCTGCGCTGACCGTTCACCTCCTCACGGTGCCAGCACCACCTTCACGCAGTCGTCCTGCTTGTGCTTGAACGTCTCGTAGGCTTCCGGTGCCTCGTCCAGCGCCATGCGATGAGTGATGACGAAGGTGGGATCGATGCGTCCGTCCTGGATCATCTCGAGCAGGGGCCGCATGTAGCGGTGTACGTGGGTCTGCCCGGTCTTGATGGTCAGCGAGCGCTGCATGATGGAGCCCATCGGGAACTTGTCGAGGAAGCCGCCGTACACGCCCGGCACCGACACCGTGCCGCCATTGCGGCAGGCCATGATCGCCTGACGTAACGCGGCCGGTCGATCGGTCTCCAGCATCATGGCCTGCTTGACGCGATCGTAGGTGCCGACCACGCCGTGCACGTGCGCCTCCATGCCCACCGCGTCGATGCATGCATCCGGTCCACGTCCGCCGGTCAGTTCCTTCAGCGCGTCGAGCACGTCGTCCTGCTCGAAGTCGATCGCCTCCGCGCCGGAGTGGCGCGCGGCCATGGCCAGCCGCGCCGGGACGCGGTCGATGGCGATGACGCGCTCGGCGCCGAGCACGCGCGCGCTCTGGATCGCGAACTGCCCCACCGGCCCGCAGCCCCACACCGCGACGGTGTCGCCGGGGTGGATGTCGCAGGCTTCCGCAGCCATATAGCCGGTGGGCAGGATGTCGGACAGGAACAGCACCTGTTCGTCGGACATGCCCTCGGGCACCTTCAGCGGGCCCACGTCGGCGAAGGGCACGCGCGCGTACTCTGCCTGTCCGCCCGCGTACCCACCGGTGAGGTGCGAATAGCCGTAAATGCCGCAGGCGGCATGGCCGTACATCTTCTCCGCCATCCACGCGTTGGGATTGGAGTTCTCGCACAGCGAGTACAGTTCCTTCTCGCAGAAGAAACAGTTGCCGCAGGCGATCGGGAACGGCACGACCACGCGATCGCCGACCTTGAGGTTGCGTACCTCGCTTCCCAGTTCGACCACCTCGCCCATGAACTCGTGGCCGAGGATGTCACCTTTGCGCATGGACGGGATGAAGCCGTCGTACAGGTGCAGATCGGACCCGCAGATGGCCGTGGAGGTGATGCGCACGATCGCATCGCGCGGATTGAGGATCACCGGATCGGGCACCTCCTCCACGCGCACGTCGTGCTTGCCATACCAGCAGGTCGCTTTCATCGAATCTCTCCAACGAAGGGTTCGGGCGGCGCATGCGACGGATCGCCCAGACTCGTCACGCAGGCCTGACAGCCGGAGTCGACCGGTCCAGATCGCGCGCGTGACATGCGCAAGGACCGGCAGGGACTACTGCGCGTCCGCTAGCTCGCCGGCCGCATCCTGGCGTCCTTGTCTGCTGCGCGTGCCGGCGCGTCCCGACGTCTGTCCGTCGACGGTGGCCACCTCGCCTGCCTCGAGGAGCTGCTTCAGGCTGCGCAACGACTGCTCCACCATGCTCTGGGGTGCACGTCCCATCAGGCGCGCGACTGCGGCACCGAGCGAACCGGCGGGGGAAACGTACTCGAGGTGCACCCGAACGATCGTCCCGCGGCCGGCAGGGGCATCTCGGAACGAGACGCTGCCGAAATTGGCGATGCTGCGGTTGGCGGTGGTCCGCCATTCGATCTCCTCATTCGGCGTGTCGCGGGTGATCTCGGACTCCCAGTGCACGGCACCGCCGTGCGGACCCTCGACTTCCCACTCGGAGCGGCGTTCGTCGAGCACGTCCACGCGCCTGACCCACGGCGCGAACCGCGGCAGGTTCTCGAGATTCCGCCAGAAGCGGTACACCTCCTCGCGCGGTTTGCCGATGGTCAGGGCATCGTCGATGACGATGGTCTCGCGTGCGCCGGTCTCGACCGGGTGGCGATTCACGCGGATGTCGAGCGGCTCGAACATGGGGTTATTCCCCGTGTACGCCTGGTACATGAGCCAGGCCGCGATGCCGCCTGCGCCGCCACCCGCCAGCCCGCGTCGTCGCAGGCCCCAGGCGAGCAGGGCTACGCCGGCAGCCACGTATCCCCAGCGATCTACCTGCATCAGGTTGACTCGGTCGCGAGTCCGCATCGAAGTATCTCCAGTCGGCGGGTTGAACAACACGGAACGCATGCCCGTGTCCGTGCCGGCCCAGCGCATGCGCGATAGAGCCTCAGCAACTCACGTTCCGCTATCCACCCGATGAAAGCGTCCGGCACGTGCCCGGCCTGCGCACGCTGCGCAAGAGGGCAGATCGGGCGCTCGCCGCTCCGCGGGTCGTCGCGCGCGGCTTGCGCGGCCCATCACGGAGCGTACTCGGCGCATGCGATTTCAGAGAAAGGCTGCCAGCTGGCGCTCGGTCTCCTGCCACAGCGCCTCGCCCAGCGCATCGTCCAGAGCCAGCTTCGATGGCTGTGTCTTGCGGCACTCGACGTAGTACCCGGCCGTCTCGCCGTCCACTTCATCGGAAGTGGCCAAGTAGACCGACGTGCGCGCGCCCTGCTCCACCGAGGCACCCCGGCCGCTGAACGCGGCGCGCAGCAGCTTCGTGTCGATCACGCCCGGATGCAGCGCATTCACGGTGACGGGCGTGCCGACGAGCCGGCGGGCCAGTGCGCGGGCGAACAGCACGTTGGCAAGCTTGGAGCTGCTATACGCCTGATAGCCGTCGAAGCGGCGGGCGAAGTTCAAGTCCGCAATGTCGATGCGTGCACCCTGATGCGTCATGGAACTGACCACCACGACACGGCCCGCGCTCGCCGTCGTGATGTCGGACAGCAGGTGATGCGTGAGCAGAAAGGGGGCGAAGTGGTTCACCGCCATCGTCGTTTCGAAACCCTCCGCCGTGAGGCGGCGGTCGCGCTCGTACACGCCGGCGTTGTGGACGAGTACATCGAGCACGGGCGCGTGAGCATGCACCTGGTGGGCGAGGGTCACCACCTGCTGCATGGAGGACAGATCGCCCCACACCGCCTCCGTCCGGCCGCCCGTCTGGTGCGCGAGATCGTTCGCCCGCGCCTGCGCCTTGGGTTGGCTGCGGCCGTGCACGAGGACGCGGTGCCCGAGCGCGAGCAGTTGCTGTGCGGTGGCCCGGCCGATGCCGTCGGTGGAGCCGGTGACGAGGATGGTCTTGGGAGTCATGGTGAATTCCTGGGACGGATCAGAGGACGGGGAGCAAGCAATGGTTCCGGTCGCTGGCTCCAGGGCGAGGATCGCTCGTGCCGCTCACGCGCCGCCCGGGATGACACCGAAGGGGTTGCGGCATCGCCGGGCACTCGTGCTGCCGACTCATGCCGCCGAACTCACGCCCGTGCTGTCCATCGAGCTGCACCGCGGCCGGGCTCACGGGTCATCCGAACGCACTCTCGTGCCATCCCGAACGCGCCCTATGTCATCCCGAACGCGCTCTCGTGTCATCCCGAACGCGGGGAGGGATCTTGCGGGTAGACTTCTCCTGGACGACTCTCAGGATTCCCCGACGTGATCAATCTGCTCAACCCACCGCCCCGCACCGTCTACCTGGAGGACTATACCCCGCCCGCCTTCCTGGTCTCGACCGTCGACCTGGACGTCGACGTCCGCGAGGCCTTCACGCGCGTGCATGCCGTCTTGCGCGTGGCGCGCCATCCGGCTGCCTCGAACACCTCGCCGCTCGTCCTGGACGGCGACGAACTGGAGCTCGAGTCGGTGAAGATCGATGGGCGCCCGCTGGAGCGTAACGAATACGAGGTCGACGCCGAGCACCTCACCATCGATCGCGTCCCCGACGCCTTCACGCTGGAGACCAGCGTGCGCATCCTGCCGGCGCAGAACACCAAGCTCATGGGACTCTACGCGTCCAAGGACGGCCTGTTCACGCAGTGCGAGGCGGAGGGCTTTCGACGCATCACCTACTTCCTCGACCGCCCGGACGTGATGGCGCGCTACACCACCACGATTCACGCCGACGCCGCCCGTTACCCCGACCTGCTGTCCAACGGCAATCCGGTTGGCCACGGCGAGGAAGAGGAGGGACGCCATTGGGCGAAATGGGAAGACCCGTTTCCCAAGCCCTCCTACCTGTTCGCCATGGTCGCGGCCCGCCTGGACAAGCTCCAGGACAGCTTCGTCACCGCCTCGGGGCGAACGGTGACGCTGGCGATCTACGTCGAACCGGGGAAGCTCGACCAGTGCGCGTTCGCCATGCAGGCGCTGAAGAAGTCGATGAAGTGGGACGAGCAGGTATTCGGCCTCGAACTCGACCTCGACCGCTACATGATCGTGGCGGTGGGCGACTTCAACATGGGGGCGATGGAGAACAAGGGGCTCAACCTCTTCAACACCAAGTATGTGCTGGCCCGGCCCGACATCGCCACCGATACCGATTTCATGCTGATCGACCGCGTGGTGGCGCACGAGTACTTCCACAACTGGACCGGCAACCGGGTCACGTGCCGCGACTGGTTCCAGCTCTCGCTCAAGGAAGGCCTCACCGTGTTCCGCGACCAGGAGTTCGGTGCGGATACCTACTCCCGGCCGGTGCAACGCATCCAGGAGGTGCGTCAGCTGCGTGCGGCGCAGTTCCCGGAGGACGCCGGACCGATGGCGCATCCCGTGCGGCCGCAGTCGTACATGGAGATCAGCAACTTCTACACGCCGACGGTGTACGAGAAGGGCGCGGAAGTGGTGCGCATGATCCACACCCTGCTCGGGGTCCAGGCGTTCCGCAAGGGCATGGACCTGTATTTCGAGCGCCATGACGGGCAGGCGGTCACCACCGACGACTTCGTGCAGGCGATGCAGGATGCGAGCGGGGTGGATCTCTCGCTGTTCCGGCGCTGGTACGACCAGGCCGGAACGCCGCGCCTGCGGGTGCGCAGTTCGTACGACGCCGCCGCAAAGTCCTTCACGCTCGACTTCCACCAGTCCACCCCGCCCACACCCGGCCAGCCGGAGAAGCTGCCGCTGCAGATCCCCGTGGTGCTAGGGCTGCTCGACAGCGACGGGAAGGAAATGGCGCTGCGCCTCGAAGGCGAGTCAGAGTCGAGTGGCACCTCGCGCACGTTCTCGCTGGTCGACCGCACGCTGTCCCTGCGGTTCGTGGACGTCACCAGCCGGCCGGTGCCCTCGCTGCTGCGCGGGCTGTCTGCCCCGGTCGTGCTCGACACCGATCTGAGCGACGACGACCTCGCCCACCTGATGGCCCACGACAGCGATGCCTTTAATCGCTGGGAGGCCGGCCAACGCCTGGCGCTGAACATCATGCTGCGGGACATCGCACGGGTTGGGTCGGGCGAATCGCTCGATCCGCATCCGGGTTTCATCCAGGCATTCGAGCGCATCCTCGGCGATGCGGCGCGCGATCCCGCCTTCGCCGCGGAGGCGCTCAACCTGCCGAGCGAACCCTATGTCGGCGAACAGATGGAGGTGGTCGACCCCGACGCGATCCACGCGGTGCGCGTACAGCTGCGCTGGCACATCGCGCAAGCGTTGCGCGGCGAACTGCTCGCCACGTATCAGGCGTATTCGATCCCGGCACCGTACAGCCCGGATGCGGCCTCCGCCGGACGACGCGCACTGAAGAATCTCTGCCTGTCCTATCTGATGGAGCTGGACGACGAGCCGGTGCGCGCGCTGTGCCTGCGGCAGTTCGACGGCGCCGACAACATGACCGACGCGATGGCTGCGTTGATGGCCATTGCCAATACCGACTGGGACGAACGCAAGCCGGCCCTGGAGCGGTTCTACGCGAAGTGGAAGCGCGAACCGCTGGTGGTGGACAAGTGGCTCGCCGTGCAGGCGAGCGCCCGGGTGCCGCAGACGCTCTCCGAGGTGAAGCAACTCACGCAGCATCCGGCGTTCGACCTGAAGAACCCGAACAAGGTGTATGCGCTGATCCGAACCTTCTGCGCCAACCAGCGGCACTTTCACGCCGCTGACGGATCGGGCTACGTGTTCGCTGCCGATCAGGTGCTCGCGCTGGATCCGCTCAACCCGCAGATCGCGGCGCGACTGGCGCGTGGGTTCGACCGCTGGCGCAAGTTCGATGGCGGCCGGCAGGACCACGCGCGCGCGCAGCTGACCCGCATCCGTGCAACGGACAGCCTGTCCAAGGACACGCTGGAAGTGGTGAGCAAGGCGCTGGCGTGAAAGGACACGAAGGAGCAACCCACGTGACTGAGAACGCCGACGACATCGTCATCTACCACAATCCACGCTGCAGCAAGAGCCGCGCGGCGCTCGCGCTGCTGCGCGAGCGCGGGATCGAGCCGCGCGTGATCGAGTACCTGCAGACCGCTCCTTCGCGCGAGGAGCTGCGCGTGCTCGTGCACAAGCTCGGCATTCCGGCCGAACAGCTGGTGCGAAAGGGGGAGGACGCGTTCAAGTCCCAGTACGCCGGCAGGCCGATGAGCGAGGCACAGTGGATCGACGCCATGGCCACGCACCCGATCCTGATCGAACGCCCGGTGGTCATCCGCGGCGACCGGGCCGTCATCGGTCGTCCGCCGGAGAAGGTGCTGGAGATGCTGTGACCGACTCGCCGACGCTCGCCGTCGAGCTGGTCCGCCGCCGAGTGGAGAGGTCCCGCGTCGTGCCCGCCGTGTCGTTCTGCTAGGAGGCTCACCCATGTTGCAGTGCTTCGCGATCCTCCTCGTGTTCCAGTTGGCCGGCGAGGCCGTCACCCAACTTCTCGCCCTCGCCGTACCAGGCCCGGTGGTGGGCATGGCGCTTTTGTTCGCCGCCATCGCCTTGCGACCGGGGCTCGGGCATTCCCTGCGTGCAGCAGCCGGAGGCCTGCTGCAGCATCTCTCGGTGCTGTTCGTGCCGGCTGGCGTGGGCGTGATGCTGCATGCCGCACGCATCCGCGAGGAGTGGCTGGCGATCGTGGTCGCCGTAATGCTCGGCGCGGTGGTCACGCTCACCGTCACCGCGTTGACGATTCGGGCGCTGGCGGACCGCCAGCGGATCACGGAGCCTGAAGAGGAATGAAACCGGCCCTCGGCGAGATCTGGGTCTATCTCTCCGCCTCGCCGCTGCTGCATCTGACGCTGACGCTTTGCGCCTATCTGCTCGGCGACTGGCTGTTCCGCCGTTCAGGCCGCAAGGCCCTGTTCAATCCGGTGCTGCTGGCGGTGCTGACGCTGGTCGCCCTGCTCGCGTTCACCGACACGCCCTATCCCACCTACTTCGCCGGCGCGCAGTTCGTGCATTTTCTGCTCGGCCCGGCCACGGTCGCGCTGGCCGTGCCGCTCTACTTCAACTTCTCCAAGCTGCGCAGTCTGTGGATGCCGCTGTCGCTGGGACTGCTCGCCGGCAGCGCCAGCGCCGCCCTGTCGGCGGTCGGCATCGCCACGCTGCTGAACGCCTCCACTGCCACCACCCTTGCGCTCGCACCGAAGTCGGTGACTGCCCCGGTGGCGATGGGCATCGTCGAGAAGCTGGGCGGCCCGCCGTCGCTGACGGCGATCCTGGTGGTGTCCACCGGCATCGTCGGCGCGGTGATCGGCCCTGCCCTGCTCGACTGGCTGAAGGTGCGCGATCCGGCGGTGCGCGGTTTCGCCATCGGCACGACCTCGCACGGCATCGGCACGGCGCGCGCATTTCAGGAAAGCGAGGAGGCCGGCGCCTTCTCCGGGTTGGCGATGGGACTGAATGCGCTGCTCTCCTCGCTGTTGCTGCCGCTCCTGCTGGTCGCGCTGGGTATGGTCTAGGCCACCACCGTCTCCTGCTCCATGCCGAACACATATCCGTCCATCGCGATCACGCCGAAGGTGACTTCGTCGGTGTAGCGTTGCACGGCGCCACCGCCAGCCGCACCGAGCGCGACGAACAGTGGCAGGAAGTGCTCGTCGGTCGGATGCGCGCGCACCGCGTCGGGGGCGAGCTTGCGATAGTCCATCAGCGCGCTGCAGTCGCCGTCTTCGAGCGCCTTGCGCACCCACTCCTGGAAGCCGCGCACGTAGGACGGCACGTCCTCGCCGCGCAAGCGGAATTCGCCCAGATTGTGCGTGAGGCTGCCCGAGCCGACGATCAGCACACCCTCGGCGGTGAGCGGGCGCAACGCCTCTCCCAGCCGATAGTGGTGAAGCGGGCTGAGCCGCGGCTGGATCGACAGCTGCGTGACCGGCACGTCGGCGTTCGGTCGAAGGTAGCGCAGCGGCACCCACGCCCCATGGTCGAGGCCCCGCTGCGCATCCAGCGTCACCGCGATGCCGGCCTGGTTCAGCAACTGCGCGGCACGGCGCGCAAGATCGGGCGCACCCGGCGCCGGATAGCGCAGTTCGTACAGCGGCGGGGGAAAGCCGAAGAAGTCATGGATCGTCTCCGGCTGCGTCGCGGTGCTCAGGCTCGGCGCGTGCGTCTCCCAGTGCGCCGAGACCATCAGAATCCCAGTTGGCTTCGGCAACCGGGCGCCGAGCCGTCGCAGCGCCTCGCCTGCCGCACCGGGCTGCAGGGCCATGGTCGGCGCGCCGTGCGAGATGAATAACGTCGGCATGTTCATGTCGCTTCTCCATTCAGCAGGATGCATGCCCTCCCGAGGGAGGGCATGCCTTCCTTCGTTGTGCTCGGTGCCATCATGCATGCTGCAGGCGCGATGCGCGCAGGGCACTTGCCCGCAGGGCGTAGGCGCCGTCGCCGAGCAGGGCCTGCGCGATCGCGGCAAGCGTGAGGAACACCGGATACTCCCAGCCGCCGTTCTGCGCGGTGAACAGCCAGCCGTTGCCCCAGTGCACGCTGGCCGCGCCGATGAGCACCGGAACCAGGGCCAGCGCCACCCAGCGCGTCCACACCCCGGCGATCAGCATCGCACCGCCAGCCAGTTCCATCGCGGTGACGGGATAGGCGAGCCACTCCGGCAGGCCGACCGACCCGAAAAACTGCGCCGTGCCGGGGAGCGTAAACACGAGAATCTTCAGCAGCGCGTGGGCAATGAACATGACGCCGAGACTGACGCGCAAGATCAGGGCGGCGTAGGGGGCGGTACGGGTATCGATCATGGCACTCTCCTGAAGTGACGGGTTTTGGGCGTCTCGCCGGTTGCAACGTCACGCGGCGACGGGGAGTCACTCTATTGCTTGCCAGTAAATGAATAAACACGGGAGAATGCATACCATTTATGCGCATTAAGCAACAATGATATGGACCGCCTGACCTCGATCGAGGCCTTCGTCCGCGTGGTGGAAAGCGGCAGTTTCGTCGCCGCCGCCGAGGTTCTGGGCATCTCACAGGCGATGGTGAGCCGCCACGTACAAGGCCTCGAATCGCGCCTGGGCACCCGCCTGCTCCAGCGCACCACGCGGCGGCTCTCGCTCACCGAGGCCGGTGCCGCCTACTTCGAGCGTTCGCAGCAGCTGTTGCGCGATCTGGAGGAGATGGATGCCTCGGTTGCCAGCCAGACGCAGCAGCCGCGCGGCACGCTGCGGGTGAACGCGCCGGTGGTATTCGGCACCCGCCACCTCTCGCGCTTGCTCGCCGAGTACAGCGCGCGCTTCCCCGAGGTCACGGTCGAACTGAGCCTGAACGACCGCTTCATCGATCTGGTGGAGGAAGGGGTCGATCTGGCGATCCGCATCGGCACGCTAGCCGAATCCCGTCTCGTCGCGCGACGCCTGTGTCCGATCCGGCTGGTCGTCTGCGGTTCGCCCGCCTACCTCGCCCGGTACGGACGGCCGCACACGCCGGCAGACCTCGCCGCACACAACTGTCTAGGCTACACCTACACGCGCGGGGGCCACGAGTGGCCGATGGTCGGCCCGGACGGGCCGGTGAACATTCCGGTACGCGGGTCGCTGCGCGCCAACCATGGCGAGGTGCTGTACCAGGCGGCGATCGACGGGATGGGATTGGCGCTGCAGCCCACGTTCATCGCGGGGGAAGCACTGGAACGCGGGCAGCTGGAGTCGGTGATGCCGGACTACCGGCCGGCGGAGCTGAGTGCCTACGCCGTGTTCCAGAGCCGGAAATTCCTCAGCGCGAAGGTGCGCACCTTCGTCGACTTTCTGGCCGCGCAGCTGGGACCCGAGCCCTATTGGGATCGCTGGCAGCGCCAGTCGTGAGGCAGCGCCCGGCCGGGCATCGAACGCGCGAAGCCGTTCAGGAGCAGGCGCCGCCGTGTGCGCAGCCGGCCGCGGGAACCGCCTCGCCGGCTCCCTGCCCCTTCATGACGTGGGCGAGCATCGCATCCATGGTCGCCGCGTGCCCGCGGAACCATTCGGCCATCTCCTTCGCCAGCACGCGCCCGACGTTGTAGTCCTGCTTCTCGAGGTGGCGGCGCACTTCGCGCATGACCTCGAGTACGCCGTCGTGCTCGGCCGTATGGCAGTGCGCGGGCGGAAAGGTGATCGCGCGCATCCACTCGTTCTCCTGCTCGAAGTGCGCGACGGTGTGCGTGTACAACGCGTCGAAGCGCGCGAGCATCTCTCCATCGCTCGACTCGGCCAGTGCATTGAGCTGCTCCACGAACTCGCGGTGCGTGTCGTCCATCCGAGCGTGACCCAGTACCAGACCGTCGGTCCATTCCATCAACTTCATGTGCTGCTCCTTCTGCCGTATCGCGACGAATGCTACGCGCGCCTGGGCGCCGGGCATTGATCCATGTTAAGCGCCGTCAGGACACGGGGCGCTTCAGCGCGCGCGCCAGCGCCTCGGCCATGGCTCCGGCTGGGGCTTTGGCCTGCTCGGACCGTTTGCCCGCGGGAGTGGCGTTGCGTTGCGCCGGATCGCGGCTTTCGCCGGGGCGACCGGGAGCGCGCGGGTTGCGCGTCGCCCCGGAACGTGCGGCCGTGGCCGGCTTCGGGACCGCGCCGGCACGACGAGGGGAGCGTGCGTCACGGCCCTCGCCGGAACGGCGCGCGCTGTCCTCGGCGGACCGGCGCGTCGTGCCCGAACCCGCGCGCGCGGCGCGTGGGCCAGTCTTTTCGTCGAGGCGCATGGTCAGCGCGATGCGCTTGCGTTGCAGATCGATCTCCATCACCTTGACCTTGACCACGTCGCCGGCCTTGACCACTTCGCGCGGATCCTTCACGAACCGTTGCGACATGACCGAGATGTGCACCAATCCGTCGTGGTGAACACCGATGTCGACAAAGGCACCGAAGTTGGTCACGTTCGTCACCACGCCCTCGAGCAGCATGCCGGGGGCCAGGTCCTTCAGGTCCTCGACCCCCTCCTTGAACACGGCGGTCTTGAACTCCGGACGCGGGTCCCGGCCGGGCTTCTCCAGCTCGCGCAGGATGTCCTTCACCGTAGGCAGGCCGAAGCGCGCGTCGGTATAGCGTTCCGGCTGCAGCGCTCCGAGCAGCTGCGCGTCGCCCATCAGTTCGCGCACGGAGCGCTGGACGTCGCCGAGGATGCGCTCGACCACCGGATACGCCTCCGGATGGACCGCCGAGGCATCCAGCGGATTGTCACCCTGCATGACGCGCAGAAAGCCCGCGGCCTGCTCGAAGGTCTTCGGCCCCATCCGGGACACGCTCTTCAGCGATTCGCGATTCGAGTAGGGACCATGCTCGTCGCGGTGGCGCACGATGTTCTCGGCCAGCGAGTTCGAGAGGCCGGAGATACGCGCGAGCAGCGCAACCGAGGCGGTGTTGACATCCACGCCGACGGCATTCACGCAGTCTTCCACCACCGCATCGAGGCTGCGCGCCAGCTTGCTCTGGCTGACATCGTGCTGATACTGGCCGACACCGATGGACTTCGGATCGATCTTGACCAGCTCCGCGAGCGGGTCCTGCAGCCTGCGCGCGATGGACACGGCACCACGCAGGCTCACGTCCAGTTGCGGGAACTCCTTCGCCGCCAGTTCGGAAGCCGAGTACACCGACGCGCCCGCTTCCGATACGACCACCTTGGTGAGCGCGAGTGCCGGATGGCGCTTCATCAGATCGCCCACCAGCTTGTCGGTCTCGCGCGAGGCGGTACCGTTGCCGATGCTGAGCAGACGTGCGTCGTGCCGCTGCACCAGGGCCGCCAGGGTGGCGATGGCGCCCTCCCAGTCATTGCGCGGCGCATGGGGATAGATCGTGCCCGTCTCGACCAGCTTGCCGGTGCGGTCGATGACGGCGACCTTCACGCCGGTGCGCAATCCCGGGTCCAGCCCGATCGCGGCGCGCGGCCCGGCAGGCGCGGCCAGCAGCAGGTCGTGGAGGTTGCGCGCGAACACGCGGATGGCTTCGTCCTCGGCCTGCTCGCGCAGGCTGGAAAACAGGTCGCTCTCCAGCTGCCAGCCGATCTTGACGCGCCAGGCCCAGCGCACGGTCTCGAGGAGCCAGACGTCGGCCGCGCGCCCCTTGTCCGCAACGCCGACGCGCGCGGCGATCATGCGCTCGGCGCTGGTGGGTTCAGGCCGGGTGCCGTGCTGCGTTTCCTGCAATTCCTCGGGGAGCTTCAGCGCGACGCGCAGCACCTCCTCGTTGCGTCCGCGGAACAAAGCGAGGGCGCGGTGTGAGGGCACCGCCTCGAAGGCTTCGTCGTATTCGAAGTAGTCGCGAAACTTTGCGCCGGCTTCTTCCTTGCCGTCCGCAACCTTGGAGACGACGCGGCCGTGCGCCCGCAGATGTGCGCGCAGACGGCCGATCAGTTCTGCGTCCTCGGCGAAGCGTTCGGTGAGGATGTGGCGCGCGCCGTCCAATGCCGCTTTTGCATCGGGCACGCCGGGGTTGTCTCCATCCGCTCCGCTGAAGGCCTCGCGCAGGTACTGCGCGGCTTCGGTCTGCGGATCGCGCGTGGGATCGCCGAGCAGCGCATCGGCCAGCGGTTCGAGACCTGCCTCGCGGGCGATCTGCGCCTTCGTGCGGCGCTTGGGCTTGTACGGCAGGTACAGGTCTTCGAGACGCTGCTTGGTGTCGGCCTCCGCCACCTGTGCGCGCAGCGCCGGCGTGAGTTTGCCCTGCTCCTCGATGCTGACGAGGATCGCCGCGCGCCGCGCCTCGAGTTCGCGCAGGTAGCCCAGGCGCTCTTCGAGGTTGCGCAGCTGCGTGTCGTCCAGACCGTCGGTCGCTTCCTTGCGATAGCGCGCGATGAAGGGCACGGTAGCGCCTTCGTCGATCAGCGCCACCGCGGCGGAAACCTGCGCCGGGCGCACGCCGAGTTCGGCGGCAATGCGCTGCTCGATGGGAGGAAGCATCAGCGGGAAGGTAGAAGAAAAGCGGACTGCGCACTATACGCGATCGGCGCGCC
>JAEZCG010000047.1 GCA_023430065.1 Pseudomonadota bacterium | reverse complement strand
AGTGTCCACGGCGAGGATTTCTCGCTGCGCTCGAAATGACACCGATCGACGTCATGACACACGCTATCGAGATCATCCCGCACGCTAACGGTGTCATCCCGAGCCGACGGCGAGGGATCCTCGCTGTGTAGTGTCCACGGCGAGGATTTCTCGCTGCGCTCGAAATGACACCGTCAGTTGGTCTGCGCCTCTCGCGCGTTCCACGCTGCGTCATGCCGAGCCCATGGAAATGTGCACTCGCACGCCTCCCACGGTACGTCATGCCGAAATCGGTATGCTTCGCGTGTTCGACTCAGACGCTACATCCGTTGAAGCGCTGAACGCAAGAACGGCGGCATCGCCGCACACGACCATCCGAGACAGAATAGGGAACGAACCAGCATGAAAACCCCGATGGAGGAGCGCTTGAAGGACTTGTTGTCGGCCTCCGCGCATTCGCGCGGCTATCCGTTCATCGAGCGCGCGGCGCTCTGGGAGGAGCGCCTGGCGATGCACCTCAAGGACATGCAGACCATGCTGGAGGCGCCCGATACGGGCGACATGCTGGTGCTCCCGCCGCGCAGCAAGCTGGAGGTGCTGCCCCCGCGCCCGCAGGAGGTCGACAGCGGCCCGGTCGACGACTTGACGTTCGCCGGTGTCGCCCGCATCGCCGCACAGGTGCGAGCGCGCACGATCTCCGTCGAGCAGGTGGCAAACACCTTTCTTGCCGCCATCGACCGCCATCGCGAGCTGAACGCGTTCATCACGCTGCGCCCGGAGCAGGTGCGGGCGGAGGCACGCGCTCTGGACCAGCGCATCGGCCGCGGTGAGGACGTCGGCCCGCTCGCCGGCGTGCCGGTGGCGGTCAAGGACCTGATGAAGGTGCGCGGCTATCCGACCACGTGCGGCACCAAGGCGATCGAGCCGCAGGAAGGCGACCGGGATGCCGACGCGGTGGCACGCCTGCGCGCAGCCGGTGCGCTGGTCATCGGCATGGCCAACCTGCACGAGCTCGCCTATGGCGTGACCAGCGCCAACGTGCACTTCGGCGCCGTGAACAATCCGAATGCACCGGGGCACTTGCCGGGCGGGTCCAGCGGCGGATCCGGCGCAGCGGTGGCGGCGGGCCTGGCCACCATCGGCATCGGCACGGACACGGGTGGGTCGATCCGCATCCCGGCCGCCTGCTGCGGCGTGGTCGGGTTCAAGCCCTCGCACGATGCCGTCTCGCGCGAGGGTGTGTGGCCGCTGGCGTGGTCGCTCGACCATATCGGCCCGCTGACGCGCACCGTCGACGATGCGGTGTTCGCATTCGAGGCGATGGCGGGCCTGCCGGCAGGCTGCATCGGAGGCAAGCGCGTGGAGCGGCCGCGGATGGTGCGGCCGGTGGCGTTCTTCTTCGACCATGTCGAGGACACCGTGCGTGCGACGGTCATGGCGGCGATCGAGGCGCTCGCCAAGGCCGGCGCCCACGTGGACGAACGCGACGTGGAGGGCGCACAGTACGCGCCGGCGACGCAGTTTCTGACGCTTTGCACCGAGGCCTGTCAGGCGAACTGGGACCTGCTGATGAACAAGTCCACCGGGTTGAGTGCGGACGTGCGCCTGCGCCTCGAGGTCGGTCAGTTCGTCGGCGCGGTCGACTACATCAAGGCGCAGCGCCTGCGACGCTGGCTGCGCGACAACATGATCGCGGCCCTCGGGGACGCGGACGTGTTCGTC
The DNA here is from genome assembly GCA_023430065.1 of Pseudomonadota bacterium. Lineage (GTDB taxonomy): Bacteria > Pseudomonadota > Gammaproteobacteria > Burkholderiales > SHXO01 > SHXO01. The sequence goes on along the minus strand of JAEZCG010000047.1, from coordinate 3,448 downwards.
TTGCCCACCCTGCCGGTCAGCATTCCGCGGCAGGGCACCACCACTCTGCAGATCGGCGATCGCACGCTGCCGGTGCCGACCGCGCTCACGCGCCTGACCTCGCCGTTCAATTTCTCCGGCCTGCCGGCGCTGAGCATTCCGTGCGGCCGCGACGCACGCGGACTCCCGGTGGGCCTGCAACTGGTCGGTCGTCCCGGCGCGGACGCCACGGTGTTGGCCGTTGGGCGCTGGTGCGAAGCGGTGCTCGCGGGGTCGGGTCAGCGGGCGTGAGCATGAACTTCGATGCGCGCGCCTCGCGCCGCATGGAGGCGATCTACCTCACGCCCGACGTCGTGCAGCAGCGCCGCGAGGTGCTGGCCGCGCTCGACGCACGTCCGGGCGAGTGCGTCGCCGATCTCGGTTGCGGACCGGGCCTGCTCGCACTGGCACTGCTCGAGCGACTGGGACCCACGGGGCGCGTCGAATGCCTCGACCTGTCGCCGGACATGGTGGCGCTGGCGCAGCAGCGCTGTGGCGCACACCCGAATGCGCGCATCCAGACCGGCGACGTCACGAAGCTGCCGTACGCCGACGCCAGTGTCGACGCGGTGGTGTGCACGCAGGTGTACGAGTACGTGGCGGACGTGGACCTTGCGCTGCGCGAACTGCATCGGGTGCTCCGGCCCGGCGGACGCGCGGTGGTGGTCGACACCGACTGGGCGTCCTGCGTGTGGAACGCAGGCGATCCGGCGCGCATGCGCCACGTGCTCGAGACCTGGGACCTGCACTGTCCGCATCCGCACCTGCCGCGCTCGCTGCGCCGGCGCCTCGAGCAGGCCGGCCTGCGCGTCGACACCTGCAAGGCGGTGGTCCTGCTCAACGACCGCTTCGATCCCGACACCTACAGTCACGGCATGATCGGCATGCTCGGGGCCTTTGCCGGCAAGCGCATCGGGGCGGACGTGGTCGCCGCCTGGACCGAAGATCTGAAGACGTTGTCCGCGCGCGACGAATACTTCTTCAGCCTGAACCGATATCTGTTCCAAGCCAGCCGGCCGGAATAGGCGGCGGTGATGACTGCCTGCTGCCATAATCGCGCCACGACCAGCCGATGGAGGAGCAGGGCATGGACCAGAAGATGCGGTTTTCCGTCAGTCACGCCAAGGACGCAGAGTGGGATCGGGGACTGCGCGCGTTCTTCGAGTATCGCGACCTGGGCATCAAGGACGCCACGGCGGGCAAGGTCGTCGCGCACGTCATCCGTGCGATACCCGGCGTGCAGGCCATGCCGCAGCGCCATCACCACGAGGTCGAGTTCCAGATGGTCTACGTCCTCAAGGGCTGGATCAAATTCGACTACGAGGGCGTGGGCGAGGTGACCCTGGTACCGGGCACCTGTGTGCACCAGCCACCCGGCATCCGACACACCGAACTCGCGCACTCGGACGACCTCGAGTTGATCGAGATCGTGTCGCCGGCGGAATTCGGCACCGCGAACGATTGACGAGAGTCTGCGTGGCGCCGGCGGCGCCTGCTCCGGAAGGTCGCCGGTCCGGAGTCGGGCTCACGTCCCACAGGAGAATCGGATGAACTCCACCACGCGCGCGACCCTTTCGCGCGCCGCCGGTGCCATCGCCGCCATGCTTGCATTCGCGCCCGCTGCGGCAGACCCTCGCAACCCGTACCAGTTGCCCGAGCAGTTCGACCGGGCCGTGTGCTATTGGGTCGCACAGCAGGTCGGCCGCACCATCGCCTGGGCGCGCTGGGAGCAGCACTACACCGAGGCGAAGACCCGTGCCGTCGGATTCGGACAGGGCACGCCCGCGTGGGTGACCGAGGTGGTGGGCGACTGGATCACCGACGCGTATGCATGGCAGCCCACCGACGAGCAGGTGCGCGTCTGGGCCGAGGAACTGGGCGACGTGGCGGAGGTGCCGCACGCGAATCAACTGACGCGCGATCAGACGATCGCCGTGTGGATGCGCCGCATCGGGCGCGACTGCGACGCGCGGGAAGCCGGCGCGTAGCCGCTCAGCGCAGCCGCACGATCGCGCCCTCGTCGGCGCGCAGGGCGAGGCGCCCGACGATGCGTTCGCCCTCGCGGTCCAGGTGCGTCGACAGCAACACTTCGCCTTGCAGGTCCGCTCGCTCGAGCGCTTGCGGTTCGTGTCCGAAGTTGAGCGCCACCATCAGCACGCCGTCCGGCCCCCGCCGCTCGTAGGCCAGCAGGTGCTCGGTGCATGCCACGCGCGCATAGCTGCCCAGCGACAGGGCGACCTGTGCACGCCGCAACGCGATCAGTCTGCGATAGAGCGTGAGGAGGGAGGCGGGATCGCGCGCCTGGCAGTCGATGTTGCGCGTCTCGTGATCCGGGGCCAGCGGCAGCCAGGGCAGGCCGGTGCTGAAGCCGGCGTTGGGCGAGGTGTCCCACTGCATCGGGGTGCGCTGCGGATCGCGCCCCAGCCCCAGGCCCGGTTCGTTCTTCTCCCACGGGTCCTGCACGCGCTCGGGCGGAATCGCGACGTCGTGCAACCCCAGTTCGTCGCCGTAGTACATGGTGGGCGTGCCGCGCAGCGTGAGCAGCAGCATCGCGGCCACGCGTGCCTGCCCTTCGCCCACGCGTGAGGCGATGCGCGGCTTGTCGTGGTTGCCCAGCACCCAGTTCGGCCACTCGTCGTCGGGCACCAGGGTGTCGTACTCGTGCACCATGCGGTCGATCTCGGGTGCGTCCCAGCTCGCCTCGATCAACTGGAAGTTGAACGGGAGATGGACGCCCCGGCCGGCGCCGTAGTAGGCGACCAGCCGTTCCACCGGCAGGTAGATCTCGCCGATCATCACCCGCTCGGGATACTCGTCGAGCACCGCGCGCAGCTCGGTGACGATGTCGTGAATGTGCGGCTGATCGCAGGAGTGCACCTGCAGGAGACGCCGGATCTCGGCGTCGCCCGGCTGGTAGCCGGGATTGGGCGGGTTGTCGCGCAGCTGCGGATCCTTCGCCAGATGCCACAGCACGTCGATGCGGAAACCGTCGACGCCGCGCTCCATCCAGAAGCGCAGCACGTCCATCATCGCCGCGCGCACCCGCGGGTTGCGCCAGTCGAGGTCGGGCTGCTCCTCGAGGAAGGCATGGTGGTAGTACTGCCCTGTCGCCGGATCGAACGTCCACGCGCTGCCGCCGAAGTTGCTGATCCAGTTGTTCGGCGGTCCGCCGTCGGGGGCGGGATCGCGCCAGATGTACCAGTCGCGCCGCGGGTTGTCGCGAGACGCCCGGCTCTCGACGAACCACGGATGGCGATCGGAGGTGTGGTTGGGCACGAAGTCGAGGATCACCTTCAGGCCGCGCCGGTGCGCCTCCTCCACCAGGGCGTCGAACTGTTCGAGGGTGCCGAACGCCGGCGCGATCGCGCAGTAGTCCGACACGTCGTAGCCGAAGTCCGCCATGGGCGAGGGATAGATCGGCGAGATCCAC
>JAEZCG010000019.1 GCA_023430065.1 Pseudomonadota bacterium | reverse complement strand
GCGATGCCGTGGTGGGGATGGCTTGGCGGGTTCGCGGGCGCCACCTATGTGACGACCGTGTTCACTGCCATCCCCGTCATCGGCACATCGGCCGTGGTTGCACTGACCGTTGCCGGTCAACAGGTCGCATCGGTCCTGGTCGATCGCCTCGGCCTGCTGCGCTTTCCACAGCGCGGCGTATCGGTCATGCGCCTCGCCGGCGTCATGGGGCTGTTGGCGGGTGTCGCATTCATCCAGTTTCTTTGACCTTCAGACTGAGTTGCACGGACGATCGCTCTGCCGTGCTCCTTGCGAGCTCATGACAGCAGAGGCGGTTCGGTTTGAAGGGTTGAGGTGAGATCCGAACGATGCGCATTCACCACGACGTGTACAAATGGCAGTGGAAGGGGTACGCGCGAGCCAATCGGGATCGTGTGAACCTGCTGGTTCACCTCGTCACCGTGCCTCTGTTCTGGCTCGGCGTTCTTCTTGCAGTGAGCGCCATCGCTTTCGAGCGAACGGCGCTAGCCCTCTATTTGCCTTTGCTTTGGCTGATTGGGATGACTGCTCAGGGCCAGGGTCATCGACGCGAAGCAGCCGAAGTTGAGCGTTTCCTCGGCCCGATCGACTTCATCGTGCGTCTTCTCATCGAGCAGTTCGTCACCTTCCCGCGCTACGTACTGAGCGGGGCGTTTCGCCGCGCACTCGTCAATGCAGGTCGGACCGGCCGAGCAGCAGGTGCTCAACGTCCACGTTGAGCGGCGCGGTGAAGCGCGTAGCACTGAACCGCGCCGACTCGAACGCTCAGTCCCTCCGTCCGTTATTTGATAATCGCGAGATACTCGACATCGATCTCTGGGCTTTGCAGAAAGTCCTTCTCTATCTCGCCTCGAATCTGCACTTGCGTTTTCTCATTGATGGGAGTCGAAGGGAAGTGCTTTTGGTCAACTTCTAGCCGAATCTCTGCTGTCCCATCAGAGAAGATGTATTTCTTCTTTCCAACCTGTTTGATGATGTGCCCCGAGAGAACGACTGGCGCATCATCAATCGGGTTCTTCAGGACGTCTGCAACCGACCGATATGTCGGCGCGGTTGATGGGCCAACGTATTGAGCAGAGGCCAATGGGCTGAGTAGTGCAGTTGCACTCAATAGGACGAGAGAGATTCGGGTCAGTACGCGCATGATCATGCTCCTTGAGTTTGTAATGAATAAAACCGTAGTTATGCGGGCAAAACGTTTGAGCTGAAGGGCCGGTGGAGGTTCCGCTCCAGCGAAGGGTAAGCTGTCACTCCGACTGCCTGGAGAGAGAAAGCTACTCGCGCCAGTATTCTGGCTTGGCCATGCTCTCGGGACAAGCGATGACGCCCGTGACTGAGCCCAGAACATCCGGAACCAGTGGGCGAACCATCCACGCCTCCTCGGGCACGATGGGGTAGGGGGCACGAAGGCCGAATGGAGCTGCTGGGACGAAGCCGCAGCGCGTGTAATAGTCAGGATGGCCGTGCACAAAAAGTAGTTGCACACCTGATGCTGCGAGCCGGCTGGCGCCGTCCTCAATGAGTGCGCGGCCTACCCCTTGGCGCTGAAACTCGGGGAGTACAGCCAACGGCGCGAGGATGGCAGCCGGAGCCTGGCGGGAAGCTCCTGCAAGCACCGCGTTGGTGAACAAGACGTGCCCGACTGGCGTGTTCTGCAGGAAGGCAAGCAGTGAAAGGCTTGGCTGAGCGGTGGGATCTTGAAGCAAGTCGGCTACCAGCGCCGCCTCGTCTTCGCGCGCAAAGGCTGCGCGCTCGACGCTCAGCACGGCATCCGCATCAGCTGCACTTGCTTCAACGATTCGCACGATGCACGAGGGTTCTGGTGACGCCAAAACGACGAAGCTCAGCGGAAGGACGACAGCGGCAAGGCCGCTATTGGACGGTCCGCTGGAGTGCAGGGTTCGGCACCTCGCGGCACGCCGGGCTATGCAGCATGGAGAAGGAACTCGACCTTCACAGCTTCGAATGGGAAGACGACGCGACCATCCTCAACACGGTCTAGAACTCCGGCATTCAGCAGCGCAGTGATATCACTGTGTACAGCTTTCACGTCCCGTTCCACGCGGCGAGCTGCTTCGCGGATGGAAATAGGACCGGCCCCACACATCGCCTTACTCACGCTCTCTTCCGAAGAAGCTGTTCCTTGCGACGCTCCATTCTTGAGCAATCTTGTTGTACGCATCGCGATTCATAGAAAGGCCTAATGGCTGGGCGCTCAGCTGTGAGCCGCAGCGCCACCGCGACTCGCTCGAAGCGCAGACATCCGACGCCAGACCGATCAATGGAACGATTCAACCATGCTGTGGCTCGTCAGCTGCAGCGCCTTGTTGGGTGGCGTGCTTCGCAGAGTTCATTGTACACACGAGCGATTCGACCGCCTGTCGGAACTCTGGCGTCAACGCCCCCGGCACATGACGCTTCCACCACGTCTGAATCACCGGTCGCGACATGAGCCTCGAGAGGTCGTGCCTGGAGATCTCGAGCGTGTTTCGCACGATAGCACCGACGCGGACCTGTTGAAAGTTGTTCTCGTAGCACGTGAACAACATCAAGATCAGTGAGTTGACGCGGATCTCCTCCTCGTGCCTCAGGGTCTCACCGGACAGCGCGCGACTCCAGAGATCAGCAAGGGTGGCGTCCTGAGCGAGCATAGCGAACCATCGAAAGAAGGAGTCGTTGCTCGCGTAGTACATGGATGCTTCGAGTTGGCGAGAATTTTGCTCGATCTGGCGTGCGCTATGGCGCACCTGGTAAGCCACATAGATCAACGACACCACGACTGCGATCGCGCCGACTATTTCGCCGATCGCGGCGAGATCCTGCAAGTTCATCATTATGGCGGCCCACTCGAGCGAAGGGTTAGGCCGCAGTCGCTGTGTGTCGCGGCTTGGCTGCTACGACGGCGAGCGTGATGAGCACAAGCGCACTGACACCCGCTACGGAGCGAACGATGTGCCACTGCCACCACTGATCGCGCAATTCCGACCAGTTGGCCGCGGGAGACTGAGGACTCCACGACATGACGACAGCATTGATAGGCTGATTGCCGAAGCGAGTGACCAGGGCGGCAACAACCATGAACACCGCGGCGCAAAGATACAGGTAGCGGATAGGCGGATCCTGCTTGGAAAGCACTGCCAGAGAGATGGAGATCAAGATGCAGAGCGCTCCCATGAGCGCTAGGAGTGTGTTCAGAGCGCGAATCGCATTTTGCTGCTGCTCGACATACGTCACTGCCGAAAGGCTGGCGGAGTTGTAGCCGACCCAGATGACGAACATCGTGCCGACCAGGAGGCCGAAGAGCACTAGGAGGACGAAACGCAGGACGTTCGCAAACATGTAGTACTCCGAGTGTGGCCTTCTGCGGCCTTACGTTCGAATTAACGGGCGCCGCCGAGCGTCCCGTTGAATGAGGGGTTAGGGCTCGCCGGTGCAACGAACAGTTGAAGTTCCCTTGAGCGCTGAGGCTTCTCATAAAAAAGCGCCGATTAGGCTTTCTTGATGTACTCGGACTTCAATTGCATGGACCCGAAGCCTTCTATCTTGCAGTCGATGTCGTGGTCGCCATCAATGAGGCGAATGTTCTTGACCTTCGTTCCGATTTTGACAACTGAAGATGAACCCTTAACTTTGAGGTCTTTGATAACGGTTACCGAATCTCCGTCTTGGAGTTCGTTGCCAAAGGCGTCATTCCACACGCGTCGGCCTTCAACAGTCTCCTCCGCAGCAGTGCTCCATTCGTGGCCGCATTCCGGGCAAATGTATTGGCCACCGTCTTCATATGTGTAGGCCGAATTGCATTTCGGACAACACGGCAAACTGCTCATTATCATTCCTTATCAGAAAATATCTTGTGGCGAATGTCGGTTCACCTGACCGCGAGTCCTAACGAAGCTGTGCAAAAACCCCTCGCCGCTGGCAGCGAGGCCGCTCAGCTCTGAGGACTTCGCTGTGGGTCTTCATTTCAAAGTGGCCGGTCGTTGAACACGAGTTGTCATCTGCGATGGCAG
>JAEZCG010000235.1 GCA_023430065.1 Pseudomonadota bacterium | reverse complement strand
GCCGTTCGACTTGCATGTGTAAAGCATGCCGCCAGCGTTCAATCTGAGCCAGGATCAAACTCTTCAGTTCAAATCCTAAAACTCGACGGAATGTCTGACTCGAAATCCCACCCAGAATCCAAACCCCCAGGCAGAACCTCAAACCTATCTACCGTGCGAGCACTTCTCTATCCAAAGCTTATCGTCAGGCGCTTCAGCCCAGCTATTCACCAGACCAAACCACCCAACAAAGACGCCTTCGGACCGACCAAGCGCCCACACCTATCGGCTGTGAGTTTTTAAAGAGCGGCGTCGACCGAGTCGACGAGAGCCGCGCATTATACAGAGCCAACTTCTTGGGTCAACCCCGCAAACGGAAAATCTCGATGCAGACCAACACACGCGAGAACCGCTGCAGGACGAAGGGAGAACAGAGACCTTTCGAAGCCCGGGTTTCGACAGCGCTTCCCGGATCGTTATGGATGGACATTGCGCCTGCCAACATTGAGGCAATGCGTCTGCGCAGGAGTTCCCCGCCAGCAGACTAGGTGAGCGTGACGCGTGCGAACTTGCGCTTGCCGACCTGCAGCACGAACGGGCCACCGCGGCGCAAGGCAAGCGCCTTGTCGCTGACGCGCTGGCCGTCCATCCGCACGCCCCCTTGGTCGATCATGCGCATCGCCTCCGAGGTACTGGCGGTGAGGCCGGTTGCCTTGAGGATCTGCGTCAGAGCCAGCTCCTCCCGTTCCAGCGCAAGTACGTGCTCGGGCATTTCGTCCGGAATCTGGCCTTGGCGGAAGCGCGCCTGGAAATCGGCCTCCGCACGCTCGGCGGCTGGATGGCCGTGGAAGCGGGCGACGATCTCCTTCGCAAAGGTCACTTTCACGTCGCGCGGATTGGCACCCGCCGCCACGTCCGAGCGCCAGCGTTGCACGACGGCGAGCGGCTCGAAGGAAAGCAGGTCGATGTAGCGCCACATCAGGTCGTCGGAGATGGACATCAACTTGCCGAACATCTCTCCGGGCGGCTCGTTGATCCCGACATAGTTGCCCAGCGACTTGGACATCTTGTTGACGCCGTCCAGGCCTTCCAGCAGAGGCATGGTGAGGACGCACTGCGGCCGCTGCCCATAATCCTTCTGCAGTTCCCGGCCGACCAGCAGGTTGAATTTCTGGTCGGTGCCGCCCAATTCCACGTCTGCCCGCAGGGCAACCGAATCGTAGCCCTGGATGAGCGGATAGAGGAACTCGTGCACCGCAATCGGGAGCCCACCCCGGTAGCGCTTGCCGAAGTCTTCGCGCTCGAGCATGCGGGCGACGGTGTACCGGGCGGCGAGCTTGATGAGGTCGGCCGCCCCCATGGGACCGAACCAGGCGGAGTTGTAAGCGATCTCCGTCCTGTCCGGATCCAGAATCTTGAACACCTGATCCTTGTAGGTCCTGGCGTTCTCCTCGATCTGCTCGGGTGACAGCGGGGGGCGGGTGGCATTCTTTCCGGTCGGATCCCCGATCATGCCGGTGAAATCGCCGATGAGGAAGATGACGTGGTGACCCAGCGCCTGGAACTGGCGCATCTTGTTGAGCAGCACCGTGTGCCCGAGATGCAGATCCGGCGCCGTGGGATCGAAACCCGCTTTGACGCGCAGCGGGCGGCCGCGCAAACGATCGATCAGTTCCTGCTCGACGATCAACTCGTCGCTGCCCCGCTTGATCTCGGCGAGACTCTCTTCTACCCCGTGCATGTGCGCCATCAGGAAGGGCCGTTCCGGTGCAACCATCCCCCTTGAGACAGGCCAGGGGTTTTCTGCTACGCTGCCGCAACTTTGACATCGAACGTGCCAGTGATTCTATCCGAAAAGACATTGGCGTCCCGGCGTCGCCGTGCCCGCATGCTCCTCGCGCTGTCGACGCTGCCGCTTCTGGGCGTCGTCGCCGCCTTCGGCATCGCACCTGACACTGCCACGGATGACGTGGAGCGTCAGGATATCGTTCAGCACCTGCAGATCGCTGTTGCATCGGACGAGATTGCCCTCGAGCAGGATCGCTACTGGCGCGAGGAACGCATCCAGCGTGGCGATACGATCGGTGCGGTGCTATCCCGCCTCGAGATCGACGATGCCGAGGCGCGGGCCTTCCTGCTCAGCGGGGCAGCGGCCCGGACGATGCAGCGCCTCCTGCCGGGACGCAGCATACGAGCCGTCACGACCGGGGACGGCAAGCTGGTCTCCATGCGGTTTGCCAATGCCGACGGCAGCGAATTCTTGCTGCGCCGCGACACGACCGGGTTCGTGGTGGAGCAGGATCAACAGGAAACGACGACTCAGCTGGTCATGTCGTCCGGCGAGGTGCGCACCTCCCTGTTCGCAGCCACCGATTCCGCAGGCCTCAGTGACGCCGTGGCGATGCAGCTGGCAGACATCTTCTCCAGCGAGGTCGATTTCCATCGGGATCTCCACCCCGGCGACCGCTTCTCGGTGATCTACGAGGCGGTCTATCGCGAGGGGGAGTACGTCCGACCCGGCAGGATCGTGGCCGCGCAGTTCGTCAACCGCGGTCTCAGCTATCAAGCCGTCTACTTCGAGGACGAATCCGGAAAGGGCAGCTACTACACGCCTGAAGGCAAGAACGTCCGGCGCGCCTTCCTTCGCTCGCCGCTCGAGTTCTCACGTATCACATCGGGGTTCACCACCGCCCGCCTGCATCCTGTCTTGAACGTCATCCGTGCCCATAAGGGCGTCGACTACGCTGCCCCCGTCGGTACCCGCGTGCGGGCGACGGCCGACGGAACCGTCCAGTTCGTCGGCAGGAAGGGGGGTTACGGCAAGGTCGTCGTGCTCCAGCACCGGAACGGGTATTCGACGCTCTATGCGCACCTGTCCGGCTTTGCCGACCGGCTGCGCGCCGGGCAGCGTATCCACCAGGGAGACGTCATCGGCTATGTCGGGATGACCGGCCTCGCCAGCGGCCCGCATCTGCACTACGAATTCCTGGTGCACGGCATGCACCGCAACCCGCTGAGCGAGTCGATTCCGGCAGCGATGCCGATTTCTCGCGATTCCCGCCAGGCCTTCCAGGAGCAGACCGCTCCCCTGATCGAGCGCCTCGATCTGATCCGCGACGCCAACCTGGCTCAGGTCAACTGACCGGAAAACCCCTGCAAAGCGAAAGGGGCGCCGCGGCGCCCCTTTTTGGTCTTACGGCTGTCGACCCGGTCAGGCGGAGAAGGACGAGCCGCACCCGCAGGTCGATGTGGCATTCGGATTCTTGATCACGAACTGCGCGCCCTCGGCGCTTTCCTGATAGTCGATCTCGGCCCCCACCAGATACTGGTAGCTCATCGCATCGATGAGCAGCGTAACGCCGTTCTTCTCCATCGCCGTATCGTCCTCATTGGACGCCTCGTCGAACGTGAAGCCGTACTGGAAGCCGGAGCAACCTCCCCCACTGACGAACACCCGCAGCTTGAGCCCGGGGTTGCCTTCTTCCTCGATCAGGTCCCGGACCTTGTTGGCGGCACTGTCGGTGAAGACGAGCGGGGCTGGCATGTCGGTGACTGCGTTCATTCGTTACCTCTTGAGCGAAACTTGATTGTCCCGCCCTCCGCACCTGGGGTCAATTGCTTGCGGATTCAACCGCCGCCAGCGGGATGACCTGGGCCTCATGGGTCTGCCCCTGGTGCACCAGCCGCCCCTGGATGACCGCGCCGAGTTGGATCTCCAGGGTTCGGTAGTGAATGTCACCGGAAACGTTGGCCTTGGCCTGCAGTTCGACGTACTCGCTGGCAAACAACGGACCGAAGATGGCCCCGTTTACCACCACGTGCGAGACGTGGATTTCCCCATCCACACGCGCTTTCTCGCTGAGCACCAGGGTCGAGGGCTGGTTGTCGGCTGCGCAGACGTTGCCGCGCACGCGGCCATCGATGCGCAGTCCCCCGGCGAACGTGATGTCGCCATCGACCACGGTGCCTTCGCCGATGAGGCTGTCGATTCGGTTCTGCGGCTTGCTTACCTTGCCTCCAAACATCACTCCTCCGTCACGATACGCTCACGGTTTGCGATGACACGGGTGTGCTCACGCCATCCTCGAGCACACGCACCTGGACGCGATGAACGCGCGCGTCAGGCGCCACCCGGAACAATCCATCCACCCGCTGGTAGAACTTGAAGCGCAGGCCGTATGACGGACGGGCCTCCGCAGACTGCGGAAACACGACCACTTCGCTGCGTCCGCCACGCTCGATATCCACGATCAGTTCGATCCTGCCGGAGAACGCACGGCTACGCGTCCGCGCCTGTGCCACCAGCAACTGGTAGCGATACTCGCCGGGCACCACGTCGCGCTTCACGCGAAAGCGCTCGACGGTGACCCCCTGCGCACCGGTCGAGCCACCTGCATTCATCAGCGTGTGAAAGAACGCCAGCTCCGCCTTCAGGTCCGCGTTCTCGTCCGAGAGTGCTTTCATCTGCCCCTGCAGACTGCCGTGGGCGGTCTGTTCGATCTGCACCCGATGTTCGAATTCGGTGAGCTTGGCGCGCAGCTGGGCATTCTCGGTGCGCAGCACGTCTGCTTCCTTGGCAAGCGACGCGAACTCCCTGGTCATCTCCCCGGGCAGCGCACCCATCGCTTGCCCCGCCCGGTACGTTCCCAATGCGAGCGCCAGCAGCGCGACGCCTCCCAGCACCGCCAGCGACACGCGCATGTACCACGGCAGAGGCGTGTGCACGGATACTCGCGGTGCAGCGAGTCGATGCAGGGAACGGCGGAGCATCATGGCAGCAGTGCCGGGGCCTCCAGGGCGGTTGTCTCGGCAAAACCGAACATCAGATTGAAGTTCTGTACGGCTTGCCCCGCCGCCCCCTTCACCAGGTTGTCGATGACGGAGAGGATCACGCCGGTGCGTCCCCCACCCGGCGTGTGGACGGCGATTCGGCACAGATTCGCCCCGCGCACGCTGCGCGTGTCCGGATGGCTCCCGGTCGGCAGCACGTCCACGAAGGGCTCGGACGCGTACCGAGCGCTGTAGAGCTGCTGAAGATCGATGGTGTCGAGCATGCGCACGTAAAGCGTCGCGTGAATACCGCGGATGATCGGTGTCAGATGCGGAACGAAGGTCAGACCCACGGACTTCTTCGCCACCCGCTCGAGGCCCTGGACGATCTCCGGCAGGTGCCGGTGGCCGCCCACCCCGTATGCCTTGAAGTTATCGGCAGCCTCGGAAAAAAGAATATGGGTCTCGGCCTTCCGGCCTGCCCCACTGACGCCGGACTTCGCGTCGGCAATCAGCGACTGCAGGTCGGCGATGCCCGACTCGACGAGCGGCAGGAATCCCAGCTGCACCGCGGTCGGATAGCAGCCCGGGTTCGCGACGATGCGGGCGGCCCGGATTGCCTCGCGATTCACCTCGGGCAGGCCGTAGACCGCCTCCGCCACGAGGTCGGGACAGGCGTGGGTCATGCCGTACCACTTCTCCCACACGCTAACGTCCTGGATGCGGAAATCTGCAGCCAGATCGACGATGCGGACACCCGCCTCGACCAGTCCCCGCGCCTGCTGCATCGCGACGCCGTTCGGCGTGGCGAAAAAGACCACGTCGCACTTCTCCAGGACGCCCGATTCCGGGTCGCTGAACGCGAGATCCACGTGGCGCCGCAGGCTTGGGAACATATCCGCCACCGCGGTCCCCGCTTCCCTGCGCGAGGTGATCGCCTGCAGCTGCGCCCGTGGGTGGCGCACCAGGAGGCGCAGCAACTCGACGCCGGTGTAGCCCGTACCGCCCACTATCCCTACCTTGACCATGGGACCTCACCTCCTCTGCCGTGTTCTGAAAAACAAAAAGCCGCCCGTGCAGGCGGCTTTTTGGGTGTCCGAAGGGGACGATCAGCGCTTGGAGAACTGCTTCCGCCTGCGCGCCTTGTGCAGACCCACCTTCTTTCGCTCGACCTCGCGCGCATCGCGCGTCACCAGTCCGGCCTTCTTGAGCACCGGCTTGAGTTCAGCGTCGTAGCTGATCAGCGCACGGGTAATACCATGCCGTACCGCACCCGCCTGGCCCGACTCGCCACCACCCTTGACGTTGACGAGGATATCGAACGTGCTCAGGTGATTGGAAGCCTCGAGCGGCTGGCGCACGACCATGCGGCCGGTTTCGCGCGAGAAGAACTCGTCCACGGCCTTGCCGTTGACTTGGATATTGCCCTTGCCGGGGCGGAGGAACACGCGCGCGACGGCGCTCTTGCGTCGACCGGTCCCATAGTATTGCTGTTGCGCGATGGCCATGGTAAGAGGTGCCTGATTGTCTAGATCTTGAGTTCCTGCGGTTGCTGGGCGCTGTGCGGATGGTCCGCACCGGCGTATACCTTCAGCTTGCGGAGCATTGCCGAGCCCAGCGGGCCCTTGGGCAGCATGCCCTTGACCGCCTTCTCCAGCGCTCGCGTCGGGAATTGACCTTGCAGCTTCGCGAACGTGGTGCTCTTGAGACCGCCGGCGAACTGGCTGTGGCGGTAGTACACCTTGTCGTCGGCCTTGTTGCCCGTCACACGCAGCTTCTGCGCGTTGACCACCACGATGTAATCGCCGGTGTCGACGTGCGGGGTGAAGATGGCCTTGTGCTTGCCGCGCAGCCGGCGGGCAACTTCGACGGCGAGCCGCCCGAGTACCTTGTCGGTCGCGTCGATCACAAACCAGTCACGCCGGACTTCGTGCGGCTTGGCTGAAAACGTCTTCATGTGGATCCCAACGGCTGAGAGTGGTCGCTGGCCGAACCAGCGAAAGCCGCGAATCATAAGGGAAAGTTGGAAGGGCTGTCAAACCCGGGACGGCGTGCCGGCATGGCGACAAGGCCCGCTGATTCCTAAGTCACCGTCCTTTTGCGATAATTCGGATGGCTCTCTGGCCTTCCGACCTGCCCGGTCCCGGGCGTTCTCATATATGCGCAAGTTGTGGTTGGTATTTGCCCAGGCGACGACGATCGCCCTGGCGTTGCTACTGGTGGTGTCAACCCTTCGGCCCGATCTGCTGCCGCTGCGGACGCAGCAGGCCGGCAACGGGGTGGTCACCATCACGGAGTCGAACAGCGCCGAGGGCAAGCCGGTGCCCGTCTCGGGGGCCCTCCACCCCTCGTTCAGCGCGGCGGCGAACAAGGCCATGCCGTCGGTCGTGAACATCTTCACCAGCAAGCAGGTGAAGATGCCCCGCCACCCTTTCATGGACGACCCGTTGTTTCGGCGCTTCTTCGGGGACCAGCTCGAAGACGATGCGCAGCGCAGCTCCAGCCTGGGCTCGGGTGTGATCGTCGGTTCGGAGGGATTCATCCTGACCAACAACCACGTGATCGAGGCAGCCGACGAGATCGAAGTGGCACTCAACGACGGCCGTCACGCAGTGGCCCAGCTCGTCGGTACCGACCCGGAATCGGATCTGGCCGTGCTGCGCATCGACATGGAGCAGTTGCCCGCCATCACGTTCGGCCGCGTCGAAGGACTCGAAGTGGGCGATGTCGTACTCGCCATCGGCAATCCTTTCGGTGTCGGTCAGACGGTGACGATGGG
This sequence comes from Pseudomonadota bacterium, assembly GCA_023430065.1. GTDB lineage: Bacteria > Pseudomonadota > Gammaproteobacteria > Burkholderiales > SHXO01 > SHXO01. The sequence continues at coordinate 35,127 of JAEZCG010000235.1, read as the reverse complement.
CATCGTGAGCGCACTCGGCCGCACCCATCTGGGCATCAACACATTCGAGAACTTCATCCAGACCGATGCGGCGATCAACCCCGGCAACTCCGGCGGGGCGCTGGTCGACAACGAGGGCAATCTGGTCGGCATCAACACGGCGATCTACTCGCGCAGCGGCGGCTCGCTCGGCATCGGGTTCGCCATCCCCGTGAGCCTGGCGCGGCAGGTATTGGAGCAGATCATCCAGACCGGATCCGTGACGCGCGGCTGGATCGGCGTCGAGGTCCAGGACATCACACCCGAACTCGCGGAATCCTTCAAGCTGGGCGACACCCAGGGGGTGCTCATTGCGGGCGTCGTGCGCGGCGGGCCCGCCGAGCGGGCTGGTGTGAAGCCGGGCGATGTGCTGGTGGAGGTTCACGGCAAGCCGGTGCCCGACTCCTTCGAGATGCTCAACACGGTGGCCGCCTCGCGGCCGGGCGAGGTGGCCAAGCTCACCGTCCTGAGGGGTGGCGAACGCCTGTCGATCGACCTCACCGTGGGTCGCCGACCCTCCATCAAGAACCGCCAGCCCGACTGAGCTCGCGCTCCAAGTTACTGATACTCGGATTCCGGTTCGGCCTGGCCCCGCGAGACGAGCGACGCCACGATGATCCCTGCCTCGTAGAGGAGGATCAGGGGCACGGCGAGGAGCAGCTGTGACAACACGTCGGGTGGCGTGACCACAGCCGCGACGATGAACGCGCCGACGATCACGTAGGGCCGTATCTCGCGCAGCTTGGTGACACTCACCATGCCGGCCTTGACCGCCAGCACGACGGCGACCGGAACTTCGAAGGTCACGCCGAAGGCGATGAACATCCCCACCACGAAGCTGAAGTAGGAGCCGATATCCGGCATCCATGACACCCCTTCGGGGGTGAACGTCTTCATGACGTGAAATACCGTCGGGAACACGACGAAGTAGGCGAACGCCATCCCGAGCAGGAATAGCACCGTGCTGGACATCACGAGGGGTGCAACCAGCTTCTTCTCATGCGCATACAGTCCCGGCGCGACGAATGCCCAGACTTGATACAGGATCACCGGCAGCGCGAGCACGATCGCGGCGAGCAGCGTGACCTTCAAGGGAATGAAGAAGGGCGAGGCGACCTCGGTCGCAATCATCGCCGCACCGGCCGGCAGCTGTGCCAGCATGGGCTTGGCCAACCAGGCATAGATATGCTTGGCGAACGGCACGAGGCACAGGAACGCCACCAGCAGTGCGATGATTGCGCGCAGCAGGCGGTCGCGCAGCTCGACGAGGTGGGACAGAAAGGTTTCGGACCCTTGCTCGTTATCGCTCACCGGATCTTCTGGGTCGGGTTCGGCGCTTTCGCGTCCGATGTGTCAGGGGTCAGGAGGACTTCGACGGCACTGGCTCGGCCGGGAGGGGTGTCGATCCCTGCGCCAAGCCCAGTTCCATCTGCGGCGATGGTTCCTCCGCCTCCTCCGGGGCGGGACGCTGGGGCGTCTGCCCGACTTCGGGCACGGACGCATCGGCGTCGGGCGCGCCGGCGCCCATGTGGGGCATCGAGATACCGCTGGAAGCCTGGGCGATCAGTTCCTCATGCGACTTCCTGATCTCCTCGCCCGCACGGTTGACCTCGTCTTCTACGCTGCGCAGTTCCTGCTCGGCCTGCTGGATCTCGCTCCTGACCGTGCTCTCGATCGAACGCGCTGCGTCCTCGACACTGGTCTGCAGCTTCTTGAGCTCGGCGAGCTCCAGCTCGCGGTTGATGTCGGTCTTGACCTCGGCCACGTAGCGCTGAAACCGCCCGAGCAGATGCCCCGCCGTCCGGGCGACCTTCGGCAAGCGCTCGGGGCCGAGCACGACCAGCGCCACGACGCCGATCAGCATCAACTCGGTGAATCCGATGTCGAGCATCTGACTCTACCCGCGCCTGGTTCGCATGCCGTTCAGGACTGGGTGCGGTCCTTGACCTCGCCTTCGATGGTCTGGCCCGTGCGGCTATGCTCCACCTTCGCCGTCGCGTCGGCAGCTTTGTCGTCCTCGGTCTTCATGCCTTCCTTGAAGCCCTTGACCGCGCTGCCGAGGTCCGTGCCGAGGTTTCTGAGCTTCTTCGTGCCGAAGACCAGGACAACGACCACCAGAACGATCAACCAGTGCCAAATGCTGAAGGAACCCATCTCATTCTCCTGTGATGCAAATCGTCAGGCTCGGGACCGCGGAAGCATCGCTCCCAGCGGCTCGCCGCCTCCCAGGATGTGTGCGTGCACGTGCATCACTTCCTGCCGTCCCACCCGTCCAGTATTCACGATCAGGCGAAACCCGTCATCCGCCCCCTGCTCTCGTGCCAGTCGGCCGGCCATCGCCATCATCCGCCCCAGCGCCGGTGCGTCGTCGTCCCGCGCCTCCGCCAGCGAACTCAGATGCGCCTTGGGGATCACCAAGAGGTGGACCGGGGCGATCGGGTTGATGTCATGGAAGGCAAGGACCAGGTCGTCCTCGTAGACCTTCCGGCTGGGTATCTCTCCTCTGACAATCTTGCAGAAGATGCAGTTCGGATCGTGCATTGCAGACGCGCGCGAGGAAGGTCAGGTGGGATCGTCAGCGGTCAGGCCCGCGCGGCTTTCTCGTCGATGCCGGAGATGCCCTCCCTGCGGCGCAGCTCGGCCAGGACGTCGTCCGGGCCCAGACCGTGATAGCTCAGCAGTATCAGGGTGTGAAACCACAGGTCGGCGGTCTCGCGCACCAGATGCAGTTTATCACCGTCCTTGGCCGCCATCAGCGTCTCGGCGGCTTCCTCCGCCACCTTCTTGAGGATCGCGTCGTTACCCTTTGCAAACAGCCCGGCCACGTAGGAAGAGGCCGGATCGGCGCCTTTGCGCGTTTCCAGCGTCGCGGCCAGCCGCTGCAGGATCGCCGGATCGATCATGGCTTCCTCCCGTAGATCTCGACCGGGTCTTTGAGCACCGAGTCGGTCTCGACCCAGCGTCGATTCTCGAGCCGCCGGTAGAAGCAGCGCTCCCGGCCGGTGTGGCAGGCGATCCCGCCGATCTGTTCCACGCGCAACAGGATGGCATCCGCGTCACAGTCGAGACGCACCTCGACGATGCGCTGGACGTGTCCCGATTCCTCGCCCTTGTGCCACAAGCGCCGGCGCGATCGCGACCAGAACACCGCCTCGCCGGTCGCCGCGGTGCGCCGCAGTGATTCCGCATTCATCCACGCGAACATCAGCACCTTGCCGGAAGCGGCATCCTGCACGATTGCCGGCGCCAGCCCCTGGGCGTCCCACTGCACGGCGCTGGTCCAGTCATCGCTCATGCCCGCACCTCGATGCCTTGGTCGGCGAGGTAGCGCTTGGCCTGCCCGATGGTGTACTCACCGTAGTGGAAGATGGAGGCGGCCAGAACGGCATCCGCATGTCCCAGCAGGATGCCCTGGGCGAGGTGCTCGAGGCCGCCAACTCCGCCGCTGGCGATCACCGGGATCTCCAACCGGTCGGAGACGGCACGGGTGAGTTGCACGTCGTAGCCGTTGCGCGTGCCGTCGCGGTCCATGCTGGTGAGCAGGATCTCGCCGGCACCCAGTGCCTGCACCCGTTCGGCCCACTCCACCGCATCCATGCCGGTCGCCCGCCGCCCCCCATGCGTGAACACCTCCCAGCGGCCCTCGCCACGCTTGGCGTCGATGGCCACCACGATGCACTGCGAGCCGACCTTGCCGCTCGCCTCCCGCACCAGTTGCGGATGCTGCACGGCGGCCGTGTTGATGCTGACCTTGTCGGCCCCGGCGTTGAGCAGCGCCCGCACGTCCTCCACGCTGCGCACGCCACCGCCCACCGTCAGCGGGATGAAGACCTGCTCGGCCACAGCCGAGATCACGTGCAGGATCATGCCGCGCTCGTCGGAGCTGGCGGTGATGTCGAGAAAACACAGTTCGTCGGCGCCTTGTTCATCGTAGCGGCGCGCCACCTCCACCGGATCGCCCGCGTCGCGCAAGCCGAGGAAGTTGATGCCCTTCACCACGCGGCCACTGGTGACGTCGAGACAGGGAATGATGCGCTTTGCCAGCATAGGCGAGGTCGGGACGGAGGCGGATCGCCGCCGGCGCAGGCGTTCAGACCTGCGGACGGAGCTCGTCGGCGAGCTTCTGCGCCTCGATGAAGTTGAGGGTGCCTTCGTAGATGGCGCGCCCGGTGATGGCGCCGACGATACCTTCCTGCTCCATCTCGCACAGCGCGCGCACGTCGTCGAGCTGGCTGATGCCACCGCTGGCGATCACGGGAACGCTCAGCGAGCGTGCAAGCTCGAGTGTCGCCGTGAGGTTGAGGCCAGTCATCATGCCGTCGCGCCCGATGTCCGTGTAGATGATCGCCTCGACCCCGTAGTCCTGGAACTTCTTGGCGAGGTCGATCACGTCGTGACCGGTCATCTTGGACCAGCCATCCACGGCCACCTTCCCGTCCTTCGCGTCGAGCGCGACCATCACATGGCCGGGGAAGGCGTAGCACGCATCGTGCAGGAAACCCGGCGTCTTCACCGCCGCCGTGCCGATGATGACGTAGGTGATGCCGTCGTCGATGTATCGCTCCACCGTGTCGAGGTCGCGAATGCCGCCACCGAGCTGCACCGGGATGCTGTCGCCCACCTGTGCCACGATGGCCTTGATCGCGTCTTCGTTCTTCGGCTTGCCGGCAAAGGCTCCGTTCAGATCGACGAGATGGAGGCGGCGGGCACCCTGATCGACCCAGTGCTGGGCCATCGCCGCAGGGTCCTCGGAGAACACGGTCGCGTGGTCCATGACGCCCTGCTTGAGTCGCACGCAGTGGCCGTCCTTGAGATCGATGGCCGGGATGATCAGCATGGGAGATGCGGAACGTGCGAAGAGTCGTCGGAGAAACGCGCGTCGATCATACCGCAAAGGTGCAAACGCTTGCAGGTTGTCACGCGGCCGCGGCCTCGAACGAGTGGGGGCCGGGCGTCGCCGCGTAGCGGCCGTCCCAGCCGGCGAAGTTTCGCAGCAGCTGCAGCCCAGCGGCCTGGCTCTTCTCGGGATGGAACTGGACCGCGAACAGATTGCCGCGCGCCACCGCGCTGGCGAAGGCAGACGGATAGCGGCTGAAGCCGGCCACCACGGCCGTGTCCGCCGGGCACGGGTAGTAGCTGTGCACATAGTAGAAGCGGGTGCCGTCCGGTATGCCTTCCCACAGCGGGTGGGACAGTGTCTGGTAAACCTCGTTCCAACCCATGTGCGGCACCTTCAGGCGCGCCGCCCCTCCCGGCTCGCGCAGATCGCCCGGAAAGCGCACCACACGACCGCCGAGCAAGCCCAGCCCGGGGATGGTTCCCTCCTCGCTCAGCTCGAAGAGCATTTGCAGACCGATGCAGATCCCGAGAAACGGCCTGGACTGTGCCGCCTCCACCACTGCGGGCCGCAATCCGCGCGCATCCAGCTCCCGCATGCAGTCCGGCATCGCGCCCTGCCCCGGGAAGACCACCCGTGCGGCCGCGCGCACTACCTGCGGGTCGCTCGTCACCGTCACCCGCGCCCCGCCGGCCACGTGCTCGACCGCCTTCGCGACCGAGCGCAGGTTGCCCATGCCGTAATCGACGACCGCGATATCCGTCATGACAGCCCTTTCAGAGCGTTCCCTTGGTGGACGGCATGATGCCCGCCGCGCGCGGGTCGAGCTCGACTGCCATGCGCAGCGCTCGGCCGAAGGCCTTGAACGCGGTCTCCGCCTGGTGATGTGCGTTCTCCCCCTTCAGATTGTCGACGTGCAGGGTCACCAGGGCATGGTTGGCGAAGCCCTGGAAGAACTCGTGCACCAGGTCCACGTCGAACTCGCCGATGGATCCGCGCGTGAACGTGACGTCGAAGCGCAGACCGGGCCTTCCGGACAGGTCGACGACCACCCGGGACAGCGCCTCGTCCAGCGGGACGTAGGCGTGCCCGTAGCGGCGCACCCCGCGCTTGTCCCCCAACGCCTTGGCGAAGGCCTGCCCCAGCGTGATACCGACATCCTCTACGGTGTGATGGGCGTCGATGTGCAGATCGCCCTTGGCCGCGATGTCGAGATCGAACATGCCGTGGCGCGCGATCTGATCGAGCATGTGGTCGAAGAAGCCCACGCCTGTGGACAGTTGCGAGCGCCCGCTTCCGTCCAGGTCGATGCGCACGGTGATCTGCGTCTCGAGGGTGTTTCGGGTGACTGCTGCCTGTCGCATGATGGAATGGTCGCTCGGATGGATGAGTAGGCTCGACTCGTTATCGGACGGTCAGCGCACGCTCGAGGGCGGCAATGAAGCGCGCATTCTCCTCGGGCTTGCCGACGGTGACGCGCAGGCAGCCCTGCAGCAGGGGATGGCCGGCCGACAGATTCTTGATCAGTACACCGGACGCCTTGATCGACGCAAACACGCGCTCCGGCTCGTCCACGCGGAACAGGATGAAGTTCGCGTCGCTGGGAAAGGGCGTGACGCCGGGCAGTGCCGCCAGCGCGGCCGCCAGGCGGCCGCGCTCGGCGCGCAGCGCCCCGGTCTGCGCGTCGAGCACTTCACGCCGGCTCAACACGTACGCCGCCACGCGCTGCGACAGCACGTTTACGTTGTACGGCAGCCGGACCTTGTCCAGCTCGTGGATCCAGTCATGCGCGCCCATGAGCATGCCCAGGCGCAGACCGGCCAGCCCGAGCTTCGACAGCGTGCGCATCACCAGCACGTTCGGCCGTCGCCCCAGATCCGGCAGAAAGCTTTCGCCGGCGAAGGCATGATAGGCCTCGTCGATCACCACCAGCCCGGGGGCGGCGTCCAGAACGCGTTCGATCGCGGCGCGCTCGAACAGGTTGCCGGTGGGATTGTTCGGATAGGCGATAAAGGTCAGCGCCGGGCGATGCGTCTCGCACGCCTGCACCATGCCCTGCGCATCGAGGCTGAAGTCGGCGCGCAGCGGCACGCCCACGTAGCGCATGCCGACGAAGGTGGCGATCATCCGGAACATCACGAACGACGGCTCGACGGCCAACAGCACCGCACCGGGCCGCGCGAGCGCCATCGCCAACACCTGGATCAGTTCGTCCGAGCCGTTGCCCAGCATCAGGTCGTAGTTGGCGGGCAGGGCCAGATCCGCGAGCAGCCGCGCGCGCAGCTCGCCGCCGCCGGGATCCGGATAGCGGTTGACCGGCGTCGACGCGGCGATCCGCCCGATCTCTTCCCGCATCGCGTCGGGCAGGTCGTACGGGTTCTCCATCGCGTCGAGCTTGATCAAGCCGCTGCTGTCGGCCACGTGGTAGGCGGACAGCGCGCGGATCTCGTCGCGAATGAGTCGGTCGGGCGTGACGGCCATGTCAGCGTGCGGGAGAAAAAAGGCGATCAGGGGCGCGCGAGCGCTCGGTCAATCGAGCAGACGATACTGCGCCGACTTCGCATGGGCAGGCAAGCCTTCGCCCGCGGCCAGCTCCATCGCCACCGCGCCCAGCTTGCGTGCGCCCGCCCGCGAAATACGGATCAGGCTGGTGCGCTTCTGGAAGTCGTACACGCCCAGTGGGGAGGAGAAGCGTGCGGTACCCGCGGTCGGCAGCACGTGGTTCGGTCCCGCGCAGTAGTCGCCCAGCGATTCCGACGCGTCGTGGCCGATGAAGATGGCGCCGGCATGACGCAGCTTGGGCAGCAGGCTGTCGGCGTCGGCGACGGACAGCTGGAGGTGTTCCGGTGCGATGCGATTGGCGATCTCGCACGCCTCGTCCAGGTCGCGCACCAAGATCAGGGCTCCGCGCGCCGCCAGCGACGCAGCGATCGTGTCGCGCCTGGGCATGTCCCCCAGCTGGCGCGCAATGCTCGCGAGCACGGCGTCCAGGAAGTCGCGGTCGGGCGTGAGCAGGATGGACTGCGCCATCTCGTCGTGCTCGGCCTGGGCGAACAGATCCATCGCCGCCCAGTCGGGATTGGTCGTGGCATCGCCGATCACCAGCACCTCCGAAGGCCCGGCGAGCATGTCGATCCCCACCATACCGAACACACGCCGCTTGGCCGCTGCCACGTAGGCGTTGCCCGGACCCACGATCTTGTCCACCTTGGGAATCGTGCGCGTGCCATAGGCGAGCGCGGCCACTGCCTGCGCCCCGCCCACGGTGAACACGCGATCCACGCCGCACACTGCCGCGGCGGCCAGCACCAGTTCGTTACGCTCGCCCCCGGGAGTGGGCGTGACCATGACGATCTCGCCGACGCCGGCGACCTTGGCCGGCAGTGCATTCATCAACACCGAGGAGGGATACGCCGCCTTGCCGCCCGGCACGTAGATGCCCGCCCGGTCCAGGGCTGTGATCTTCTGACCGAGGCGGTTGCCGTCGGCGTCGGTGTAACTCCACGATTCCGCCACCTGGCGCTCGTGATAGGCGCGGATGCGGCCGGCCGCGTACACCAGCGCTTCGCGCCGCGCCTGGCTCAGCCCCGCGAAGGCCTGTTCCAGCGCGCTCTTGGGCAATTCGAGCGACGCCATGCCGGGCGCGTTCAGCCGGTCGAAGCGGCGCGTGTAATCGAGCACCGCCTCGTCGCCGCGGGTACGCACGTCGTCCAGGATGGCGGCCACGGTCGCGTCGATGGACGCGTCCTGCGTATTCTCGAATGCGAGCAGGCGCGCGAGCCGCGCGTCGAAGTCCGGATCGCGCGTGGCCAGCACGCTAAACGGCGGCATGTGCTTCCTCTCCCTGCACGGCGCCGGCGAAGGCGTCGATCAGCGGCTGGATCGCCGCACCCTTGAGCTTGAGTGCCGCCTGGTTGACGATCAGGCGCGCGCTCACCTGCATGATCTCCTCCACCGCGATCAGATCGTTGGCGCGCAGGGTACCGCCGGTGCTGACCAGATCGACGATGGCGTCGGCCAGTCCGACCAGCGGCGCCAGCTCCATCGACCCGTACAGCTTGATCAGATCGACGTGGACACCCTTGGCGGCGAAGTGCTCGCGCGCGGTCTTCAGGTATTTCGTCGCCACGCGCACGCGCGCGCCCTGGCGAACGGCATTGACATAGTCGAACTTCGCCGGCACCGCCACCATCATCCTGCAGCGGGCGATGCCCAGGTCGAGCGGCTGGTAGACGCCCTCGGCGCCCTGCTCGTGCAGGACGTCCTTGCCCGCCACGCCGAGGTCGGCTGCGCCGTAGCGCACGTAGGTCGGCACGTCCGAGGCGCGCACGATGATGATGCTGACGTCGGGCCGATTGGTGCCGATGATCAGCTTGCGGGAAGCCTCCGGATCCTCGAGCGGGACGATGCCGGCCGCCTGCAGCAGCGGCAGGGTCTCGGAGAAGATGCGACCCTTGGACAGGGCGATGGTGATGCGATTCACGGGACGGAGCGCTCTAAAGCCGCGATTCTACCGCAGTGCGTCAAGCGCCCCCGGAATGTCGGCCGACCGCCCCGACGGCCGGGATGGCTAACGGATCCGCTTGATACGAGCGCCGAGGTGCGACAGCTTCTCTTCGATGCGCTCGTAGCCGCGGTCGAGGTGGTAGATGCGGTCGATGACGGTATCGCCCTCGGCCACCAGCCCGGCGATCACCAGGCAGGCGGAGGCCCGTAGGTCGGTGGCCATCACGGCGGCGCCGGACAGCCCCCGCACACCGCGCACGACCGCGGTGTTGCCTTCGACGTCGATCTCCGCGCCCAGGCGGCGCAGCTCCTGCACGTGCATGAAACGGTTCTCGAACACCGTCTCGGTGATCATCGCGGTCCCGTCGGCCACCGTGTTGAGTGCCATGATCTGCGCCTGCATGTCGGTGGGAAAAGCCGGAAACGGCGACGTGCGTACGCTGACCGAGCTGGGACGCGCTTCCTGCTCCAGAGCGATCCAGTCGTCGCCCACCTCGATTCTTGCCCCTGCTTCCTGCAACTTGCTCAGCACCGCATCCAGGCTGTCGACGCGCACGTTGCGCAATGTGACGCAGCTCCGGCTGGCCGCGGCGGCGGCGAGAAACGTCCCCGCCTCGATGCGATCCGGCATTACCGCGTATGCGGCCGCATGCAACGCCGGCACGCCTTGCACCGTGATCACGTCGGTGCCATGGCCCGCCACCTGCGCCCCCATGGCGATCAGGCATTCCGCCAGATCGACCACTTCCGGCTCGCGCGCCGCATTCTCGATCACCGTCGTGCCCTCGGCGAGCGCCGCGGCCATCATGATGTTCTCGGTGCCTGTCACGGTCACCATGTCCATGACGATGCGTGCGCCCTTGAGCCGGTCCGCGTGCGCATGAACGTAGCCGTGCTCGATTTCGATGCGGGCACCCATCGCCTGCAGGCCCTTGATGTGCTGATCGACGGGCCTCGATCCGATCGCGCAGCCGCCCGGCAGCGACACGCGCGCCTCGCCGAAGCGCGCCACCAGCGGTCCCAGCACCAGGATGGACGCCCGCATGGTCTTGACCAGGTCGTATGGCGCCACCCGGTTGTCCACCCGCTCTGCGCACAGCGCGACGGTGCCGCGCTCGTCCAGCGCGACCTCGACGCCCATCTGCCCCAGCAGGGTGAGCGTGGTGGTGACGTCGCGCAGGTGCGGCACATTGGACACGCGCAACGTCTTGCCGGTGAGGATCGACGCGCACAGGATGGGCAGGGCTGCGTTCTTGGCCCCCGACACGCGCACTTCGCCGTGCAGCGGGGTGCCGCCCTGGATCAGGAGCTTATCCATGCACGCGGCGCGGCGCTTCGATCAGGGCCCCAGGCTGTTCGCCGCCTTCGGTCCCGCCAGGCGCTGCGATGTCGGGTGTCGGCCGCATCACTTGCGCACGCCCGCCCAGTCCTCGGGCGTGAGCGTCTGCATGGACAGGGCGTGGATTTCCTCGCGCATGCGGTCCCCCAGCACCTTGTACACCAGCTGATGCTGCTGGACCCGGTTCTTTCCGCGAAAGGCGGCACTCACGATGACCGCCTCGAAGTGGTGGCCATCTCCCTGCACCTCGACGTGCTCGCAGTCCAGACCCTGCTCGATGTAGCGCTTGACGTCATCCGGCAAAACCACGGTCCGCTCCTCGGTGGATACCTTCAGCCGGCATTGTAGTCGAGGGCACGGCCGACTCAGTGGCGCAGCTTCCACCCCGAGCGCAGCAGCGCCAGGGTGACGGCGGCCACTGCCGCGAAGAACGTGCCCACGACCGCGAGACTGGTCGCCGGCGGTACGTCCGCCACCCCGAAGAAGCCGTAGCGGAAGCCATCGACCATGTAGAAGAACGGATTGAGGTGCGACACCGTCAGCCAGAACGGGGGCAGCGAATGGACGGAGTAGAACACGCCGGCCAGGAACGTGAGCGGCATGATCAGGAAGTTCTGGAACGCCGCCATCTGGTCGAACTTCTCCGCCCAGATGGCGGCAATCAGGCCGAGCGATCCCAGGATGGCGCCGCCGAGCACCGCGAACGCGATGATCCACAGCGGATAGGCGAATTGGAGGTCCGCCACCGCCAGCGTCGCGAGCAGCACACCCAGGCCCACCACGATCCCGCGCACCACCGAGGCCAGCGTGTACGCCGAGAACATCTGCATGGGCGACAGCGGCGTGAGCAGGACGAACACGATGTTGCCGGTGACCTTCGACTGGATCAGGCTGGAGGCGCTGTTGGCGAATGCATTCTGCAACAGCGACATCATCACCAGGCCCGGAACCAGAAAGGACTTGTAGCTGACGCCCGGGAACACCTCCACCCGGTTCTCCAGCACGTGCGAAAAGATCAGCATGTACAGCAGCGCGGTGAGGATGGGCGCAGCGATGGTCTGGAAGCTCACCTTCCAGAATCGCAGCAGCTCCTTGTACAAGAGCGTGAGAAAGCCGTCCATCAGCCCTTCTGCATCATCTGCACGAAGACGTCCTCAAGATCGGTCTGCATCACCTCCAGCTCCTGCACGCCGATGCCATCCGCACGCAGCATCGCCAGCATCGGTTCCACCGACGCATAGTCCGGCAGCTGCAGCATCTGGCTTTCGGCCTCGCGCCCGACGTGCCAGGCGCGCAGCGTCTCGGGCAGCCGGTCGGGATCGAGGCGCATGCGCACGCGTACCCCGGAGACGTGCTTGAGCAGGTTGCGGGTGGTGTCGAGCGCGATGATCTGACCCTGCTTGAGCATGGCGATGCGCCCGCACAGCGCCTCGGCCTCCTCGAGGTAGTGCGTGGTCAGCACGATGGTGTGCCCGGCCTCGTTCAGCTCCCGGATGAAGCGCCATAGTCCCTGGCGCAACTCCACGTCCACGCCGGCGGTCGGCTCGTCCAGGATGATCACTGGCGGACGATGCACCAGTGCCTGGCCCACCAGCACGCGCCGTTTCATGCCACCCGACAGCGATCGCATGTTGCTGTCGGCCTTGGACGCGAGGTCGAGGCGCTCGAGGATCTGGTCGATCCACGCGTCGTTGCGGCGCAGGCCGAAGTAGCCCGACTGGATGCGCAGCGTCTCGCGCACAGTGAAGAAGGGATCGAACACCAGTTCCTGCGGCACCACCCCGAGCGCGCGGCGTGCCCGCTGGTAGTCGCGCACGACGTCATGCCCCATCACCTCGAGTGTGCCGGCGTTCGGCCGACCGAGCCCGGCAAGCAGGCTGATGAGCGTGGTCTTGCCGGCCCCGTTGGGCCCGAGCAATCCGAAGAACTCGCCCTGTCCGATGGTCAGGCTCACGCCCGACAGGGCGTGCACGCTGCCATAGCGCTTGCTGACGTCGCGGATCTCGATGGCGCTCGGCATTGTTGTTGTCTGGAACGCAACCGGCTGGGCGGGAAAGCGGGGTTCAGGCGCGAGGCGGGGTTCAGGCGCGAGGCGGGGTGCCGTGGAGGTCGGTGAACAGATCGTCGATGCCGTACAGCACCGCCAGGCTCTGCAGCCCCGCGGGCAGATTGGTGAAGGCCATGTGCCTGCCCTGCCCGGCCGCGTCGCGTATCCACTGCAGCAGCAGGCTCAGCGCCGAAGAGTCGGCCTCGCCGACGCCGCGCAGGTCGACGGTCACGTCCGTTCCTTCGAACTGGCGCCGCCCCTCCTGCAACAGCGACTCGACGTTGGCCATGGTGACCGGCCCGATGATGCGGTACGCGGTCCCCTCGCGCTCGATGCGCGCGGTCACTTCGTCGGCACTCCTGCCGCCGGCGGCGGCGTCTTCGCCGTGTTCATGTCGTTGAGGGTCTTGATCAGTCCTTCCACGCCGCCGCGCCGCACCTCGTCGGAGAAGGTGTTGCGGTAGGTGGTGACCATGCTCACCCCGTCGACCACCACGTCGTAGACCTTCCAGTCGGAGTTGGACCTGACCATGCTGTAGTCCACCTTCACCGGCGGGGCGCCTCCCGGCAGCCTGATCTCGCTCCTCACCTGCACGTCGTCCTCGTCCGGCTGGACCCTGAGCGGCTTGACGTCGATGACGATCTGCTTGTAGGCGCTGTAGGCGGCGCTGTAGGAGCGCACCAGCAGGGTGCGGAACTGTTCGACGAGCGTCTGGCGCTGCGCGGGCGTGGCCTCGCGCCAGGGCCTGCCCACCGCCAGCCGGGTCATGCGTTCGAAGTCGAAGTGGGGAACGATCTTCTCCTCGATGAGCCGGGCCATCCTGGCATTGTCGCCCTCGCGTAATGCCTGGTCGTTCTGGACGATCTTGAGCACGTCGTCCGCCACCGAGCGCACCAGCGCATCCGGCGCGGTCTGCGCCATCGCCGCGAGCGGCGCGAGCAGCAGCGCGAGCGCGCACAGCAGCCGGGCCGGGAATCCGATTGTCTGCATTGCCTTGGAAGATGTCATGTCGTCTCTCTTGCGATGGGGTGACGCCGTTCCTTCGTGCCGCCTAGTTCGATCCGCCCTCGGCCGCCTTGCCGTACAGGAACTGCCCGATCAGGCGCTCCAGCACGACCGCCGACTGGGTCAGCTTCAGGCGGTCGCCTTCCTTGAGCACCTGGTCGTCGGCACCGCCGTCCAGTCCGATGTACTGCTCGCCCAGCAGGCCGGAGGTCAGGATCGAGGCCGACGTGTCCACCGGGAACTCATAGCGCCGGTCCAGCCTCAGTTCAACGCGCGCGACGAACTTCTGGTTGTCGAAACCGATGCTCTCGACGCGCCCGACCAGCACGCCGGCGGACTTGACCGGGGCGCGAGGCTTGAGTCCCCCGATGTTGTCGAACTCGGCGATCACGGTGTAGCTGTCGCCGGTGTTGAATGTGGTGCTGGCGTTGCTGACCTTGAGTGCCAGCACCAGCAGCGCCGCCAGTCCGGCTGCAACGAAGATGCCGACCCACAGGTCGAGGACTTTGCGATCCATAGGCTAGAGACCCCTGAACATGAACGCGGTGAGGACGAAGTCGAGTGCCAGCACGGCCAGCGACGAGGTGACGACGGTGCGTGTGGTCGCCCCCGACACGCCCTCGGCCGTGGGCGGCGCGTCGTAGCCCTCGAACAAGGCGATGGCGGTGACCGCGATGCCGAACACGATACTCTTGATGACGCCGTTCATCACGTCGTTGCGCAGGTCGACCGAGGCCTGCATCTGCGACCAGAAGGCGCCGGCATCCACGCCCAGCAGCACCACCGCGATCAGGTAGCCGCCGAAGATGCCCATGGCGCTGAACAGCGAAGCGAGCAGCGGCATCGAGATCACGCCTGCCCAGAAGCGCGGTCCGACGATGCGCGAGATGGGGTCGACCGCCATCATGTCCAGGGCGGTGATCTGCTCGGTGGCCTTCATGAGCCCGATCTCGGCGGTCATGGCCGAGCCCGCGCGGCTGGCAAACAGCAGCGCCGAGACCACCGGACCGAGCTCGCGCACCAGCGACAGCGCCACCAGCGTGCCGACCGCATCCGCCGAGCCGTAGCGCTGCAGCGTGTCGTAGCCCTGCAGCCCCAGCACCATGCCCACGAACAGCCCGGACACCAGGATGATGATGAGCGAGAGCACGCCGGCGAAGTAGATCTCGCGCACGGTGAGCCCGAAGCGCCGGAAGCTCGGTCCCGAGCGCACCAGCACCAGGAAGAAGAAGCGGCTGGCGTAGCCCAGCCGCCACACCCCGTCGATGACGAGGTGGCCGATGTGGCGCAGCGCGCGCGCGATGACGTTATCCATGAACGGGCTCCAGGCGCAGGTCCTGGCGGTACGGTGCACCCGGATACTGGAACGGCACCGGACCGTCCATCTGGCCGTGCACGAACTGGCGCACGTAGTCCTCGTTCGATTGCATGATCTGCGCCGGCGTGCCCTGTGCCACCACCACTCCTTCGGACATGAAGTACACGTAGTCCACGATCTTCAGCGACTCCTGCACGTCGTGGGTGACCACGATCGAGGTCGCCCCCAGGGCGTCGTTGAGCCGCCGGATCAGGTTGCCGATCACGCCCAGCGAGATCGGGTCGAGTCCCGCGAAGGGCTCGTCGTACATGATCAGCATCGGGTCGAGCGCGATGGCCCGGGCCAGTGCGACCCGCCGCGCCATGCCCCCAGACAATTCCGAAGGCATTAGGTCCTGCGCGCCGCGCAGTCCCACGGCATTGAGCTTCATCAGCACCATGTCGCGGATGGTGCGCGCACTCAGGTCGGTGTGCTCGCGCAGCTGGTAGGCGACGTTGTCGAACACCGACATGTCGGTGAACAGCGCCCCGAACTGGAACAGCATGCCCATGCGCCGGCGCAGCTCGTAGAGCTCGCGCATGTCCATGGCGTGCACGGGCCGGCCGGCCACGCGCACCTGGCCGCGGGTCGGCTTCAGCTGCCCGCCGATGAGCCTGAGCGTGGTCGTCTTGCCGCACCCGGACAGGCCCATGATGGAGATCACGCGGCCGCGCGGGAACTGCATGTTGATGCCCTTGAGGACGGCGCGCACGTCGTAGCGGAACTCGACGTCGTCGATCTCGACCAGGTTGTCGGACAGAACCGTCTCCACGGGGAATGAACGAGACGCGCCATTCTAACAGCCTGCCTGCCGCGTTCGTAGCCGCCGCAGGCCAATGGTGCTGCCGGGCTCGTCTGTCTGCGTGCGCCGCGCCGGCTTTGGCGCTATGATGCGCTTCATGCATATGCTCCTGGCATGTCCGCTCGACGTTCCCGCCGTTCGCGTGGAACGGCTCCGGTGCCGCCTGGGTGCCGATCGCACGCTGGTCGTTCCGCGGCTGCGCGTCGCTGCCGGCGAGATCGTCGCCATCATGGGCCTGAACGGTGCGGGGAAGAGCACGCTGCTGCGCTGCATCCTGGACCTGTGTGCGATCCAGTCCGGCGATATCGAACTGTTCGGCATTCCGCACCGCAATCCGCTGGCGCGCGCACGAAGTGCTTTCCTTCCGGAGCGATTTATGCCATCGTACTATCTGCGAGGCCGGGATCTGCTCTCCTATGTCCTGGCTCTGCATGGACAGCGATACGTCGAAACGGAGGCGCGAGCGATGTGTAGCGAGTTCGATCTCGATCCGGGGGCCCTGGAGCGTCCGGTGCGTGACTTGTCCAAAGGAATGGCGCAGAAGCTGGGCCTCGCTGCCTGCCTGCTCAGCCGAAGACCCCTTCTTCTCCTCGACGAACCGGCCAGCGGACTGGACGCAAGGGGTCGACGGGCCCTGTCGACGCGACTGTTCCGGCATCGCGAATCGGGCGGATCGGTTCTGTTCACTTCGCACCATGCCGCGGATGTGGAGGCGCTCGCGAACCGGCTGCTCGTCCTCCACGCGGGGCAGGCACCCTTCTTCGGAAGTGGCGCCGAGCTTCGCGCTCGCTTCCACGGCGAGAACCTGGAGGCTTCGTTCCTTTGCTGTATCGATCGCATGACGCAACGGGAATGCCGCCCATGACCATGCACGCCCCCTTCTGGCAGAACCTGCCACTGCATTCCGTCGCGAGCGGGCCGAGCGCCGTTCGCATTGCCCGGTCGGATCTCCTCGTCGGCGAGAGCGACGCGATGCAAAGGCTGAAGGAGCAGTTCACGGCATGTGCGGACAGTGCCTATCCGGTGCTCATCGAAGGCGAGTCGGGGACCGGAAAGGAAGTCGTCGCATCGCGCATCCGCTCGATCGGCCCGCGCCGGGCGCTCCCTTACGTCATCGTCAACTGTGCCGCGCTGGCGCCCGGACTTCTCGAAAGCAGCCTGTTCGGACATGCGAAAGGCGCCTTTACCGGTGCGATCGCCGCGCATAGCGGCTACTTCGAGACGGCGGGGGACGGAACACTCCTGCTCGACGAGGTAGGCGAGCTGTCGCTCGATGCACAGGCCAAGCTGCTGCGCGTGCTCGAAAGCGGGGAATACACCCGCGTCGGCGAGACGCGGACGCACCAGGCGCGCGCCCGGATTCTCTCCGCCACCAACCGGAATCTGCGTGCGGAAGTCAGGCAGGGCCGGTTCCGCGCCGATCTCTATCATCGTCTCAGCGTGTTCTCCCTGCGCATTCCGCCGCTGCGCGAACGCGGGGACGACCGGATGCACCTCCTGCACTACTTCTCGCAATGCTGTGTGCGCGAATCCCGGTCGCCGACGATGCGCCTGGATGCGCGCGCCGAGGCGCTCTGGAAGGCCCATTCCTTTCCAGGCAACGTGCGCGAACTGCGCAACATCGTGATCAGGCTGCACGCCCGTTACGGGGGACAGACGGTTACTGCCGCACAGCTGTTGGGCGAGCTTCAGGAGACCAACCCGATGCCGGAAGCGGCCGGTCCGCTGTCACTCTCCCGCGAGACTGCGCGCGCGCACCTTCTCGAGCACCGCTCGATCAGCCTCGATGGAATGCTGGCCGCGTGGGAACGCGCGTTCGTGGAAGCCGCACTCGCCATCACCGGACACAATCTCACCCAGGCAGCGCGCCTCCTGGGCGTACGCCGGACCACCCTCTACAGCCGGATGCAGCAGTTCGACAGCGCCGCCACATCGGAGTAACCATGTACTGCACCTATTTCGGTTTTCGCGTCGCGCCCTTTCGCAACGTCCCGCAGGCAGAGTCCTTCTACCACGGCGGACAGCGTGGCCCGATCCTCGAGGCGCTCATGCACGGACTCGATCATGGGGACGGTATTCTCAAGTTGATCGGCGAACGGGGGATCGGATGCACCACCCTCTGCCAAATGATCCTGTCGCGGCTGGCCGGGCGCACCGCCTGCGCGTACCTGCCCGACCCTTGCCTGACACCGCCGCAGGCCATGTCTGCGATCGCCCGCGAATTCGGCGTGACGGGCTCGAGTGGCGATGCCGACCCCGGGGCACGCGTCCAGGCCTTCCTCCGAGCGGGCATGCAGGCTGCGCGGCACGTGGTGATTCTGGTCGACGACGCGCAGTCGATGCCGTCGGCGACGCTGGACGCGATTCGTCTGCTGTCGAACCTGGACACCAGCTCGCAGAAAGCGGCTCGCCTCGTCCTGGCCGGCACACCGGAGCTCGATACGCGGCTCGGACGGCACGAGCTCAGGCAGCTGCGCGATCGAGTCACGTTCAGCGCACGGCTATCCCCACTCTCCCCGGAAGAGACCAGCGACTACCTTGCGCTGCGCGTCCGCACGGCCGGAAGCACGGCGGGCAGCCTGTTTCCCATTGCTGTTGCCCGGCAGATCGGCCGCGCCACCGGCGGACTGCCGCGCGGCATCAACACCGCCGCCGACCGCGTCCTCATGTGCGCCTTCGCCGATGACACCCGGGATATCGAGATGCGCCATGCGCGGCGGGCACTGGACGAGCTTGGACTGATGCCGCACAGCGTGTTCGCCCGCTTGCGGCAGCGCCTGTCGCTGCGCACGCAGCTTCCGAGTGCCCTGCCGGCAGGCGCACGCTGAGCGGGAACCGGACGTGCAGGCACTGCTTCCCGTGTGTCTGGCCGCCCTCATTGCCGGCGGCTGCGCCTCCGCGCCGGTGATCCCGCCGCCAGGGGCTCACCTGGGCCTGGATACCGAAGCGCCGCCAGCCGAGACCACGGAGATCCCGGCCACGCTGCCGCCGCAGACGTTCGTGCCGCCTCCCGATCGGCAACCGTCGCGCTACAGCGTGACGGTGCAGGAACTGCCGGTGAAGGAACTGTTGCTCGCGCTCGCGCGGGAGACCGACGAGAACATCGACATCCACCCGGGCCTGCAAGGAATCGTCAGCCTGAACGCGGTCGATCAGCCGCTCACCGCCATCCTCGACCGCCTCGCCGAGCAGGTGAATCTGCGCTATCGCATCGCGTCCGGGTCTGTCTTCGTGTCTCCGGACTCACCCTATCTGCGCACCTATCGCGTGGACTACGTCAACCTCGCGCGCGACACCAGCTCGACCATCTCCGTGAGCGGCCAGATCAGCGCAGGTGCCGTGAATGCCTCCACCGGCAGCAGTGGGGCGGGAGGGAGTTCCCAAACCTCGGTCACGAGCAGCTCCCGCAACAACTTCTGGGAAGCGATCGTGAACAACCTGCAACGCATCCTGTCGGCGAGTCGCGCCCAGCGGGAGTCCGTCGACGAGCGGCAGGCACGGGCGGAATCCCTGGTCGCCGCGCGCCGCGAACGGATCGCACAGGCAGGCGCGGTGGCCGCGGCAGGCGAGGCCGCCAAGGACTTGTACCGGAGCGCATTCGGGTCCGACGTGGGGGACTCCACCTCCGGGCAGGATGAACACATCCTGGTCAATCAGGTCGCGGGAACCATCACGGTAATGGCCACGCACCGGGAGCACGCGCTGGTTCAGGGCTACCTGGACGGCGTCAAGCAGGCCGCCGAACGGCAGGTGCTCATCGAATGCACGATCGTCGAAGTGAAGCTCTCCCAGTCGTATCAAGGCGGGATCGACTGGCAACGGATCTGGCGTGGCGGGCAGGGCTGGAGACTGAGTCAGGACTTGCTCGGAAGCGCGCTCGGCAGTGCACCGCGATTCATACTCGGCTACGGAACGGATGACGGCGACATTCAGGCTACCGTTCGGCTGTTGGAACGATTCGGACGCACCCGCGTGCTGTCCAGTCCGAAGATCATGGCTCTCAACAATCAGACCGCGCTCCTCAAGGTGGTGGACAACGTCGTCTACTTCACTGTCGCCTCCTCGGTGTCCCAGAACCAGACGCAAACGCTGCAGAGTGTGACCACCACGCCGAATACGGTCGCAGTCGGCGTGGTGCTCAGCCTGACACCGCAGATCGACGCCGTGGGCACCGTCAATCTCATCGCCCGGCCGACGATCAGTCGCATCGCTCGGTTCGTCGACGACCCGAATCCACTTCTCAAGGTCGATGCCCAGGGCGAACCCCTGTCCAATCCCGTCCCCAATCGGGTTCCTGAGATCCAGGTGCGCGAGATGGAATCGGTGATCAGGTTGCAAAGCAGGCAGACAGCCGTGCTGGGCGGCCTGATACAGGACAGTGCGCGGCGCGATCGCAGCCAGGTCCCCGTTCTTGGGACGCTTCCACGGGTGGGAGATGCTTTCGCCCTGCGAGACGAGGAAATCGACAAGACGGAGCTGGTGATCTTTCTGCGTCCGACCGTCGTCGTCTCCCCCTCGCTCCAATCGGCGGAACTGGCGCACCTCCACAAGCTTCTGCCGCAAGCCGGATTCGAGGATGCGAGATGAACGCGCACCTCGCATCGTCCGACTTGGCCGGAAACGGCTCGAACCGGTCTCTTGCGCTCGAACCGCACCTCGACCTGCAGGAGGCGCTGCTGCCGTCCGCCGACTCGCGCGGGCCGCGCTCCCCATCGCCGAGTACGCAAGCCGATGACACGCAGCGTGAAAGGGAAACGCGCGATGTGTCGCACGACAACGAGCCGAAGCCTGTGCGTTGGCGCCTCCTGACGCTACCGATCGTCGCGATCCTGGCCGCTGGCGCCGTCTATGCTGCCTTCGCCTATTCGGAGTTCCTTCCTGCTCGCTCGTGGAAGCGCGCACCGGTCGGGACGAGCGGTAGTGCGGCCGCGCCGCCTCCGACGCCTGCCCCTGCCGTCCAGGCGCCCGCGCCCCCGGTCACCCGGAAGATCGAGACGCCGGATGCATCGACCTCTCCCGACTCATCCATGCAGCGCGAACGGCCGTCGAGCGCTGCCGACCTGCGCACGCCCGCGTCGACCCCGTACGCTGCATCAGCCGAGGCCGCCCTCCACGATGCATACTCGCCCACCGGTCCCGCACCGCCCGCCCAGGACGGCGACAGGGCGGGACACGATCTGGCATTGGTGCACATACCCGATCCAGAGGAGGCGCGGGTCGTGCGTCGCCTGACCCCGCGCCAGGACGATACGCTGCATCGTGCCTGGCAGGCGCTCGCAACCGGGCGGTCGCGCGACGCCTTGGCGATGTACCGGCAGCTGTTGATACGCCAACCGGATCACACAGCGGCGCAGCTCGGCGAGGCCGCCGCGTTGTCCCGCACAGGCCTGTCCGAGGAGGCCGCTCGACGCTATCGTTCGATCCTGGAGCGGGAGCCGGATAATCCGCTCGCACGCGCCAACCTCCTTCTGCTCCGAGCGGCCGCCGGCGAGCCCGTCCTCGAACAGGAGGTGCAGAGCCTCGTCTCGGAGCAACCGTCCGCGGATCTGTACGCGCTGCTCGGCCACGTGCGAGCGCGCAACGCGCAATGGCGGCTCGCCCACGAAGCCTTTCAGGCCGCGCATCACCTGCAGCCCGATCATGCGGATCACCTGTTCAATCTGGGGGTGAGCCTCGAGCATCTGGGTGAACCGGATACGGCGCTTACGTTCTACCGCCGCGCTGCGACGGCGAACGGCGCAGGACCGGCGACTTCGATCGATCCCGGAGTCATCGCACGGCGCATCGCCGTCCTGGGCAATGAGCGCTACGACTGACCGCACGCCAGCCGGCGAGACCGCACGGCTGCGCCTGGGAGAGTCCCTCGTACGCGAGGGATTGATCAGCCCCGATCAGCTGCGCATCGCGCTGACCGAACAACGTCAGCACGCCCTGCCCCTCGGTCGTCTCCTGGTCAGGCTGGGATTCTTGACGGAGAGCGCCGTGCGCGACTGCCTCGCGCGGCGAATCGGCCAGGAATCGGTCGATCTCGATCGCATCGACGTGGACGCCGCGGCGCTCGAGTGGCTTCCGCAGGAAACCGCGCTGCGACATCGGGTGCTACCGATCGCCTTCGACCGCACCAGCCGTACGCTGACGCTCGCGGTCGCCGACACCGTCGACGTGCTGGCGCTCGACCAGTTGCAGGCGCGCGTGGATCGCGACGTCCGCATCAAATTGGTGTTGGCGAGCACGCCCCAGTTGCTGGATCGAATCGATCGGATCTACGGCAATCGGCTTTCCATTGACGCAGTCGTGCGGGAGATCGAGACCGGCGAGGTGGCCCCGCAAGTGTTCCCCGGCACCGGAGACTACCAACCGCCTCTGGTTCGGCTCGTCACCGCGCTACTTGGCGATGCAGTCACCCGCGGGGCGTCGGACATCCATTTCGAGCCTGAAGCCTCGTTCCTGCGCATACGGTACCGCCTCGACGGCGTGCTCGAACAAGTGCGCAGCCTGCACCGGACCCACTGGCAGGGCATTGCCGTCCGACTGAAAGTCATGAGCGGCATGGATATCGCCGAGACGCGTGCGCCGCAGGACGGTCGCTTTTCCCTCACCCTCAATGCGAGAGAGATCGATTTCCGCGTTTCGGCGCATCCCACCCTGCACGGGGAGAACATCGTCCTACGTGTGCTCGACCGGGAAAAGACCACGATCGGTCTCGACCAGTCCAAGCTGCAGCCCCGCTCGCGATCGAGCATCGAGCGGATGCTCGCTCGGCCGGAAGGCATCGTCATCGTCACCGGACCGACCGGCAGCGGCAAGACCACCACGCTCTATGCGTTGCTGTCCCGGCTCAATCGACCGTCCGTCAACATCATGACCTTGGAGGACCCGGTCGAGTATCCCGTCGCATTGATGCGGCAGACCGCCGTGAGCGACGCCGCGCAACTGGACTTCGCATCCGGCATCCGCTCGATCCTCAGGCAGGATCCCGACGTGATCCTGGTCGGGGAAGTGCGCGATGCCGAGACTGCGCAGATGGCCCTCCGTGCGGCGATGACGGGTCATCAGGTGTTCACCACGCTTCATACGAACAGCGCGCTCGCCACGTTTCCGCGCCTGATGGACATGGGAATGCCTGCTGAGCTCATCTCCGGCAACCTGGCCGGCATCATCGCGCAGCGGCTGGTGAGGACGTTGTGCGGGTATTGCCGCGAAGCCTACACCGCGAGTGCGGAGGAGGAGTGCCTGCTCGGCCTTGCGCCGGGCGCATCGGCGCCGATCTATCGCCCGAGGGGCTGCGCGCGCTGTGGATATCGGGGCTACAGCGGCCGCATCCCCATCATGGAGACGCTGTGCATGGACGCCGACCTCGACGACCTCGTCGCGCGCAAGGCGACGATGCGCGAGCTGCGGGCGCTCGCCCGTTCCAAAGGCTTCCGCACACTCGCGCAGGACGGGATCGCGCGCGTCGTCGACGGTTCGACCGGACTCGAAGAACTGGCCCGAGCGGTGGATCTGCATTGCCCTGTCGATTGAACTTCCGGATTCCCCAGACGCATGCCGAGCTTCTCGTACAGGGCACTTGCCTCCTCCGGCCGACTCGCAAAGGGTCGGCTGGATGCGCACAACGAACTGGATCTGGAAGCTCGGCTGCGTGCGATGGGCATGGACCTGGTGTCCGCGCGGCGCCTCCCGCAGCGGGGAGTTCGGTCCCAGGGCAGCAACGTCGGGCGGCGCGCGCGACTGGCGCTGTGCCTGGACCTCGAGCAGATCGTCCGCGCGGGGCTGCCGCTACTCGAAGGTCTGCGCGAACTCGCCGTGTCGTACGACGAGCCGCGCATGCGCGCCATGCTCGCGACCCTGGCGGAGGACATCGAACGCGGAAGCACGCTGTCCGAGGCGATGAGCAAGTTTCCCCGCGCATTCGATCCCGTATTCATCAGCCTGGTGCGGGCAGGCGAACAATCGGGACAGCTGGACGAGATCCTGGAGGGGCTCTCCCGTTCGTTGCGCTGGCAGGATGAGCTCGCTTCCCAAACCAAGAAGCTGCTCATCTACCCCACCGTGGTATGCATCGTGGTTGTGTTCGTCGGGGCGTTTCTCCTCACTTATCTGGTCCCTCAGGTCGTGTCGTTGCTTCGGACCATGGGTGGCGAACTGCCCCTGCAGACGCGCGCCCTCATCGCGGCGTCCGGCCACCTCACTCGATGGGGCTGGCTCTACCTCGCCCTCCCCGCGGTTGCCGGAATCGGGCTGGCCTGGGGAGTCAAGATCAGTCCGCGGCTGCGCCTGCGATGCGATCGCTGGAAACTCGGCCTTCCCGTGCTCGGTACGATCCTGGGCAAGATCGTCATTGCCCGCTTCGCCAGCGTCTTCGCGCTCATGTACCGCTCGGGCATCGGAATCCTGGACGCGCTGCACACCAGCGAGTCGATCGTGGGAAACCGCGCCATTGCGCAGGACCTGGAGCAGGCCGGTTCAAGGATTCGCGCCGGCAGCAGACTCAGCGACGGCTTCGCCGACCTGGATGGGTTTCCTCCCCTCGTCCTGCGCATGCTGCGCATGGGCGAGACCACCGGCGCGCTCGACAAGGCCCTTTCCAACGTCAACTACTTCTACGAACGTGATGTGCGGGAGTCCATCGATCGGGCACTCAAAACCATCGAGCCGGCGCTCACGCTGGTCTTGGGAGGCATGCTCGCGCTGATCCTGTTTGCCGTGCTGACGCCCATCTACGAAGTCATTGGTCGGATCAAGATCTGAGATGGGGATCCTTCCGACCAGGCTTTTGCTCTACGTCGACGCCTCCGGCGTCACGGCCTGTTTGCGTGGAGGACGCCGCACGACCGGGCTCGGTACGTTTGTCAACGACGCGGTCGGGCACGCGGCATTCAGGAAGATTGCTGTCCGGCACGATGCGGCGCCGGCGTTCATCACCGTCGAAAGCTTCGACGAGGACTACTCGATCCAGACGCTGCCCGGCATGTCCAGACGGGACCGAGCGGCCGTCCTGGAACGCAAGCTTGTCCAACTGCACCCCAACAGCCCGTACCGCGGCGCCTCGGCATTGCCTCACGCCGACGGAAACGCGTCGGCGATGCAGTACCTCGTCGCCGCATTGACCGATGATCGGATACTCGCCCCCTGGTTGGACGTGCTGCGCGATGCGGGCTGCAGCATCGCCGGGGTCTACCCCCTAGCCCTGATCCTGCTGGCGCTGGTGCCGCGATCCAGGCGTCAGTCACGCGCCACCTTGCTCGTCGCGCGCCATGCTCGCTCGCTTCGCTTCCTGTTCGTGGTAGGCGGGGCACTTCGCACACACCGGCTCACGCCGCTTCCCGCCCACGCCGACGGCAGCGACCTGGCACGCGAGATCCATCGAACCTTGGCATATCTGGTGCATTGTGGCCAGCTGCCGGAAGGCGCCGACCTGGACTGCGCGTACCTCGGGATCGGTTCCCCGGAGGCGATCGAGCACGGCAGTCCGATTGTGCGCCTCCGACTGTTCGACGCGAGCACGCTGACCACGCAACTGGGATGCAGTGCGACAGACGTACAGGCAGTGGTGCTTGCGCTCCTGGGAAGACGCCCACCCCGCCTCAACCTGGCCCCCGCTGCCACGCTTCGGCGCTATCGGACCGAACGGCGGCGGAACGCCCTGCATCGCGCGACCGCGTCCGTGTTCGCCTCGTCAATGGCGATCGTGGCGCTCGGCCTGCAGCGCCTGGACACGCTGGCAGCAGAGCGGCATGCACTGAATGCGGAACTGGCGCGTGCAACCTTGCACGTCGAGCACTCGATCCCAAACCGGGTTCGAGCAGAGGACATCACGCGCATGGAGACGATCCTCGAGGAGGCACGGCGTCTGCGTGAATCGGTGCGCCTTCCGCACGACGCGCTGCTGAGGCTGGCGCGCGCACTCGATCGCCATACCCTGATCGTTGTGGAGCACCTGGAATGGCGCAGTTCGTTGCATGAGGCGCGCAGCGCGGATGCAAACGCTTCCCCGCTCGAGTCGCTGATCCTCGCGCTCTCGATCCTCGAACCTGGGGACGACCTGGACCGCGCCGATTCCCTCAACGCGTTTCTCGCGACGCTGCGGCAGCTGGAAGGCGTTACCCGGGTGAGACTGCACCACGCTTCGGCGACGCCGCCATCCGAGCATCGACCCGGGATGGCGTCCGACCACCGCCCGCCCTACACCGTAGAGATCGAGATGGGACCGTCCCGATGAACCCTCACGCCACGAGAGCTCGCACAACGACGCAACCTCTCTTCGTGCTCGTCGCTGTCGGCAGCGTTGCCTGTGTGGCGATCGCGACGCTGGGATTTCACCTGCACCGGGACGCGACGGCCTTGGAAGGTACGCGAACCAAGCTCGCCGCCCTCGCGCAACGCACGGAGAGGCTGCGCATCGATGCGATTCACGCGAAGAGTCTCCAGGACGGAGTGAACGAACTCGTCGCGGCGGGCTTCGTCTCGACCCAGCGCGATCCGCGCTGGTCCCGCGCACTTCGCGCGGCCGGGCTCGCGGAGGTCGAGGTCGAAGTCCTGCACGAACCGTCGATCGCCGCGACCGCCCGGGATGCGGATGCGGGGGTGATCTTCCGCGAGTCGCTGTTGCGCATTCGGATGCCGGTCCTGCACGAAGTCGAGTTGCTCCGCCGGCTGGACATGCTGCAATCGGTTCCCATCGGCATCATGCGCGCGCAGCGTTGCTCGTTGCAGCGCCCCGCCGGCGGAGCCACGGATCCGGCGCTGCCGCTGCTGACGGCGGACTGCCAGATCGGCTGGACCGATGCATTGGTGGACGCGGAGGAGACGAGATGATGCGTTCGCTCGCCGCGCTTTTCCTTCTGCTTCCGTCCGGTTGCAGCAGCGCCCTGGCCGACCAGGTGCCGCTCGGACGCCTGCTGTACACACCGGAGGAGCGGCAACGCCTGGAGACGCAGCGCGCCGCCGCGCAATCTTCAGGTTCGACTCACTCGTCGCGATGGGGCACGCGAAGCGTGCGGCTGCAAGGGATGATCACGCGCAGTGACGGACACGCTGTCGTGTGGCTGGACGGCATGCGCGTCCAACCGAAGGAATCCGGCGCCGGGCGAACGACCGAGGCTCGCCTGCGCGCCAGGATCGGAGGGGACGTCATGGTCCGTTCCGCCGCGCCGATGCATGGGACCGGCAGGGCGCCCGCAGCCGCTGGAGACGGCGCTCGATGATTTCGTCCGTGGCCTGGACGTCGTGCCGCGCGAGGCAGGCCGGAGCGACCCTGATGATTCTGCTGTGCGTGCTCGCCGCCGCACTGAGCGGGTGGCTGGTGGCAACGATCCACGACAATCAGTCGGGCGAACGAGCGGCCCTGTCCGCCGTCTCGCTGGCCCGTGCGCACGAGGCCCTCGTCGCCTACGCCTCCAGCGTGTCGCCGGACACTGCGGCCAAGCGTCCCGGTGACCTGCCCTGCCCCGACCTGAACAACGACGGCTCGGCAGAACTCACCTGCGTGACGGCGGACAAGCGCATCGGCAGACTGCCGTGGAAGACCCTGGATCTCCCCGATCTGCGCGACGGCAGTAACGAACGTCTCTGGTATGCATTGTCCGGCAACTTCGACCGCACGACGAGCAATCAGTGTCCGATCGCCGGGACAGCGACCTGCCTGAACAGCGACACGCCGGGAACGCTGACGGTACGCGACACGAGCGGTGCGACGATCCACGACGGGAGCGACGCCTCGAGTGGCGCCGTGGCGGTGATCATCGCAGCCGGAGATCCGCTGCAGCGGGTGGGCGAGTCCTCAATGCAGGTGCGCGATTGCAGCGGCGATCTGGATCCGCCAACCTGCGAGTCGACCGGACGATGCAGCGGAAACGCCACCGCGTTGTGCGACCCGCGCAACTACCTCGATCGGATGGCACCTCCCACGCTCTCCATTCCTGCCGCGGCCGGTGGGGAGGAGGACAACGCGACCTTCACCGATGCGGATTCCGGGAACGGATTCGTGCAGGGGCCGATCCGCGACCTGGGTGGAGCGATTCGCCTGAACGACCGCCTGCGCACCGTGCGACGCCAGGATCTCACCGTCGCACTCGAGAAGCGCGTTGCGCGTCACGCGCTGCGCTGCCTGCGTGATTATGCCGAGGCGTCGAGCGACCGGATGCCCTGGGCAGCGCCGGCCGCGGCGTCGTACGCGGCAACGTTGGTCGACGAGGATGGCATCCGGTTCGGACGCCTTCCGCAGGCTCTCGACGCAACCGCGGGTTATCCCGCCATGCAGAGCGCGTGGGAACCCGGCTGCCCCGTCGCGATGAGCGCTGCGGAGCATCTGTGGTGGGCGAACTGGAAGGACCAGGTGTTCTACGCCGTCGCGACCGGCTTCGCCCCCGATTCTGGCGCCGCTTGCGGCGCCTGCCTGGCCCTCGACCCACCCTCCCCGTTCCTCGACAAGCGCGCGGTGGTGCTGGTGGCGGGCAAGGCGCTTTCCGGCCAGGTACGAGGAGTCGACGCCGACATCTCCGCCTATCTGGAGTCCGGGAACGCCGACGGCGACGACGCATTCACGCACGCGTCGCCGGATCCCACGTTCAACGACCTGGCGGCCATCCCATGAGCGTTGCGACGCGGTCCCCACGCTCCTATGGGTTCACGCTGATCGAATTGTCGATCGCGATGGTGGTCGTCGCCATCCTCCTCGGCAGTCTGGCCGGACCGCTCGTCTCGCACCTGCGGCAGCGTTCGATCGACGAGACCCGGCGCGCCATGGAGCAGGTCCGCGAGTCACTGCTCGGCTTTGCCATGGCTAACGGACGTCTGCCTCGCCCCGCCGCCTCCGCCCTGGATGGCAGCGAACGCCCTGCGGACTGCATCACCAACGCCGACTGCACGGGCCACCTTCCGTGGGCCGCTCTCGGCAGCCCCCGGGCCGATGCCTGGGGCAAGCTCTATCGCTACAGCGTGACGAAGGCATTCGCCAACAGCGGCGGTTCTCCCATCACCCTGTCCACGTCGGGAGTGAAGCGAATCATGACCCGAACCGGCGGAAGCGAAATCATCCTCGCCGACCAAGTCGCTGCCGTCGTGATTTCGCACGGGCCTGACCACTGGGGAGTCGGAATCGACGGCAGCACGTATAGCGACGGTTCGTCGACGAACGTGGACGAGGATGCGAACGCGACGCACGACGGCCAGGTATCCGAGCCGTTCTACGCCCGGACCAGCGCGGTGCCCATCGGCGCCGCAGGGGGTGAATTCGACGATCTGGTCGCCTGGATTCCCCAGTCGATCCTGGCCAGCCGGCTGATCGCCGCCGGACACCTCCCCTGAGCACGGCCGGCCGCACCCCGCGAGGAGGCGCATGGCGCTGCATAGTCGTGACCTCGACGTCCGGACCACGCCGTCCTGGTGGCAGCACGTCTGGACGATTGCCCGCTTCACCCTCCTCGAGGGCGCACGCACGCGGCTCGCATGGACGATCGCGCTGACGCTCGTCACGCTTGCGGTTGCGAGTTTTCTCGTCGAACGGATTGCGATTGCAGACAGCGCGCGGGTGCGCATGGTGTTTCTGGCGTCGACCTGCCGATTCGCCGTGGTCGCGCTGCTGTGTCAGTACATCATCGCGAGCGTCATGCGCGAGTTGAACGACGCGGCGGTCCAGTTCGCCCTCGCGCTTCCCACTCCCGGCTCGGCGATCTACATCGGAAAGCTCGCCGCATTCTGCGTCATGTCGCTTGTCGTCGCGACGTTGACCGGCGCCGCCGCGATCGGTGCTGCCGACGCGCAGCGGATCGCGACATGGTGTGCGCTGCTATTCGGCGAGCTTTCTCTCATGGCGGGAGTCGCCTTGTTCTGCGCACTTGGCACACGTCAATTTCTTCTCGCCACGCTGCTGTGCGGGAGCGTGTACCTTCTGGCGCGCGGCATTGCCGGCTTCGAGCAGCTGACCGCGTCGCGTCTGCGCCCGGATGACGGCGCGTTTGCGCAGGTTGGCAGCATCGCCGTTCAGCTATTGGGAAGTGTCTTGCCGGACCTGTCGCGCTTCGCACGCGCCGAGTGGCTGGCCGACACGGCCGCCGCGCCTTCGGATCTCGGGGCTGCCGCGATGCAGACGGCGATCACTCTGGTCCTGACCGCCGCCGCGGGCATTCACGACCTCAAGCGTCGTGGCATGTGATGCGCGCGCCCCGACTCCTCTCCCAACGCAGTTCGCTGCGGCCGATGCGGGACGCCGGCCTTGCAGTATGGATCGCGATCATCCTGGCCCTCGCGGCACAATGCACCTGGTCGCATCACGCACGTCGTGTCCAGCGCGCTCCTGCCATGCTGCTGCCCGCGCCCGCAGGTCCAGCCCTTGACGCCTTCGTACTGGGCGAACACGCTGCAGCGTCGTACCTGATCTCACTGAGCCTGCAGAGCGCCGAGGATCAGGCCGCGCCTGCCTCGGGGTTTGCGGCCCTTGACTACGGGCACCTGTCGGAATGGCTGTCGGCTGCACTCGAGCTGGATCCCGTGGGCCACTATCCGCTGCTGCTCGCCTCGCACGTCTTTTCACAGGTCCCGGACCCGGCCCGTCAACGCACGATGATCGATCTGGTGCGTCTGCAGGCTGGCAAGGATCTCTCCACACGCTGGCCGTGGCTCGCCCATGCGAGCATCATGGCTCGGCACCGGCTTCTCGACCCGCATCTGGCGCTGACACTGGCCACCGACCTCGCCCGCGCCCCATCCTCGATCGCCATGCCCGGGTGGGCCCGGCAGATGGCCGTCTTCCTCCATGAGGATCTGGGCGAGCACGATGCGGCTCAGGCGCTGCTGGGCGGGATGTTGCTCAGCGGAACCGTGCACGACGCCAACGAAGCGCGGTTCCTGGCCCACAGGCTTGCCGAGTTGCGCGACGCCCGGAACTCGTCGTCGCCGTCGACAGTGCGTCGCGTCACTGGCACAACCGAAGCCCGGCTGGGGAATTAGTCCTTGAATTCACGGCACGCTGGATCCCATCGATCGCCAGCATGTCGTTGGCATTGTTCTCGCAAGGAATCACCTGAATCGCATCCCGGTTCGATCCCGTCCACCGATGTCATGACCATCAGGAGCTCACCCATGTTGCGGACTAGTCGCGGCTTCACTCTCATCGAGATTGCCATCGTCCTGGTAGTGATCGGCTTGCTGCTCGGCGGCGTGCTGAAGGGACAGGAATTGATCACCGGCGCCAGGGTGCGCAGCCTCATCGCACAACAGGACGGCATCAAGGCGGCGTTCTTCGGATTCCAGGACCGGTTCAGGGCGCTTCCGGGCGACTACACCGCCGCGAGCAGCAACATCGACTGCAGCGGCGGATGCCCCGACGGTAACGGCAATGGACGAATCGAGAAGGGAGACGGCGGCACCCCGCACGAGGAGATCTTCGTCTGGGCACATCTGAGCGGGGCAGGGTTCCTCAACGGCAGCTACGTGGCCGCCGCCGACACCGACACCGCCACTGACGACAACACGCCCAAGAGCCCGTATGGCGCATACCTGGAGTTCGTGCATGACGGCATCTACGGAAGCGGCACCACCACCACGCCGGGCACGCTGAAGCACAACCTCAAGACAGGCAATCAGATTCCCGTGGAGATCCTCGCCGAGATCGACCGCAAGATCGATGACGGGCGCCCGGACTCTGGCACGTTCCAGTTCTCGGCATACGCAGCGGGAGGGGGAACCGGGCCCACCTATGCGGACTGCGTGGAGGCAGGCACGCCGAGCAGCTGGAAGGTCAATGGCGGCGAAGCCAATTGCGGCGGGGCCAGTCTCTTCTAGGCGCACGCCTCGGGGCCGGAAGCGAGGACGAGCAACGGAGGCGCCGCGCGCGGCCGGCGTGTCGCGTCCGCCGCTTACTCCCCGATGGGCGTCGCGCCTGCCGCGGTGCAGTAGAATTCCCCGCTTCCATCACCGCATCGCGTCCCTCGCATGTCCGTCTCCCCCAAGGCCCCGCCGCCCAGCGGCGAGGGCCACGTGACCAACTTCATCCGCAACATCGTCGAGGCCGACCTGGCAGCCGGCCGCTACGCCTCGCGTACCTGGATCGGTCATCCCGGACCGGCGGCGGAGCAGGCCCAGGGAGGACCGGATCCGGCCCGCATCCGCACCCGCTTTCCGCCGGAGCCCAACGGCTATCTGCACTTCGGTCACGCCAAGTCGATCTGCCTGAACTTCGGGCTGGCGCGCGACTACGGCGGCGTGTGCCACATGCGCTTCGACGACACCAACCCGGTGAAGGAGGAGACCGAGTACGTCGAGTCGATTCTCGACGCGGTGCACTGGCTCGGCTTCGATTGGGGGAAACACCTGTATCACGCCTCCGACTACTTCGGGCACCTGTACGACTTCGCCCGGGCCTTCATCCGTGCCGACCTGGCGTATGTGGATAGCCTGAGCGCCGAGCAGATGCGCGAGTTCCGCGGCACGCTGACCGAGGCAGGTCGCAACAGCCCGTATCGCGACCGCGGCGCGGACGAGAACCTCGACCTGTTCCAGCGCATGCGCGCGGGCGAGTTCCCGGACGGCACGCACGTGCTGCGGCTGAAGATCGACATGGCCGCCCCCAACATCAACCTGCGCGATCCGGTGGCCTACCGCATCCGTCATGCGCACCATCATCGCACCGGCGACGCCTGGCCGATCTATCCGAGCTACGACTTCGCGCACGGCATCTCCGATGCGCTCGAGAACGTCACGCACTCGCTGTGCACGCTCGAGTTCGAGGATCACCGCCCGCTCTACAACTGGATCAACGAGCGGCTCGCCGAACTGGGCCTGCTCAGGCAGCCGCTGCCGCAGCAGTACGAGTTCGCCCGTCTCAACCTCAGTTACGTGGTGCTGTCCAAGCGCAAGCTGATCCAGCTGGTCGACGAGCAGCACGTCGAGGGCTGGGACGATCCGCGCATGCCCACGCTGGTGGGTGCACGCCGCCGCGGCTACACGCCGGAGGGCTTCCGCCTGTTCGCCGAGCGCATCGGCGTGTCGAAGGCCGACTCGTGGATCGACTACTCGGTGCTCGAGGATGCGATGCGCGACGACCTGAACGAGCGCGCGCCGCGCCGCATGGCGGTGCTCGATCCAATCAAGTTGATCGTCGACAATTTCCCCGAGGGCGCGAGCGAGACCTGCGAAGCCCCCAACCACCCGCAGAAGCCCGACTGGGGCAAGCGCGCCATGCCGTTCACGCGCGAACTGTGGATCGAGCGCGAGGATTTCGCCGAGAACCCGCCCAAGGGCTACTTCCGACTGTTCCCCGGCAACCAGGTGCGGCTGCGCTTCGGCTTCGTGGTCAAGTGCACCGGCGCCGACAAGGATGCGAACGGCAACGTCACCGCCGTGCACTGCGAGGTCTTCCCGGACTCGAAGTCCGGCACGCCGGGCGCGGACACTTACAAGGTCAAGGGCAACATCCACTGGGTCAGCGCACGGCACGCCTACCCGGCCGAGGTGCGCCTGTACGACCGCCTGTTCAAGGTGCCTCACCCCGGTGCCGGCGGGCGCGACTTCCACGACGACATGAATCCGGATGCCAAGCGCGTGATCCGCGCCTATCTCGAACCGGCTCTGCAGGACGCGAAGCCCGAGGAGCACTTCCAGTTCGAGCGGCACGGCTACTTCGTGGCGGACCGCGTGGATTCGAAGGCCGGTGCGCCGGTGTTCAACCGCGCCGTGACGCTGCGCGATTCGTGGGGCAAGCCGGCATAGCAACGCCTCGCTGGCCCCGAGCAGGCGGGCGGCCGCCCCGCTCATCCACACACGCCGTGAAGGCCCTGTCGCTGCACGGCGATGTGCAGGACCCCCGGTACGACTCAGCGTGAAAATCACGCCGCGGATCGTTTGGGCCGCCGCACCGCACGCACCTTCCCGCTCATGCCGCCGCCGCAGTAGAACAGGTCGCCCTGGTCGGACTCCATGCCGCTCACGCCGGTCCCGGCCGGCATCGTCAGGCGCTCCAGCACCTCGCCGTCTTGCGGGTCGATGCGGCGGATGTCGCTCTCATCCCCTTCCCAGGTGCCGTGCCACAGTTCGCCGTCCACCCAGGTCACCCCGGTGACGAAGCGGTCGGACTCGATGGTCCGGAGCACCGCACCGGTCTCCGGATCGATGCGGTGAATGCGGCGATCCCGGTACTGACCTACCCACAGGCTCCCCTCCGCCCACGTCAGTCCTGAATCCCCGCCCTTGCCGGGCGCGGGGATCGACTTGACCACCTCGCCGGTGGCGGGATCGATCTTGTCGATGCGCGCTTCGGCAATCTGGTAGAAGTAGCGTCCGTCGAACGCGGTGCCGGCATCGCTCGTGCACTTCATCTCGCGCGCGGTCGTTCCGCTCGCGGGGTCGAAGGCGACGAGTTTCTCGCCGGTCGCGGCCCACACGTGGCGACCGTCGTGGGTGACGCCATGGATGCGCTCGACCCCTGGGAAGGGGCCGTACTCGCGTACGATCTCCGCCGCGCGCACTTCGCTTCTCTGTGCTTGACTCGTCATCGTCTTGCTCCTGGCAGTTTGCGCCTGAACGCGGCGCGAGCGACCACTCTACGCAAGCGGCAGCGCAGCAGGGAGTAACAACATCGTCGTGATTCCGTTCAGCGAAGGCGACAGCCAGCGGCGCGTGCGCGCGTGGCCGCTGGAACGCACGCGCCCGTCGGCTTCGAGTTGCGCGAGCGCCCGCTGAACGGTGCGCTGGCTCGTGCCGAGCGCACGCGCGAGGGCCGAGGTGGACCAGGCCGCGCCGTCGGCGAGAAGGGCAATCAGCGCGGCCTGCTCGCCCTCGACGAGCGGGGCCAGCAGGACGACATCACGCGTCACCGGTGCGAGGACGAAGCCTCCCGACGTGGCGTGGATGCACGCAGATGCCGCGAGCACGCCGCGCAGCCGACCGATCTCGACGCGCAGCCGCGCACGGTGCGATTCGTCTGGCCGGCGCACGCGGAAGGCACGCGCGATCAGTGCCTCGCGTGTCACGTCTCCCGGCCACCCTTCCGCGAGCGCGTGCAGCAGCGCGAACAGCACCGGCCTGCGCGTCAGCGGCGTCCAGCCACCGGCGACGCGCACGCCTCGTCGGCCGCCGTCGACCACCAGCGTGTCGGTCGCGAGCAGCCGCTCGACCTCGTCCAGGCGTACCGGCCGCTCCATGCCTCGTGCAAGCAGGCGCGCGGCGGGCAGGCCGAGCACGCGCCGGGCCTCGTTCACCTCGGCCAGCAGCGCAGGAA
>JAEZCG010000072.1 GCA_023430065.1 Pseudomonadota bacterium | reverse complement strand
TCGCCACCGCGACGCGGGTGGCCGAGGTCGCGCGGCGGGACGGTGGGATCGACTCGGCGGAGCGCGCGGCCGTGGTGGATGCGGTCCGGCAGCGCTTCTCGCTCACCGCCGACCAGGCGCACTCGCTGCTGGCACTCGCCGAGGCCGAGTCGCGCGAAGCCACCGACTACTACCAGTTCACCTCGCTCATCCGGCAGCACTACTCGCAGGAGGAGCGCCAGGAGATCGTGGAGCTGCTGTGGCAGGCGGCCTATGCCGACGCGCGGCTCTCGGCCCACGAGCAGCACGTGATCCGCAAGATCGCCGATCTCCTCTACGTGCCGCACTCCGCCTACATCGTCGCCAAGATCCGCGCGCAGGAACGCGCCGGCGGCGGCCGGGAGGAGGGCGCTCAGGTATAATTCGCGTTCGCCGGAGAGATGCCCGAGAGGCCGAAGGGGGCGCCCTGCTAAGGCGTTATACGGCTTATACCCGTATCGAGGGTTCGAATCCCTCTCTCTCCGCCAGATCAAGCAAGAGCCGGCTTCGCGCCGGCTCTTTTCGTTTCCGATCGCGACGCGCGCAATTCGCGGCGCTCGTGCTGCACGGTGATCGTAAAACCGGGCCGTTCGCTGTATCATTCGCCTCGTTGGCAACGGTGCTCGGCAATCGAGTCTTCTTGGCCCCTACTGAGCCTTCCTTCGGATCCGCCTTCTCGTCGCGTCGACGTCGAGGGTGCTCTGTCCCTCCGCGTTCCCGAATGCCCTCTACGAAGTCCGCGCCATGCCGCCCCGGCGAGATGGCCTGTCACGTCTTGACCTGCACGGAGCTTTGGCGCTGTTGACCCGTGTGACCCGCAAGGCCCCATCGTTTCGACTGCGCGGTACCACCGTGCCGGTCATCACGCTGGCGTTGAGCAGCGCGGACGAAGCCGCGCTCGAGGCGGACATCGCCGCGAAGGTGGGCGAGGCCGGCGACAGCCTCGCCGGCGGGCTTGCGGTGATCGATCTGTCCGCCTTGGGCGACACCCCGCCGCGCCTGACGTGGCTGGTCGCGCAGGTCCGACGCTTCGGCCTCATCCCGGTCGGCGTGATCGGCGCGCGCGAGGAGCAGGCGGGTGAAATGAGCGGACTGGGCCTGGCGATGCTGCCCGCGACCGCTGCCAGTGCACGTCCGGCCGAACCGCCACCTCGATCGGCGTCCGCGCCGGAACCGGTTGCGGAGAAGCCGGTCGAGCCGAAGCCGGCTACGGTGGCGCCTCCTGCCGGTGCGAGCATGGTGGTCGATCGACCGGTGCGATCGGGTCAGCGCATCTACGCGCGCGGCGGCGATCTGGTGCTGCTCGCGGGTGCCAGCGCCGGTTCGGAATTGATCGCGGACGGGAACATCCATTGTTACGGACCGCTGCGCGGGCGTGCCCTGGCGGGCGCGAGCGGCGATCAGGACGCGCAGATCTTCGCACTCGATTTCGAGGCGGAACTGGTGTCCGTGGCCGGCGTGTACAAGTCGTTCGAGCGCCTGCCCGCCGAGGTGCGCGGCAAGGCCATCCGCGCCAGCCTGGAGACGAAGAACGGTCACAGCCAGATCCTGCTCAGTCCCCTGGTGGACGCCTGAGCGTACTGACACAACCATAGAACAATATTCATAGAGACCGCACGCATGAGTGAAACGAGAATCGTCGTCGTGACCTCGGGCAAGGGAGGCGTGGGCAAGACCACGACCAGCGCGAGCTTCGCCAGCGGGCTGGCGCTGCGGGGGCACAAGACGGCGGTGGTGGACTTCGACGTAGGGCTGCGCAACCTCGACCTCATCATGGGCTGCGAGCGTCGCGTGGTGTACGACTTCGTCAACGTCATCAACGAGGAGGCGAGCCTCAATCAGGCGCTGATCAAGGACAAGCACAGCGAAAACCTGTTCGTGC
Source organism: Pseudomonadota bacterium (assembly GCA_023430065.1). Lineage (GTDB taxonomy): Bacteria > Pseudomonadota > Gammaproteobacteria > Burkholderiales > SHXO01 > SHXO01. The sequence continues at coordinate 3,460 of JAEZCG010000072.1, read as the reverse complement.
TGCCGGCCAGCCAGACGCGCGACAAGGAGGCGTTGAAGGAGGAGGGCGTCGAGCGCGTCATCAACGATCTGCGCGAGATGGGCTTCAAGTACATCGTGTGCGACTCGCCTGCGGGTATCGAGCACGGTGCAGTCATGGCGCTCACCTTCGCCGACGACGCGATCATCGTCACCAATCCCGAAGTCAGTTCGGTGCGCGACTCCGACCGCATCCTGGGCATCCTGCAGGCGAAATCCCGGCGTGCGAAGGAAGGTCGCGAACCGGTGAAGGAGCATCTCCTGCTCACGCGCTATTCGCCCAAGCGGGTGGAGACGGGCGAGATGCTCTCGCACGACGACGTACGCGACTTGCTCAAGATCCCCCTGCTGGGCGTGATTCCCGAGTCGGAAGCAGTGCTGCACGCCTCCAATCAGGGGCAGCCCGCCATCCACATGAGCGACCAGCCGGTGGCGGAGGCGTACAAGGACGTGGTGGCGCGTTTTCTAGGTGAGGACGTGCCGCTGCGCTTTACCGCGGCGGAAAAGCGCGGACTGCTGCAGCGCCTGTTCGGAGGTAAGTGATGTCTCTGCTCAGGGCGCTGTTCCGGTCGAAGTCGCGTTCGGCATCGGTGGCCAAGGACCGGCTGCAGGTGCTGATCGCCAGTGAGCGCAGCAGCGGTACGCCCGCGGAGTGGCTGCCGCGCCTGCAGAAGGACCTGATCGAGGTGATCGGCCGCTACGTCCCGGTGACGCCGGGGTCGGTGAAAGTGGAGATGGAGCGCGGCGACAATCTCGACGTACTCGAGATCAACATCGTCTTGCCGGAACAGGCAAGGAAGGCTACAAGTTGACTACGCTCGCCTCTCGAGGCGAGCGGTAATCCGGTCGAGGAGGAACGAGTCATGACAGAGCGTCAGTATCTTGCATTGCGCCGTTCCAGCCATCCTGGGCAGGATTCCGCCCCGCGCAACGAAGGCGGGCCGTGGCGTTGCCGTCGCAGCACGGACTGGGTCGCGCGCACCACGGACGTGCGCCGCGAGGATGTCCTGGTCGAGTTGCTCGACGATGCGCACACGCGCATTCGCGAGCTCCAGGCAGCGCTCGATCGCTGCATGGCGCGCACCAGTTAGCAAACACGCAGTCGCGGAGGATCGCACTGAAACGCCTCCTACTCGCGGCGGCGCTCGTGCTCGGCAGCCAAGGCGCAATGGCCGCAGCAGCCGGTGAAGTCGTGTTCTCGATGGGACAGGTGCGCGCCAGCGCCGGAGGCGAATCGCGCCCGCTGCGCAAGGGTGACACCATCGACGAGAAGGAGACCGTCACCACCGGCGTGGGCGGACGCGTGCGACTGCGCTTCAAGGATGGCGCAGTCGTCGCGCTGCAGCCGGAGTCGAGCCTGCGTGTGGATCGCTACCGCTACGTCGGCAAGGGCGACTCCGAGAACAGGGTCGGGCTGTCATTCCTCAAGGGCGGCCTGCGCACGCTCACCGGCGCCATCGGCGCGCGGCATCCGAAGGCCTATCGCATGGACAGTCCGACTGCCACGATCGGCATCCGCGGCACCGACTATTCCCTGCGCTTGGCCCGACGGCTGGTCGGGGAGGTCAGTGCCGGAGCGATCGAGGTGTGCAACACCGGCGGTTGCCTGACGGTGAACGCGGGCGAGGGCTTCCGGGTTCGGTCCGCCGACCAACCCCCGGCGCGCACCATCGCGCGCGGGCAGCTCCCCGGCCGTGCCGGCTGGCAGCACTTCTGGCAGGGGCAGGGGCGTTCGCTCTAAAGCTCGCCGGCCTTGCCGCGTCGCCCCGGCGCGGCAAGCGACTGCACGCTTGAATGGGCGTTGCCTGGCCCACTAGCCCTTGCCTGCCAGGCGTCGCCTGTCCTGTTCCGCCTGCTCAGCCGCCTCGCGACGCGCCCGTCGCCTGATCCGCCAGGCGCGCAGCAGCAGTGTCGCCCCGAACCACGCGAGCAGCAGCGCCACGGGGATCGCCAGCGTGCGCGGAAACACCATGCCCAGCGCCGCGACCAGCAGGAAGCCCAGGGCGAACTTCGCCATCGTCACCGCTTCGGAGCCCGACAGCACCCGGCGATTGGTCAGTGCCGCGCCGACCGTGTTGCCGATGCGCAGCGCGCTGGCAGCGGCCCGGCTGGCGCTGCCGCGCAGCGGCTGGAGGTGTACCCGGCGCGCGCCGCGCGGGCGGATCTTGCGGCGACTGAGCACGATCTCGGTGGAGCGGGTGAGGTCCTCCTCGTACATCTGCTGCATCTGCCGACCGAAGTCGTCGTCGTAGACGGCGAGATCCAGTTCGTAGTTAGCCAGCCAGCTCGACAGGTTCAGGTTGGACGAGCCCACGCGCGCCCAGCGCCCGTCTGCCACCGCAGTCTTCGCGTGCAGCATGCTGCCGTTCCATTCGAACACCCGCACGCCGGCCTCGAGCAGCGGACGGTATCCGGCGCGCGTGAACGCCTGGGTGACCGGCAGGTCGCTGGAGCCGGGCACCAGCAGGCGCACGTCCACCCCGTCGAGCGCCGCCGCGCGCAGCGCTTCGACGTACGGTGGTGTGCCCACGTAGTAGGCATCGGTGAGCCAAAGACTCTGGCGCGCGACGGTGGCAATGAAGTGATCGAGCCGATAGAGTCCGCCGCGGTTGGGCTCGCTCGCCACGACCATCACACTGACGTCGCCGGCAGGTTGGGGGCGATCGCCCAGTTCGAAGCCGCTCTCGTCCGGCGCGATCGCCTGCCACACGCGCAGGAATGCCTGTTCGATGGCGGGCACCGATGGCCCGTGAATCTCGATGCCGGTGTCGCGCCACGGCTCGATCCGGCGGCTGGGATCGCCGGCCCAGCGGCGCGCCACGCACAGACCCGAGACGAACGCGACCTCGCCGTCGACCGAGATCGTCTTGCGGTGGTCGCGCGTGAGCATGCCGAACGGACTGTCGAGGCGAGGCGGGTTGAAGCAGCGCACCTCGCCGCCGGCCTCCTGCAGCGGACGGAAGAGGGCGGCGGAGAAGGGCGATCCCAGCCAGTCGTAGATCAGGCGCACCCGCACCCCCTCGCGCGCCTTCTCGGCGAGCGCCTCGACGAAGCGCTGCCCGACCTTGTCCTTGCCGAAGATATAGTTCTCGAACAGCACGTAGCGCCGTGCCCCGGCGATGGCCTCTAGCCAGGCCGGGTAGTTCTCGGTGGAATCGCGCAGGATGCGCAGGCGATTGCCGGGCACCAGCGGCGCCCCCCCAGTTCGGGTGATGCCTTGCTCCGCCAGAGCCTGCTCGAAGGCGATCAGCGAATCGTCCGGATTCATCCCTGCAATGGTAGCGGGATCCGCGCCCTGGCCGGAGGGAGGAGGGCGGTAAGCGATTGGAGAGGCGGTCGGATTTTGCTACAATTCGCCCGTTGCGCGCCCGTAGCTCAGTTGGATAGAGTACTTGGCTACGAACCAAGGGGTCGGGCGTTCGAATCGCTCCGGGCGCGCCAAT
>JAEZCG010000151.1 GCA_023430065.1 Pseudomonadota bacterium | reverse complement strand
TCGCCCATGCCGGCACTGGCCAGGCCGGGGTTGCCCGTGCCGTTGATCCACCAGCGTCCATCGGGCTGGGCGACGACCGTCCCCGCGCCCTTGAGGGCCACGCCGGCTCGGTAGCGCTGCGCCAGTTCCACCGCGCTCGCCACGCGGTCCGACTGGATGGCGACCGTCGTCGTCCCGAGCAGGCGCGCCGCCTCGGCCGGATGCGGAGTCAGCAGGGTGGGCGCCTTGCGCGCGCGACACACGTCTTGTAGGACGTCGTGTGCAGCGAGCAGATTCAGGGCATCGGCATCCATCAGCAGCGGCAGGTCGCGCTCGAGCGCGCGCGCGACCGCGCTGCGGGCAGGCGGCGATTGTCCCAAGCCCGGCCCGGCTACCAGACAGTTCAGATGCGGCATCTCGACCGCCTCATCCGCCTCGCGCAGCATCAACTCGGGCTGCAGCGCATCGACGCTCAAATCCCTGTGCAGCAGCCCCAGATAGATGCGCCCCGCGCCCAGTTGAAGCGCAGCGCGGCCGGCGAGCAGCGCCGCGCCGGTCATGCCCGACGCTCCGCCGATGATGGCGAGGCTGCCGAAGCTGCCCTTGTGGCTGTTGCGCAGCCGCGGCGCGAGCACGTGCGTGATCGAGGTCGCGCCGATCGTCTCCCCGACCGCCGGGCGGAGCGCGGCCACGTCCACGCCGAGGTCGGCAAGCTCGATCACGCCCGCGTGATCGGGACCGTCGAGCGTCAGCAGGCCGGGCTTGAGTCCGATGAAGGTGACGGTGCGGGCCGCGCGCACGGCGCAGCCGAGCACCGCACCGGTATCCGCCGATAGGCCGCTGGGAATGTCGAGCGCCAGCACGGGCGCAGGCTGGCGGTTCATCCAGCCGATCAGCTCGGCATGCGGGCCGTCGGGTGCGCGCGTCAGGCCGATCCCGAACAGTGCATCGACGACCAGGTCGAGGGGCTGCTCAGGAAGGCGGGACGCGATCGTGCCGCCGGCGGCCAGCCAGGCGTCGTGGGCGGCGCGCGCATCCGCAGGGAGGCGCTCGGCGTCGCCGGCGAACACGACACGTACGCGATACCAGGCCTGTAACAGGTGGCGCGCGACGACGAAGCCGTCTCCGCCGTTGTTCCCCGGCCCGGCGATCACCAGCACGTTGCGTCCGACGGCGAGCATGCGATCCTGCGCCGCGCGTGCCGCGGCCAGTCCGGCCTTCTCCATCAGGCCGGGCGAGGCATCCTGAGCGGCGGCGGCTTCGATGGCGCGCACGTCTGCGATGCGATAGACAGGACGGGACGTGAGGTTATGCATGCGGGAAGGCTCCAATGGCAATGATAGAGATTCCGTATAATTCCGCCTCACCGTCGTCAGACCTCGATGCCTACCATCCTACGGTTGCCCGGCCGCCGCGCGCTCTCCGATTTCCGTCTAGACAAACTCCTCCAGTCCATTCGGGGCGCGCTGCCGGCCCTGCGAAGCGTCGAAACACGCTACTGGCACTTCGTCAAGCTGCGCAAGCCGCTTTCGGCGCAGCGCCTCGCAGTACTCGAGCGGCTCCTCACCTACGGGCCGGCATCCGCAGCCCGCGAACGTCCCGCTTCCCTGATCGTGGTGCCGCGCCTCGGCACCATCTCGCCCTGGTCGTCGAAGGCGACCGACATCGCGCACCAGTGCGGACTCGAGGAGGTGGAACGCATCGAGCGTGGCACCGCCTTCACCTTCGAGTTCGCACACGGTACCGTGGCCACCGAGACCGAGCGATCGTTGCTGGTGCCCCTGGTGCACGACCGCATGACCGAGACCGTGCTGGCGAATGTGGAGGCGGCCGATGCGCTGTTCGCCGAGACGGCGCCGGCGCCGCTCGCACGCGTCGACGTGCTCGGTGGCGGCATCGCAGCCCTGGCGCGCGCGAACGTGGAGATGGGGCTCGCGCTCGCGCAGGATGAGATCGCCTACCTGCTCGATTACTTCCAGCGCATCCGTCGCAATCCCACCGATGTCGAACTGATGATGTTCGCACAGGCGAACTCCGAACACTGTCGCCACAAGATCTTCAATGCCGACTGGACGATCGACGGCGAACCGATGCAGCGCTCGCTGTTCGACATGATCCGCAACACGCATGCAGTGCACCCTCAGGGGACGCTGGTGGCGTATGCCGACAACTCGGCCGTGATCGAGGGCACGACGACCGAGCGCTTCTTCCCGCGTGCCGACGGTGTCTACCGATTCGGCGAGGAGCCGGCGCACATCCTGATGAAGGTCGAGACGCACAACCATCCGACCGCGATCTCGCCCTTTCCCGGCGCGGCCACCGGCGCCGGCGGGGAGATCCGGGACGAGGGGGCGACGGGCCGCGGCGCCAAGCCGAAGGCCGGCCTGACCGGGTACACGGTCTCCAACCTGCGCATCCCGGACGCACTCCAGCCGTGGGAGGGCCAGGACTATGGCAAGCCCGGCCGGATCGCCTCGGCCCTGCAGATCATGATCGAGGGACCGATCGGCGGCGCCGCCTTCAACAATGAGTTCGGACGGCCCAACCTGCTTGGCTACTTCCGCACGTTCGAGCAGAGCGTGGCCGGCGAGCGTCGCGGCTACCACAAGCCGATCATGCTCGCCGGTGGATTGGGAAACATCTCCGCCGACCAGATCGAGAAGAAGGCGCTCACCGCGGGTGCGGCACTGGTTCAGTTGGGAGGACCCGGGATGCTGATCGGTCTGGGCGGCGGCTCGGCGTCCAGCATGGGCACCGGGCAGAACGCGGAGGATCTCGACTTCGATTCGGTCCAGCGCGGCAACGCTGAGATCCAACGGCGGGCGCAGGAGGTGATCGACCGTTGCTGGACCCTGGGCGAGGACAATCCGATCCTGTCGATCCATGACGTGGGAGCAGGCGGGCTGTCGAACGCGCTGCCCGAGCTCGTGCATGGCGGTGGGGTCGGCGGCCGCTTCGCGCTGCGTGACATCCCGATCGAGGAGCGGGGCATGTCGCCGATGCAGATCTGGTGCAACGAGTCGCAGGAGCGCTACGTGCTCGCGGTCCGGGCCGATCGCCTGGAGGTGTTCGAACGCCTGTGCCGGCGCGAACGCTGTCCGTTCGCGGTCATCGGTCGGGCCACCGAATCGCCCCAGCTGGTGGTCGAGGATCGCCTGCTGGGCGAGCACGCGGTGGACATGGATCTGCAGGTGCTCCTCGGCAAGCCGCCCAGGATGATGCGGCGTGCACGGCGTCTCGAACGTCGACTGCCACGGCTCGAACTCGGCGGCATCGAACTGTCCGAGGCGGTCGACCGTGTGCTGCGACTGCCGGCCGTGGCGGACAAGTCCTTTCTGATCAGCATCGGCGACCGCACCGTCGGCGGGCTGTGCAGCCGGGATCCTTTCGTCGGCCCCTGGCAGGTGCCCGTCGCGGACGTCGCCGTGACCCTGGCGGGGTTCCGCACGGAGCACGGGGAGGCCATGGCGATGGGCGAGCGCACGCCGCTTGCGCTGATCGACGGGCCCGCGTCGGGCCGTATGGCGGTCGGCGAGGCGATCACCAACATTGCCGCCGCACCCATTGCATGCATCGGCGACATCAAGCTGTCCGCGAACTGGATGGCGCCTGCTGGACATCCGGGCGAGGACGCGGTGCTGTTCGATACCGTGCGCGCCGTGGGCATGGAGCTGTGCCCGGCCCTGGGCGTGAGCATCCCGGTCGGGAAGGACTCCATGTCGATGAAGACTTCCTGGACACAGGACGGCGAGCAGCGCGAGGTGGTCGCCCCGCTGTCGCTGGTCGTGTCCGCCTTCGCACCCTGTGAGGACGTGCGCCGCACCCTGACACCGCAGCTCGCGGCCGAGGAGGACAGCCTGCTCCTGCTGATCGACCTGGGAGATGGCCGCAACCGGCTAGGCGGTTCGGCGCTCGCACAGGTGTTCGGGCAACTGGGCGACGAGGCGCCGGATGTCGAGGTGCCCGACGCGCTGCGCGCATGCTTCGAGCTGGTTCAGGCACTGAATCGCGCGGGCCTCCTGCTCGCGTATCACGACCGCTCCGACGGCGGGCTGCTGGTGACGCTGTGCGAGATGATGTTCGCCGGACGCGTGGGGATCACGGTCGATGTCGATGCGCTGCCCGGTGTGGTCGGTCCGGCGCAGGAACCGTTGCTCGCCGCCTTGTTCAGCGAGGAGCTCGGGGCGGTGATGCAGGTGCGCCGGCGGGATGCTGACAAGGTGAACGCGGCCTTCCTCTCCGCCGGCCTGGATCACGCGTGCCATGCGATCGGCACGCCCAATCGGGCTGGCCGCCTCATCCTCCGACAGGGCACGCGTTCACTGTACGAGGCGCCCGGCCATGCGCTGCAGCGCACGTGGGCGGAGACCACCTATCGCCTGCAGCGGCTGCGCGACAATCCGCAGTGCGCGCAAGAGGAGTTCGACCGGCTCCTCGACGTCGACGATCCGGGCCTGCACGCGC
>JAEZCG010000043.1 GCA_023430065.1 Pseudomonadota bacterium | reverse complement strand
AATCGCCCGGGGCCGATTGTGCGGGGGGCCCCGCGACGAGAACTGCCTCACCGAGATGCTGGTGATCGCGGCCGGTCTGGCGATCCAGGATCCGCGCGACCGGCCGATGGAGAAGGCCGAGGCGGCCGATGCCGCGCACGCGCAGTTCGCCAACGAGCGGTCCGAGTTCCTCGGACTGCTGGAGCTGTGGAAGTTCTTCGACGATGCGCTGACGCACAAGAAGTCCAACCGCAAGCTGGCCCAGCTGTGCCACGACAACTTCCTGTCCTACGTGCGATTGCGCGAGTGGCGCGACCTGCACGGCCAGCTGCACGCTCAGGTGTCCGAGTCCGGCTGGCGCTTCAATCAGACGCCGGCCACCTACGAGCAGTTGCACCGGGCGATCCTGTCCGGCCTGCTCGGCAACATCGGCGCGAAATCGGACGAGGCCGGCGTCTACCTGGGCGCGCGTGCCATCAAGTTCGCGATCTTTCCCGGTTCGCCGCTGCGCAGGAAAGGGCCGCCCTGGTTGATGGCTGCGGAACTGACGGAAACCACGCGGCTGTATGCACGCACGTGCGCGGCCATCGACGCGCAGTGGCTCGAGCGTGTCGGGGCGCACTTGGTGAAGCGCACCTATCACGATCCGCACTGGGAAAAGTCCGGCGCGCAGGCCTACGCCTACGAGCGCCTGACGCTCTATGGGCTGGTGGTGGTCTCGCGGCGCAAGATCGCCTACGGGCCGGTCGACGCGGCGGGTGCGCGCGAGATCTTCCTGCGCGAGGGATTGGTGCATGCGCAGCTGAACACGCAGGGCAGGTTCCTCGCGCACAACGAGGATCTGAAGCGCGAGATCGAGGAGCTGGAGCACAAGTCGCGCCGTCATGACGTGCTGGTCGACGAGCAGCGGGTGTTCGAGTTCTACGATGCGCGCGTGCCGCACGACATCTGGAGCGGGCAACAGTTCGAGCGCTGGCGGCGCGAGGCGGAGAAGGCGGATCCCAAGCTGCTGTTCCTCACGCGCGAGCAGTTGATGCGTCACGGTGCGGACGAGGTGACCGAGGCGCGCTTCCCGGAGGCGCTGGAGATCGGCGGGGTGGTCTACGCGCTGTCGTACAAGTTCGAGCCCGGGCATCCGCTGGACGGCGTCACCATGACCGTGCCCCTGCATCTGCTCAATCAGCTGGACGAACAGCGCTGCGAGTGGCTCGTGCCCGGACTGCTGCGCGACAAGATCGCGCATCTGCTGCGCGGTCTGCCGAAGACCCTGCGCCGCAGCTTCGTCCCCGTTCCTCAGTACGTGACCGCTCTACTGGAGCACCTGCGCATCGGCGAGGGCAGCCTCACGGGAGGGCTCACCCAGTCGATCCGCTTGCTCACCCGCATCGAGGTGCCGCCGGAGGCCTGGAAGCTCGACGACCTGCCGCCGTTCCTGCGCATGAACTACCGGGTGGTGGACGACGACGAGGGCCGCGAGCTGGCGATGGGGCGCGATCTGGCCTCGCTGCGTGCGCAGCTCGGCGTGAAAGCGCGAAAGCAGTTCAGCGAGCGGGCGCGCAACGCCTTCGAGCGCAAGGGCATCACCGAATGGGATTTCGGTGTGCTGCCCGAGCAGATCGAGTTCAGTCGCGGCGGGCAGCAGCTGATCGGTTACCCCGCCATCGTGGACGAAGGTAGCAGTGTCGCGCTCGTGGTGATGGACTCCGAGCACGATGCGCACGCGGCCACGCGGCGGGGGCTCCGCCGGCTGTTCCAGCTGGCAGTGCCCGAGCAGGTCAAGTACCTTGCTCGCAGCCTGCCCGGCCTGCAGGAGATGGCGTTGCGCTATGCCCTGCTGCTGGAACTGGAGGGCGGCAGACCGGGTGACAAGGGTGCCGTCTCCGATCGACTGCGCCAGGAGCTCACCGACGCGATCTGCGACCGCGCCTTCTTCGTCGAGGACGAGCCGGTGCGCGATGCCGCCGCCTTCCAGGCGCGCGTGGCCAAGGCCAAGACCCGGCTGAGCGACGTCGCGCGCGAGGTCTGCCGCGTCATGAGCGAGATCCTGGCCGAATACCAGACGTTGCGCCCGCGCATCAACCAGCCCGGGGTGCCGGTCTGGCAGCGGGCGATGAACGACATCCGCGGGCAGCTCAAGGAACTGCTTCCGCCCGGGTTCGTGGTGAGTACACCGCTTCCGCGTCTCAAGCATCTGCCCCGCTATCTGCGCGCGATCCATCTGCGGCTGGACAAGTTTGCGCTCAACCCTGCGAAGGACGCGCAATGGATGCAGCAGATCCAGACCTGGTGGCAGGCCTACCAGGGGCGCCTGAACGCGGATCGCGCCCGCGGCGTGCACGATGCCCGCCTGGAGGAGTTCCGCTGGATGCTGGAGGAGCTGCGCGTGTCCCTCTGGGCGCAACAATTGAAGACGCCTTATCCGGTCTCGTTCAAGCGCCTCGAGCGCGTTTGGGCGGAACTCGCCACGGCCGGCTGACGCCGTGCGCGTGCCGATCGCCGTGACACGTGGTGGTCCTCGAAGCCGACGCGGGGTTGCGCGTGCGGGAGGCGTCCTGGTGCGGTCCGGCACTGCGCCGGCCGTCTACGACACAGCGGGTTGCGCCACGGGACCGGAGCAGGGTGCGCGCACTGGCAGCGGCGCGCGCGCTCGTCTACACTTCCGGCACGGTCCGACACGAGGCCCGGCACCAGGAGGATGCCATGAAGACAGTTGCGCAACTGCTCGAAGGCAAACGGCATGGGGTGTTGTCCATCTCTCCGGACGCGAGCGTCTACGACGCGCTCGGGCTGATGGCCGAGCATGAGGTCGGCGCCCTGGTGGTGATGCAGGGCGAACGGCTGGAAGGAATCTTCTCCGAGCGGGATTACGCGCGCAAGGTGATCCTGTACGGCAAGTCGTCGCGCGAGACGCTCGTGCGGGAGATCATGACTGCGCGGGTCGTGTGCGTGGTGCCGGAACAGACCGTGGATCAGTGCATGGCACTGATGACCGACAAGCGGATTCGCCACCTTCCGGTGCTCGCCGACAATCGCGTGGTCGGCGTCGTCTCCATCGGCGATGTGGTGAAGGAAGTCATTTCCGAGCAGCGCTTCGTCATCGAGCAGCTGGAGCAATACATCCACTCCTGATCCGCGCCCGTGCCTCGCCTGCGTTTCCCCGTCCTCGCTGCGCCTATGCGTGCACTGCTCTCGACTCCGATCGTGCTCGGCGCCCTGCTCGCGGGCTGCGCCTCTCAGGAGAAGTTGACCGCCGAAGCCGTGCAGTGCGGAACACGCGAGGTCAGCATCATTCCCAGCCGCTTCTCGAGGATGGGATCGGAGACCGCCTGGTGCGCGACCTGCCGCGGCACGGTCTATCGCTGCGTCTCCAACGCTCAGCGCTCGCGCACAGAATGTGTGCCGAGCCGGGAGGGGGACGGCTGCGGCGGATGACGGGGCAAGCATGAGCGAGCCGCCGTCCCGGCCGCGTGCGGGCCGCATCGGTTTCTTCCCGCTCGGCGACCGCGCACTGGTGATGGAATTGGGTGGCCGTGTTGGCGAATCCTCGGCCGCCCTCGCACGTCGCATCGCCGACGCGGTGGGGGCCGCGCGGCTCGCAGGCGTGCACGAAGCGGTGTCGGCATACGCCTCGGTGACCGTGTACTACGATCCCGTAGCAGTGAAGGGCAACGCGGGGGCGGAAGAGACCGGTCTTGTTCCCTATGCGCTGCTGCAGGAGCGCCTGCAGGCTGTGCTCGACTCCCTCGGCGAGAGTGAAGCGGCTGCGGGGGTGCTCCTCGAAGTGCCCGTGTGCTATGGCGGCGAATACGGGGAGGACCTCGGCGTACTCGCCCTGGCGCACGAGCTCGCGCCCGCGTCGGTCGTCGAATTGCATACGCGGCCGACGTACTATGTCGGCATGCTCGGGTTCATGCCGGGATTCCCGTATCTGGTCGGGCTGGACGAGCGGCTGGTCACGCCGCGGCGCGCGACGCCCCGGCCGCGTGTCGCGCGTGGCAGCGTGGCCATCGGGGGCGAACACACCGGCATCTATCCGCTGGACAGTCCGGGAGGATGGCACGTCATCGGACGCACACCCATCTCGTTGTTCGACCTTGGACGCACGCCGCCGAGCCTGCTGCAGGCCGGAGACCGGGTGCGGTTCGTTTCCATCACCCCGGAGCGCTACGAGCAGCTGCTCGCGGAAGGACGCTGAGAGGTCTCACGTGGCGTTGAAGGTACTGCGCGCGGGTATTCTGACCACTGTCCAGGATCTCGGGCGTTGGGGCTACCAGCGTTTCGGGGTGCCGGTCGGCGGTGTGATGGACGAGTTCTCACACCGGCTGTCCAATCTCCTGGTGGGCAACGACGAGCATGCGGCCACGCTGGAGATGACGCTGGTGGGACCCGGCTTCACCATCAATGCGGACACGCTGCTCGCCGTGTGCGGGGCCGACTTCGAGGCGCGCGTGAACGGTGAGTCGCTCCCCAAGGCCAGACCCGTCGTCGTGCGTGCGGGCAGCGCCCTGGATTTCGGACCCTGCCGCCGCGGCTGTCGTGCCTATCTGGCGGTGGCCGGCGGGTTCGACATCGATCCGGTGCTCGGCAGCCGCAGCACGTTTCTGCGCGGAGGCTTCGGCGGCTGGCAGGGACGTGCCTTGCGCCGCGGCGACCTGCTGTCCACCGGCGCCGCGATTCCGGGTCTGTATCCTTCGCTCTATCGCAGGTTGCGCGAGACGCGCGCGCCGATGGCATATCCGCCCTGGGCGGCCGCGGAGCGGGTGGAGGCACTGATGCCGGGGCCACATCGCATGCGCTTCGTGCGCGGCCGCCACTGGGGCCGGTTCCGCGATGCCGCGCGGGAAACCTTCCTGAGCAGCGAGTACCGCATCGGCAGCAACTCCGATCGCCAGGCCTACCGGCTCATGGGTCCGCTGATGATTCCCGAAGCGGCATTCGACGTCGTCTCCGCGGGGGTGACGTTCGGCACGATCCAGGTGCCGCCCGACGGCGAACCGATCGTGCTCATGTCCAGCCGGCAGACGACCGGCGGTTACCCGCGTCTGGGCGAGGTCATCGGCGCCGATCTGCCGCTGCTGGCCCAGATGCCCGCCGGTGCGCGCGTGCGATTCCAGGCGGTGGAGTTGGATGAGGCGCAGACGCTGCTGCTGGAACGGGAGCGCGAACTCTCCCGCATGCGCGAGGCGCTCCGCATGCGTGCGCAGACCTAGCGTGCGCGGCGCTCAGGCAACGACCAGGATGAGTGCCCACAGCGCGAAGCCAGCGGCATAGGGTATGACAGGCCAGAGGTCCATGCCATCGGTACAGCATGCGCCGCACCCGGTCCCGGCATGACGGGGTAGGTCAGCCCGCCATCGTTCCGCGCCGGGCCGTCGCTGCCGGCAAGTGGACACGAACGAGGGTGCCGCGTCCCGCTTCGCTCTCCACCGCCGCAGATCCGCCCAGGAGCCGGGCGCGTTCTGCGATTCCGACCAGTCCCAAGCCGCGCTGGCGCGGCAGGCTGAGGTCGAAGCCGCAGCCGTCGTCCTGGATCTCCATGGTCACGCCGTCGTCGTCGAGGAACAATGCGCAGCGCACGCTGCGCGCGCCGGCATGGCGCACGATGTTCGTCACCGCCTCCTGGGCGATGCGATACAGCCCGGTGGCCTGTTCCGAGGTGAGTGGAAGGTCGGACTCAAGATGCTGCGTCACCTCGATGTCGGCCTGAGCGCCCAGCTGTCGCAACTGCGCGTTGAGCGCTGCGGCCAGGCCGAGGTTGTCGAGAAGCGCGGGACGCAACTCCGTGGCGAGTCGCCGCACGCTCACCAGCGTCTCGTCGATGAAGCGGCCCATCTCCACCACACGCGTCGCCACCGGTCCGGAGCTCTGGCCGCTTTCGCCCAGGCGGCGGCGCATCCACCCCAGGTCCATCTTCAGGCGCGTGAGCGCCTGGCCCAACTCGTCGTGAATCTCGCGCGAGATGCGTGCGCGCTCCTGCTCGATCGCCTCCGTCAGCTGCTGTGCGAAGGCGTCGAGGCGCCTGCGCGACTCATCGAGCAGGGCCTCCGCGCGTTTTCGGTCGCTGATGTCGTGCACCATGCACACCACGTATCCCGAGCGCTCTCCCTCGCCCGGAACGAACGCGAGCGTCATCTCGCCCCAGAAGCACTCCCCGCCGCGCCGCTGAAACCTGCACTGCACCAGGCGGCGTGCCCGGCCGCGTGCCGGATCCTGCACGTCTTCCAGGAACAGGCCGGGCTGCGGCTCGGCGAGGATGCGGGCGAAATCCTGACCGACCAGGTCCAGGCGCTCGTACCCGAGCATCTCTGCCATGCGTTCGTTGCAGCGCGTGATCGTTCCCTCCAAGGCGACGTGAAGAATGCCGATGGCCGGTTGCTCGAAGGTCGCGCGGTAGCGTTCGCGCTCGTCGGCAAGCTGGGCTTCCAAGCGCTTGCGTGCGGTGAAATCCTCGAAGAAGATCGCGATGCCGTCGTCCGTGGGATAGAAGTGATTGCGATACCAGCGGTAGTGGGGTGCGTAGTACTGGTCCAGCTGGACCGGCTCGCGCTGCTGCATGCAACGCACACAGGCGTCATGAAAGGGCAGGTGACGCATCTCGGGGAACAGCGCCCAGACATTGTGCCCGATCAGATCCTCGCGGCTGCGTCCGAGCAGGTGGGCGGCGGCGTCGTTGGCGTAGGTGTAGTTCCAATCGCGATCGAGCGTGACGAATCCGTCGCGAATCGAGGAGATGATGTGTTTGAGCCGGCGCTGAACCGTGCTGCGCTCCTGTTCCGCGCGCTTACGGTCGGTGATGTCCAGATGCACGCCGCATAGCAGCGTCGGCGCGCCCGAGGCATCGCTGCGCAGCATGCCGCGGCTGAGGATCCAGCGATAGCTCCCATCCCTGTGTCGCATGCGGTATTCGAGCTCGAATCGCTCCCCTGGGGCCGCATGATAGGCCGCAGCGCGCAGCCGCCGCATCACCTCCTCGCGATCGTCCGGGTGCAGGCGCCGCTCCCATTCGACGAAACCGTTGTCGATCTCGTGGTCCGCATGGCCGAGCTGGCTCTTCCACTCGCGCGACAGGTAGACCTCGTCGCGTCGCAGATCCCACTCCCACACGCCGACCTCCCAGCGCGCGAGCTCCTGCTGCGCCTTGCTCTGTCGAAGGGTGCGCTCGGCAAGCTTGCGCTGCGTGATGTCGCCGAAGAGGCACGTGAGCCCCTCGAGCGCGGGGTAGATGTCCACCTGGAACCAGCTCTGCCACGGTTCATGGTGAACCTCCAGGTGACGCGCCTGGCCGTCGCGCGTGCAGCGCTCGCACGCGCTGCGCAAAGTCGCCTGGGCATCGTCAGGGAAACGCGACCAGACCGGGCGGCCGACGAGTTCCTCTCGCGGGCTGCGCAGCAGGAGGCAGGCGCGATCGTTCACCGAGTGCAAGCGCAGGTCGCGGTCGAGCGCCACGAAACCATCGGTCATGTGCTCGAGCAGAGATTCGAGACGGTGCTCGAGCACGCGCTGTACTTCGGCTGCGCGATCGTGCGCGCGCGCGCGCATGCGCACCCCGCGTGCGTGGAGCGCGCCGAGGGCGAGCACGAGCAGAACCCCGGCACCCATGACCCACGTCACACGCTGCACGAACTCGCGTGTCTGCATGTGGATGGCGCGCACGCTACGCTCCAGTTCCGCCTGCTGAGTGTGCGCGAGTTCGGCAAGGTCGGCATCGAGCCGTGCGCGCGGCACGCGGTATGCCGCAACCGCGGCAGCGGATGCACCGGGCGCGGCAACTGCCTGTTGCGCCGACGCAGGCGGCGCGAACTCTCGGGTGACGGCCGACTGGATCCGGGAGAGTGCTTCGGGCGGGTCGATCGTTCCCGCGTACGACGCCTGCAGCCGGCTGAGCCGATCGAGGACTTGCATGTGCGCATCCTCCCGCTGCGTGCGGACCTCGGGACCCGCGCCCGTCGCGAGCCTGGTTCGTGCGATCTCGTTCTCGGCCAGTGCGTGGCGCAGGCGGACCAGGCTGTCTATCCGGCCGTGCAGCACGTGGCGCCGTTCCAGCGCGTCCGCGACGCGGCTCAGGTGGCGCTGCGCGCCGAGCGCGACTAGCGTCAGGAGGCACGCCACGAGGAGCAAGGCCGCCAGCCAGCGGTCAGAACCGAATCGCTCGAGCATCGTGGAAGTGCGCTTGGCAAACGCGGCTGCCGCGGGCAAGATCGGCGCCGGGACGGAAGCTCGTAAACGGCGGCACGCAGTGCGAGGCGGCAGCATGGACAAGCGGATCGATCTGAACAGCGACCTCGGCGAGGGCTTCGGTGCTTGGCGGATGGGCGACGACGAGGCCATTCTCGAGCAGGTGACCTCGGCCAACATCGCCTGCGGCTTTCATGCCGGGGATCCCGGCGTGATGCATCGGACGGTGCGGCGCGCGGCGCAACGCGGGGTCCGGATCGGTGCTCACCCTTCGCTCCCCGACCTGCAGGGGTTCGGACGTCGGGAGATGCGCGTGACGCCGGAGGAGACGTACGACCTCGTCCTGTACCAGATCGGTGCCTTGCACGCGTTCTGCAAGGCCTGTGCAACCGAGCTCTGGCACGTCAAGCCGCACGGCGCCCTGTACAACATGGCCGCCCGGGACGCGCGCCTGTCGGCCTCGATCGCACAGGCGGTCCGGGACTTCGATCCGTCGCTGGTGCTGGTCGGGCTGGCCGGAAGTGCGTTGATCGATGCCGGGCGCGCGGCCGGACTGCGCGTGGCGAACGAGGTGTTCGCGGATCGCACTTATCAGGCCGACGGAAGCCTCACTCCTCGCACGCGCACCGATGCCCTCGTGCGCGACCCGGTGGCCGCGCTCGCGCAGGCGCGCCAGATGATCTTCGAGGGCACGGTCACCGCGATGGACGGCACGTGCGTGCCGATCCGGCCGGACACGATCTGCCTGCACGGGGACGGTCCCGCCGCCGTGGAACTGGCGCGCAGCCTGCGCGCCGCGCTCGAGGCCGAAGGCGTGCAGATCGCCGCTGTCTGCACGCCGCATCGCGTAGGCGAGATCGACTGAAATCGCGTGCGGGGCCGGGCGAGCGTTGCCGGAGCGATACCGCCCGCATCGAGAATCCGGTCGTGTGAGGTCCATGCGCGCGTGCGGGATCCCGAGGCGCGGCGTCTGGTGTGCGCCCGGGGTGAAGGGATGCTACCAGAGCTCGCTGCGCCGATCGAGACGGGCCGCGTGCAGCACGCTGGCAAAAGCGATTCCAGGGCGCGGGCGCAAGCCCCGCATCAAGTTTTCCGGGACATCACCGTAATGAGGCAGGCATCCCGACTTTCGGGGAAGGTGGGCCACGCGGGCTGAGCCTGGCGAATTCGCGAGTGCGCCCGACCGTCTGCCCATCCATCCAGGTGATCGCCGATTCCCGTTTCGCTGAGCTGAAGACCACCGGCAAGTTGCCCTCTCCTTCGGGCGTGGCCATGGCGGTGATCGAACTGTGCCGACGGGAGACGATCAGCGTCGAGGACATCGGTCGCGCGGTGCGCGCCGATCCAGCGTTGTCGGGCCGGCTCATCAAGTTCGCCAATTCCGCACTCCACGGGACCCGACGCCCGGTGGTGTCCGTACCGGATGCGGTGCGCATGGTCGGCGTCTCCACCGTTCGCCAGCTCGTGCTCGGGTTCTCGCTGCTCGGCCAGTATCGCGACGGCATGTGCAGGGTATTCGACTACCAGCGATTCTGGTCCCACTCGCTGGCCATGGCCATTGCCGCCGATGCGCTCGCACAAGGCGTGCGTTGCGCCTCGCCCGAGGAGACTTTCTCCTGCGGCTTGCTGGCCGGTGTCGGACGGCTCGCGCTTGCGACCCTTTACCCGAGCGAGGTGGACGAACTCGTTTCCATTCGTCCTGCTCCCGACGCAGCCGTCATGGCCGCGCTCGAGCGCGACCGCTTCGCCACCGATCACAACGAGTTGACCGCGGCCCTGCTCGAGGACTGGCATCTGCCCAGGGTGTTCATCGAGGCGGTCTACCACCACGAGCGCGCGGAGGATTGCGCATTGGTCGAAGGCACGCGCGAGCGGCTGCTGTGCGATCTGCTCAAGCATGCTCGGCAGATCGCCGACTACTGCTTGGCGGACGACAGCGGGCGCATGGGCGCCGTCCCGTCCCTGATTCTCGCTGCGGCGAAGCTCGGGCTGGAGGAGCGGGCGCTGACCGGCCTGACCGCGCAGGTGGTGGCCGAATGGAACGAGTGGGGAAAGGTCCTGGACGTGCCGACGCGCGACGTGCCGCCGCTCGAGCAGGTCATCGAGGCGGCCGCCGAACCCCCCAAGCCCGTGATGGACGTGGCCACGCCGGCGGGGCAGGAGGCGCTCACGATCCTGGCCGTGGACGACGACCGTCCCACCTTGCTCGTGCTCGAGCACCTGCTGCGCGGGCTGGGCTACAAGGTGTTCACCGCCCACGACGGCAAGTCGGCCTTGGCGAAGGCGTTGAGCATCCGCCCCCAGGTCATCGTCTCCGACTGGACCATGCCTGGGATGGACGGCATCAGTCTGTGCAAGGCGCTGCGCCAGAGCGAGGAAGGACAGCAGATCTACTTCATCGTGCTCTCCGCGCTGGAGCAGGACGACCAGCTGGTGGAGGCGTTCGAATCCGGCGTGGACGACTACATCACCAAGCCGTTCACCCCGCGCGTGCTCGCAGCGCGGCTGCGCGCCGGCTTGCGCGTGGTGCACCTTCAGGACGAAGCGCAGCGTGACAACGAGAACATGCGCCGATTCGCGGCGGAGCTCGCGGTGGCCAACCGGCGCCTGCAGCAGGCTGCACTGACCGACGCACTGACCGGACTGCCCAATAGGCGCCACGGGATGGAGCGGCTGGAACAGGAGTGGGCCGCGACCTCGCGCAACCACCGTCCGCTCGCCTGTCTGATGGTGGACGTGGACGGCTTCAAGAACGTGAACGGCACGCACGGGCACGATCTGGGCGATGCGCTCCTGCGCTATTTGGGCGCCGCCATGCGGCGCGCGGTGCGTACCGAGGATGTGGTGTGCAGGATGGGTGGAGAGGAATTCCTCCTGGTGCTCGCCGACACCAATCTCCATACGGCGATGGCGCTTGCCGAGCGCGTGCGCCGGGCTGTCGCGGAATCCGCCTTCCAGTGCGGCCAGGTGCGCTGCACGGTGACTGTGAGCGTGGGCGTGGCGATGCGAGAGCCGGACATGCAGCGCGTCGATGAACTGATCAAGGCGGCCGACAACGCCCTCTACGCCGCCAAGGCAGGGGGGCGCGACCGCGTCGTTGGCCCGCGCCTCGCGCCCGTCGCCTGGCCGCCGTCAACCGGTCAGCAGGACGCGCGCGCCCGAAATTGAGCCGGCGCGGATCTACCGGGGTATCGCCAAAAAAGACGGCGCCGGTCAGGCGCCGTTCACTTCCACGCTAGAACCGATCAGGCGGCTTTGCGGCGCGCCGGGCTTGCCTGCGCGGCAGCGCTGACGATGCTCGCTTCGGTCGCCGCGGCGACCTGCCGTGCCGTCCTCACCGCGGTCTCATACCACACGTTGCCCGACTGGACAGCCGACTTGAGCGCGCTGACCACACCCTCGGACCCCGGCGCTGCAGCCTTGCCCGCGGCATCCAGTCCCACCACGACCGTCTTGTTCAGTTCGGCTGCGTGCTGCTCGAGCAAGGCCGCCACTTCGCCCTGTGCGCTCGAGACGATGTCGTACACCGACTTCGCGTAGGCGGAGGTCTTTTCCCAGGCCGGTTGCGCGGTCCCGGTGGCGAGCGCGACCAGTTGTTGCGGGTCCGTGCTGGCGGCCAGCTGGCGCAGCATGCGCGTGCTCTCCGCATAGGCCGCCTTGGCCGTTTCGAACTGCAGATCCGTGAGCCGGCCGAGCGCATCGACGGTGACTTCGACGCCCTTGAGCGCCGCATCCAGTTGCGCCTTTCCCAGTGCTGCAAACTGATCGTTGAGCTGAACCATGTACTGCCTCCATACCGTCATGCGTTGAATAACCGGAGCCGTTATGCTGCGATGCACAATGCAAGTATAGGGCCGAAATCGCTCGAGTCAAGCCAATATTGTGCATTGCACCAAAATCCCTCGCGGCCGGCGTGTCGCCAGGCTCGATCGGGGCGCGGGCTCAGGGCGCCAGCTCGGGGCAGGTGAACCCGTATCCGAAGCCGATGCGGTACGTCGAAGCTTGAGCACGTGCACGGCCCGGGGTGCGGATGCGGCACGCCGGGCAAGTCGACCGCAGTCGCGCCGGACGGCAAGAAGTGGTT
>JAEZCG010000254.1 GCA_023430065.1 Pseudomonadota bacterium | reverse complement strand
GGCGCGCCGCGTGCGATAAACCCACGCCGCGCCGACGCACGGTTGGGGATGCGCCTGAACTAGAATGCCGGTCACGATGCAGAAGATTCTCGCGCCCGTGCGTTTCGTTCTTGCACTCCCCCTGCTCATCGCACTCGCCGCGTACGCGCAACACGACGGAAGCTGGCCCGCGCCGCTCCATGCCGCGCTCGCGCCGACCGGCATACCGCGCGAGGCGGTGGCGCTCTATGTCCAGCAGGTGGACAGAGACATGCCTGTATTGGCGTGGAATGCCGACGTGCCGATGAATCCTGCGTCGACCATGAAGCTCGTCACCGCGCTTGCGGCACTCGAGCTCCTCGGACCGTCCTACACCTGGACGACAGAGGCCTATGCGCAGGGCGTGCTTGCCGGCGACACGCTCTACGGCGATCTCGCACTCAAGGGATACGGCGACCCCAAGCTCGATCTCGAACGCTTCACCGGCATGCTCGCCGAACTGCGCTCGCGCGGACTGCGCGACATCCGCGGTGACCTCGTACTCGACCGCACACACTTCCAGCTCGATCATAGCGATCCGGCGCGCTTCGACAACGAGCCAAGCCGACCCTACAACGTCATTCCGGACGCGCTGCTGTTCAACTACAAGTCGGTGCGCATGCAGTTCGTCCCGGAGCCCGACAGCGGGACCGTGCAGATCCTGACCACACCGCCCTTCCCGCAGATCGAGATCGCAAACCAGCTCGCGTTGGGCGCGGCCAGTTGCACTGCGATGCCGGACCGCCCCCAGGTGCAGATCGAGGTGCCGCGCCTGACCTTCACGGGTGTATTTCCGAAGGATTGCGGCGAGCATGAACGCAATTTCGCGCTGCTCCCGCCCGACGAGTACGCCCTGTCCCTGTTTCGCCTGACGTGGACCGACCTGGGCGGCCAGTTCCAAGGAGGTGTCCGGGCCCAGCCGGTCGACGTGCAGGCGCGACGGCTGCTGTCGGTCCAGTCCCAGCCCCTGGCGGAGCTCATCCGCGACATGAACAAGTTCAGCAACAACGTGATGGCGCGCCAGATGTTCTTGTCGCTGTCGGGAGTGCAGGCCGGTCCCGCGACGGCGCAGCGTTCCGCGGAGGTGGTCGGGGAATGGCTGCGCAACGCGGGGATCGACGCGCCGGAGCTTGTGCTGGAGAACGGTTCCGGGCTGTCGCGCACGGAGCGCATCAGTGCCAGGTCGCTTGCCCGGATTTTGCTTCGAGGCTTCGCCAGTCCGCTCATGCCCGAGTACGTTGCATCGCTGCCCATCGTCGGCGTCGATGGAACCGTCAGGCGCCGGCTCGGCAACTCGGCCGCCGCGGGACAGGCGCACATCAAGACCGGTTATCTCAGCGGCGTGCGGGCGGTCGCCGGATACGTGCGCAACCGCGCAGGCAACTGGCTCACGGTCGTTGCGATCGTGAATCACCCGGGCGCCGCCGCAGCGCAGGAGTTTCAGGATGCATTCATCGAATGGGCACACCTACAGGGTCAAGACGGCTGCTGCGCACGATGCCGTCCGTGCGCCCCGTGAAGCGCGGCACACCGGCAGGCGGTGCGTGCGATGCCCCATGCGATAATCCGCGCCCGGCGAATTCCCTCTCCACTCGAACCGATTGCAGCTTGCGATGAATCCACCCACCGTCGTCGTTCTGGCCGCCGGTAAAGGCACCCGGATGCGCTCCGCGTTGCCCAAGGTGCTGCACCCCATCGCCGGAAAGCCGATGCTGGAACATGTGCTCGACGCGGCCGCCGCCGTCTCCGCGGAACGACTGGTGGTGGTGTACGGGCACGGCGGCGATGCGGTACCGGGCGTCTTCGCGCAGCGTGGCATCCGCTTCGCCTTGCAGGAGCCGCAATTGGGAACCGGGCACGCCCTGCAGCAGGCTCTTGCGCATCTGCCGCCCGAGGGGTCGACGTTGGTGCTCTACGGAGACGTGCCGCTCATCCGCCCCGATACGCTGGCACGCGTGCTGTCCCACGAGGGAGCGTTGTGCCTGCTCACCGCCATTCTGGACGATCCCACGGGTTACGGTCGCATCATCCGCAACGGCAATGGCCATGTCGTGCGCATCGTCGAGGAGAAGGACGCAGGTGTGGAGCAGAAGCAGGTGCGCGAGATCAACACCGGCATCATCGCCGCGCCCAACGCCGCGTTGCGTGACTGGCTCGCACGCTTGAACAACGACAACGCGCAAGGCGAGTACTATCTGACCGACATCGTGCCGATGGCGATCGCCGCCGGCGTGCCGGTGGTAACTGAGACGGTCGGCGACGCCTGGGAGATTCAGGGCGTGAACAGCCGTGAGCAGCTCGCCGACCTCGAGCGGCAGCATCAACTCAATCGTGCGGGCGCGCTCATGGCCGCCGGTGTCACGCTGGCCGATCCCGCTCGATTCGATCTGCGCGGGGAGCTCGACTGCGGGCAGGACGTCACCATCGACGTCGGCTGCCTGTTCGAGGGTCGGGTGACGATCGGCGGCGACTGCCGCATCGGCGCGTACTGCGTGATCCGGGACTGTACGATCGAGAGCGGGACGACGATCGCGCCCTTCAGTCATTTGGAAGGGGCACGCATCGGGCCCGACTGCAGCGTGGGCCCGTACGCGCGGCTGCGCCCCGGCGCCGTGCTGGCGGCACACGCCCACGTAGGCAACTTCGTGGAATTGAAGAACGCGACGCTGGGCGAAGGCTCCAAGGCCAACCACCTCAGCTACCTCGGCGATGCCGTGATCGGCAAGGACGTCAACATCGGCGCCGGCACCATCACCTGCAACTACGACGGCGCCAACAAGCATCAGACCGTGATCGAGGACGGCGCCTTCATCGGATCGAACAGCGCCCTGGTCGCACCGGTGACCATCGGGCGCGATGCCACGATCGGCGCGGGCAGCACGGTGACCAAGGAAGCGCCCGCCGGGCAGCTGACCGTCGCGCGCGGTCGCCAATCCACGGTCGCCGGCTGGAAACGGCCGGTCAAGGGCAAGCGGGGCGGATGAGCGTTATCCGGCGATCGTTCACGATCGCCCAACTGCAGTCAGTCTAGGACCAACAGATCATGTGCGGAATCGTCGGCGCGATCGCCAAACGGGACGTCGTTCCCATCCTGCTCGAAGGCCTGCGCAAGCTGGAATATCGCGGTTACGACTCCGCCGGCATCGCGGTGGTCAACGGCAGCCTGCAGCGGGTGCGCAGCGTGGGACGTGTCGCCTCACTGACGCAGATGGCTGCCGAAGCGAACGTGAGCGGCCACCTCGGCATCGCGCACACGCGCTGGGCCACGCACGGCGCGCCAAGCGAGCGCAATGCCCATCCGCACATCAGCGACGACGGACTGGCGGTGGTTCACAACGGCATCATCGAGAATCACGAGGCCATGCGGGAACGGCTCGCGGGGCTGGGCTACGGGTTCGTGTCCGATACCGACACCGAGGTCGTCGCCCATCTGGTGCACTACCACTACCGGTCCACGGAAGATCTGTGCCTGGCCACGCACCGCGCGGTCTCGGAGCTGATCGGCGCCTATGCCATCGCAGTGGTCTCCCAGAAAGATCCGCGACGGATGGTGGTTGCGCGCAAAGGCGCCCCGCTTCTGCTCGGACTGGGAGAGGGCGAGAACTTCTGCGCCTCGGACGCTTCCGCGCTGCTGCAGGTCACGCGCCGCATCGTCTATCTCGAGGAAGGCGATGTGGTCGACATGCGCCTCGACGGTTACCGCATCCTCGACGGCGAGGGCAAGGAAGTGCGCCGGCCGGTCCACGAGAGCACGCTGTCCGCCGATGCGGTGGAACTGGGACCGTACCGCCACTACATGCAGAAGGAGATCTACGAGCAGCCCGGGGCGGTGGCGGCCACACTCGAGATGGTCACCGGGGCCAGTACGGTGGTTCCAGAGCTATTCGGTGCCGAGGCGCGCCAGGTGCTGAACGGAGTGGACGCCGTGACCATCATCGCGTGCGGCACGAGCTACCATGCCGGCATGGTCGCGCGCTACTGGCTGGAGGCGGTCGCGGGGCTCGCCTGCAACGTCGAGATCGCGAGCGAGTACCGCTATCGCACGACGGTGCCCAATCCGAACGCGCTGATCATCACCATCTCCCAGTCCGGCGAGACCGCCGATACGATCGCCGCCCTGCATCACGCCAAGGCGCTCGGGCAGCAACGCACGCTGGCCATCTGCAACGTGCCCGAGAGCGCGCTGGTGCGCAGCACTGCGCTGCGATTCCTGACGCGGGCCGGTCCAGAGATCGGCGTCGCCTCGACCAAAGCGTTCACCACCCAGCTCGCCGCACTGTTCCTGCTCACCCTGGTGCTGGCCAAGCTGCGCGGACGGCTGGACGAGCCGGGCGAGCGCGCCCACCTGAGTGCGTTGCGTCACCTGCCTGCCGCGATCAACAACGTGCTGGAGCTCGAGCCCGCCATCGCGCGCTGGGCCGAGCACTTCGCGGGCAAGCACCACGCACTATTCCTGGGCCGCGGCGTGCATTACCCGATCGCGCTCGAAGGCGCGCTGAAGCTCAAGGAGATCTCCTACATCCACGCCGAGGCCTATCCCGCGGGAGAACTCAAGCATGGCCCGCTGGCACTGGTGGACAACGACATGCCGGTAGTTGCCATCGCGCCGAACGACACTCTTTTGGAGAAACTCAAGTCCAACCTGCAGGAGGTGCGCGCGCGCGGCGGCGTCTTGTACGTGTTCGCCGACGCGGACAGCCACGTGCCCGAATCCGAGGGCGTTCACATCCTGCGCCTGCCCGAGAATCGCGGATATGTCAGCCCGATCCTCCACGTGGTGCCGCTGCAGCTTTTGGCCTATCATGCGGCGCTTGCACGAGGCACGGATGTGGACAAGCCGCGAAACTTGGCGAAGTCGGTCACGGTGGAATAGTCGACCGCATCGGCGGGCGCAATCTGCCGCCCGCCATCCGGGTTCGCCCACGTGGCCCGTGCGGTGCACCCCCGGCCGGGGCCGGCGGTGAGCATCGTCGCGGTATTCAATCAGAAGGGCGGCGTCGGCAAGACTACGACCACTCTGAACCTCGCTGCGGCGCTGAGCGCCCGCCAGCGTCATCCCCTGGTCATCGATCTGGATCCGCAAGCCAGCCTCACGTTGGCGATGGGGCTGCGCAACGTCCCGCGCGAAGGCAGTCTGTATGCCTTTTTCAAGGACGGAAGGCCTCTGACGGAACTGGTCCGGCAGCATCCCTCCGGCGCCGACCTCATCCCCGGCTCCTTCGACCTGTCCAAGATCGAGGCACTGCATGGCAGCGACATGACCATCTCGCGCCGGCTGAAGGAGGGACTCGCCGCGCTGTCGGCCGCGCGGCCGGTGCTGCTCGACTGCTCGCCCGCGTTGGGCGTGCTATCGTTGAATGCGCTCCTGGCAGCCGACCGCGTCCTGTTGCCCGTCGCGGCGGACTTCCTGTCGCTGGAAGGCGCAAACAAGCTCACGGCCGCGCTCGACGTGCTCGAGACGCGACTGGGCAAGCGCTTCGAACGGCGCGTCGTGGTGACGCGCTACGACGCACGCCGGCGCCTGACGGCTGAGATCCACCGCACGCTGCAGCAGCGCTTCGGCGCTCGCCTGTGCAGGAGCGTGATCAAGGAGAACGTGGCGCTGGCGGAGAGTCCGATGCACGGCAAGGACATCTTCGCCTTCTCGTCGTCGAGCCAGGGCGCCCAGGACTACCGTGCCCTCGCCGACGAGCTGGAGGCGGCGGGTTTCTTCGGCAGCGCGACGACACGGTAGTCCGGAACACGACGAGGCAGACACGATGCGTGCATACAAGCTCACCCTGATCCTCGCGCTCTGCGCGGGGCTTGCCCATGCCAACATGGGTGACGTGGACGTCGAGGCAAGCGACAACGCCGACATGAAAGCCGGGCGGGAAGCCATCGACAGGCAGGACTGGAGTGCCGCGGTGGACCACCTGAGCAAGGTGGCGGCGGCCGAGCCGAACAATGCCGACGCGCGCAACTGGCTCGGCTTCGCCAATCGCAAGCTCGGCAAGATGGAGGCCGCCTTCGCCGCCTACGACGAGGCGCTGAGGCTCGATCCGCGGAACAAGCACGCCCATGAGTACGTCGGCGAGGCCTACCTGATGGTGGGCGATCTGGACAAGGCGGAACGGCACCTGGCCGAACTGCAGAAGCTGTGCACGCCGATTCCATGCGAGGAGCACAAGGAGCTCGAGCGCGCGATCGACCAATACAAGAAGTCGAAGAAGTAGCGGAATCGGACGATCTTGGCCAACGACGCCATCCGCGCCGTGCTGTGGGATTTCGGCGGGGTGCTGACCGACAGTCCCTTCGACGCGTTCCGCGAGTACGAGCTCGCCCATGGGCTGCCGGCCGACTTCATCCGCTCGCTCAACGCTCGCAACCCGGACACCAATGCATGGGCGAGGTTCGAGCGCAGCGAGATCGATCTGGAAGCCTTCGACCGGGCCTTCGCTGCCGAGGCACGCGAGGCCGGGCACGAAGTGCACGGCCGCGACGTGGTGAAACTCCTGTACGGGCGCATCCGTCCGGAGATGGTCGAGGCGCTGAAGCGCTGCGGGCGCGCCTACCGCAACGCCTGTCTCACCAACAACGTCAATGCCGGCAGCGGCCACGGCCTGCCCACCAGCGATGAACGCGCCGCCGAAGTGGCCGAGGTGCTTCGGATGTTCGACGTGGTGATCGAGTCTCGCAAGGTCGGCGTGCGCAAGCCCGACCCGGACTTCTACCGGATCGCACTCGAAACGCTGGGTATCGACGCGCACCAGGCAGTGTATCTCGATGATCTCGGGATCAATCTGAAGCCGGCGCGGGCGCTGGGTATGCACACGATCAAGGTCGGCGCCTCCGGGCCGGCACTGGCTGCCCTCGAAGACATCCTGCGCATCCGGTTGCAGTGAACCGGTTCAGTTCGACGCGCGCCTCGGCTTGTGCGGGGCGCGGGCGAACAGACGGTCGTAGAGCCAGCGGGGAAGTGCACGCAGTCCCAGGGCGACCAGCCCCATCTGCCAGGGAACGATGGTGTACGACCGACGCCGCGCGATCGCGTCGAGCATGCGCCTGGCCGCGACGTCGGCCGGGAGGATGAAAGGCATCGGATACGGATTGGCTGCAGTCATCGGCGTGGCGATGTAGCCCGGCGCGATGGTCACCACGCTGACCCCGGTGCCGCGACACTCCACGCGCAGGCTTTCGAGATAGGCGATGGCTGCGCTCTTCGACGCCGAGTACGCGCCCGCGCCCGGGAGCCCACGGATTCCCGCCACGCTGGCAATGCCGACCAGCGTGCCCGCGCGCGCGGCGCGCATCGCCTCCAGGAACGGCGAGAACGTATGCACCATGCCGAGGACATTGACGTCCATGATCTCGCGGAAGACCGCGAGGTCTTCGTCGTGCTGGGTGAGTGTTCCGGCCGACACGCCGGCATTGGCGATCACCACGTCGGCACCGCCGTGCTGCGCAATGAAGTGCTCGGCCACCCGCTTCATGCTGTGCGCATCGCGCACGTCCGCCTCATAGGTTGCGCATCCGCCCGGCAGGGCGTGCGCGAGCGCCGCCAGCCGCTCCGCGCGACGGGCCACCAATCCGAGGCGCGCACCTCGACGCGCGTACTCCCATGCCAGCGCCTCGCCGATTCCGCTCGATGCGCCGGTGATGAGCACCCGCGGCGTGCTCACCGGCTGCGCGCAGCCTCGCGCTCGTCGCGCACCTGCGCCACGAGCGCTTCCACCACCTCCATCATCTGACCGACGCCGCCGGCCATGCCGCTGCCGGTCAGATAACGCCCGTCGATCGCCACGGAAGGTGTCGCCTCGACGCCGTAGGCATAGGTCGCCTCGCGGGCACGCTGCACCTTCGCCATGACCTGTTCGGAGGCGAGCAGCTGCTCGAACGGCTTGAGTTCGATGCCCTGCTTGAGCGCCCAGCCGGTGAGCACCGCCTCGTCCTCCAGGTTGACGTCATCGCGGTGATAGGCGCGGTACAGCGCATTGTGCAGGCGCGGCAATTCCCCGAGCGCCTGCAGTACGAAGAACGCCTTGGTCAGGACCAGCCAGCGCGTATTGCGGATTGCAGGCTGATAGCGAAAGTCGACGTCGGCGGGCTTGCGTGCCAGCCATTCCTCCACGTACGGCTGCGCTTCATAACACCATTTGCAGCCGTAGTAGAAGAACTCGACCACCTCGATGCGGCGCGCATCCCCGGTGGGCTGCGGAGCGATTGCGCGGAAGTCCACGCCCTCGAAGGGCTCGAACCGCTCCGCCGCTCGCGCAGCGAGGGGAAATGCCGCTGCCGCAAGAAGCAGTCGCCGGCGCTTGCGCTGCACTCGGCCGGCTCGCGTGGTCAGCCCTTCGCCGGCGTCTGCGCCTTGGCGCGCTCGCGCGCGACCAGCTGGTCGAGGACCGAGAAGAAGCGGTTGATGTCCTTGGCACCGGCCTCGAACACGAGGCTCGGGCTGGTCCAGTACTTTCCGTTCACCCCGATCGCAGGGGTGCCGTTGATCCCATATTGCTTGCCCAGATAGGTGGCCGCGCCGACCTTGCTGTCCACACCTGGAGAGGTGTAGACGCTCTTGAACTTGGCCACGTCCACACCCTGCTTGGCGATCCAGTCGAATACCTGCTTGTCGCTCTCGAGTTGCACGCGCTGCTTGTGGATCGCGTCGAAGATCCGCGTGTGGTACTTGTCCTTCACGCCCATGATCTGCAGGGTGAAGAACATCTTCGCGAGCGGCACCCAGCTGTCGCGGAACGCCATCGGCACCGCTCGGTACTCGACGTCGGCAGGCTTGCGCTTGAGCCACTGCTGCAGGTAGGGCTCGAAATTCGCGCAGGCCGGGCAGGCGTAGGAGAAGAACTCGACGACCAGGATCTTGCTGGTATCGGTCGGACGAGGCTGGCGCAGGACCTGGTATTCCTTGCCTTCGACGGGCTGCTGGGCCTGAACGGCCTGGGCACACAGCATCGCGACCATCGAGAACCAGGCGGCGGCGACGAATTTGCTCAATTGCATGTCCACTCCTCTTCGTTAAGGGCGCGACGCGTCCTGCGCCGAATCGCGCAGCTGCTCCGCGGTCATGGTAATCACCGTGGATTCGATGCGATGGTCGCGCAGCAGCGCGCGCGCGCTCTGCAGCGAGCCCTGGTCGGTAAAGGGACCGATCCTGACCCGGTGCCACACTCCCCGGTCGGCGACCGTCGCCTTGACGATCGTTGCCTCCAGCCCGGTTAACGCAAGTTGCGCCTTCAGGTTGTCAGCATCTTCCGCACGTTGGAACGACCCTGCCTGCAGGAAGTAGACCGGGCGGCTCAGCGCGGTCGGTGCCTCGCGGCCGGCCCGCTCCGGCACCGGGCCGCGCAGCGTCTCGCCAGCGTCGCGGGGCGGTTCGAACGGCGCAGTGCGACTCTGTACGGGCGGTGGCGCCGGCGGCAGTTCGCCGGTGGGCATCCCGAACGGAGGGGGTTTGGGCGGCTCGACCCGTGCAGGCGCCTTGGGCACCGCTTCCTCGGCGTTCCGCGAGAACGGGTTGGCGCTGTAGAGATAGACGGCCAGGGCGAGCGCGAGCGCCAGTCCGAGCAGCAGACCGATGCTCATGCCAGTCAGCAGGGGATGACCGCTTCCGCGCCTGCGGGCGTATGCCATCTTCGCCGCCGGTCCGGTTACATCTTCTCCGGCGCGCTCACGCCGAGCATGCCGAGACCATTGCGCAGCACGTGCCGGACGCCCAACACGAGCGCGAGGCGGGCGTGGCGCACAGGCTCCTCCTCGACCAGGAAGCGCACGCCGTTGTAGTAACTGTGGAACGCCCCAGCGAGGTCCTTGAGATAGAAGGCCACGGCATGCGGCGCCAGATCGCGCGCCGCGTCCTCGACGACCTGGGGGAACTCCATCAGCTGACGCAGGAGCGCCAGCTCGGCAGGGCTGTCCAGCAGCGAGAGCGGCACGGTCTCGAGGTCGGCGGCGATCCCGCCCCATTCCTCGAGCACGCTGCAGATGCGCGCGTGCGCGTACTGGATGTAATACACCGGATTCTCGTTGCTCTGCGACTTCGCCAGATCGAGATCGAAATCCAGGTGCTGGTCGCTCTTGCGCAGGACGTAGAAGAAGCGCGCGGCATCGTTGCCGACTTCCTCCCGCAGTTCGCGCAGGGTGACGAATTCTCCCGACCGCGTCGACATCGACGCCTTCTTGCCGTCACGGTAGAGCACGGCGAACTGCACCAGAGCCACGGTCAGACGCTGCGCGTCCACTCCCAGAGCCTGCAGCGCGCCTCTGACCCGCGGGATGTACCCATGGTGGTCGGCACCCCACACGTCGATGACGCGCGCGAACCCGCGCTCGAACTTGTTCAGGTGATAGGCGATGTCCGACGCGAAGTAGGTGTACTGCCCGTTCTCTCGCTGGACCACGCGATCCTTCTCGTCGCCGAACGCGGTCGAGCGGAACCAGCGCGCGCCGTCCTGCGTGTACAGATGGCCCGCCCGCTCGAGCATGTCCAGGGCACGCGCGACATGCCCGGATTCGTACAGAGACCGCTCGGAAAACCAGTGGTCGAAGCGCACCCCGAACTCCTGAAGGTCGTTGCGGCAGTCGCCCAACTGCTCGGTCAGAGCGTACTGGTGCACGTACGCGTAGTCCTCCCCCAGTGCCCGCTTGGCATTCTCGATGAGGGCGTCCAGATGCCCTTCGGCGTCCTCCTCCACGTCCGGCAACCCGTCCAGGACCGCCTCCGCGCTGCGAACGTAACGCGTGCCGTGGGCGGCAGCGACACCCGCGGCCATCTCCCGGACGTAGTCGCCCTGGTATGCGTTCGGCGGGAACGCGACGACCACGCCCTGCATCTCCAGATAGCGCAGCCACGTGGACAGCGCGAGGATGTCCATCTGCCGGCCGGCATCGTTGACGTAGAACTCGCGCTCCACGGCGAAGCCTGCGAAGTCGAGCAGGTTTGCCAGGCTGGCCCCGTAGGCGGCGCCGCGGCCATGGCCCACATGCAGGGGACCGGTGGGATTGGCCGAGACGAACTCGACCTGCACGCGCGCACCCTGCCCGTGCCCGATGCGACCGTAATCCTGCTTGCGCGCGAGCACGTCGGCCAGTGCGGTACGTTTCGCGGTCGCGGTGACGAAGACATTCACGAAGCCTGCGCCGGCGATCTCGGCGCGCTCGATGACCGGCGATGCGGGCAGCGCGGCGACCAGTGCCTGCGCGAGTTCACGCGGATTGCGCTTGAGCGGCTTGGCAAGCTGAAGTGCCAGGTTGCAGGCGAAGTCCCCGTGCTCCACGGCCTTGGGCCGCTCCAGCGCAAAGGTTGCCCCGGCTTGACCGGGCGCCACCTGTTCGAGCGCCTGCGCAAACAAGGACGTGAGATGCGACTTGAGATCCTGCCCGGAGAGAGAGGCCATGCGCTGCGTCGGAAAATGATGAATTATAAAGCCTTGCTTCGCCCGGGGGCGGGCATCGCCTCAGTACTCGAGCGGATCGACGTCCAGCGACCAGCGCACGGAGCGATCAGGCAACCCCGGTACCCACACATCGAGAAAGCGTTGCAGCGCGGTGCGCGATCCGGCCTGCACGAGCAACTGGGCGCGCTCGCGTCCCGCCAGGCGCGCGATCGGCGGTGCGACCGGATCGAAGATCTCCACCGCATGGCCGAGCGCCGCGCCCTGTGCCGCCGCCCGCCGCAGATACGCTTCCACCGCATCCCGGCGCGCCGCCTCGGCGCGCAGCAGGGCCTGGTGCGCAAACGGCGGAAAGCGCATGTCGCGCCGCTCCTGCAGGGCTTCCTCCGCGAACGCGTGGTAATCCTGACGACAGACATGTGCGTACAGGGGATGATCCGGGAACGACGTCTGGATGAGCACCTCGCCGGGCAGGTCGGCCCGCCCTGCGCGCCCCGCGACCTGGGTCAACAGGGCGTACAGTCGCTCCGAGGCGCGGAAGTCGCTGCTGTACAGGCTGCTGTCGGCGTTGATCACGCCGACCAGGGTGAGCCGCGGGAAATCGTGACCCTTGGCCAGCATCTGCGTGCCGACCAGGACGTCGATCTGATGATCGCGGACCCGGGCGTGCATCGCGGAGAAGGCGCCGCGGCCGCGCGTGGTGTCGCGGTCCACGCGCAGCACACGCGCATGCGGCAGCGCCTCCTTCACTGCCTGCTCGACCCGCTGCGTCCCATGACCGGCAGGCAGCAGATCCTGGTTGCCGCAATCCGGACACGCACGCACGATCGGCTGCACGTGACCGCAGTAGTGGCAGCGCAGTTGCTGCGCCTCGAGGTGAACGACCAGGCGCGCGGCGCAACGCGTGCAGGGGCAGGTCCAGCCGCAGGCGACGCATACGAGCGCCGGCGCGAATCCCCGCCGGTTCACGAACACCAGGCTCTGCTCGCCGCGCCCCACCCGTTCGCGCACCGCTTCCAGCAGCGGCACGGACAGCCCGTGCCGCAACGGCATGCGGCGGGTGTCGACGCAGCGGATGTGCGGCGGCCGCGCGTCGGCGCGCTCGGGTAATTCGATCAGGCGATACCGGCCCGCCTGGACGTTCGCATACGACTCGAGCGAAGGCGTCGCCGATCCGAGCAGTACCGGCACCCTGCGCATCTTGCCGCGCAGGAGAGCGAGATCGCGCGCCGAGTAGCGCAGGCCCTCCTGCTGCTTGTAGGAGGTGTCGTGCTCTTCGTCGACGACGATCAGACCGAGTCCTGGCAGGGGGGTGAACACGGCCAGTCGCGTGCCGATCACCACGCACGCGCGCCCCGCCTGGGCCGCCTGCCAGCGCTGCAGGCGCTGCCCGTCGGACAGGTCGCTATGCAGCACGATCAGCTCGGCTGCCGGGAAGCGTGCCTCGAAGCGCTGCAACAGTTGAGGCGTCAGTCCGATTTCGGGCACCAGCACGAGCGTCTGGCGGCCCGATGCCAGGCAGGCCGCTGCCAGATGCAGGTAGACCTCGGTCTTGCCGCTGCCGGTCACGCCGCGCAGCAGGAACGGTGCGTACTGGGCGTGCACGGCAAGGACGGCCTCCACCGCACGCGACTGGGCAGACGTGAGCGTCGGCACAGCGTCGCGTGCCCGCCCCGCGACCGATGCGGCGACCGATGGCTGCTTCGGGCACGCCTCGATCCAGCCGCGATGCTCCCATGCGCGCAGGATGCGGCGTGCACTGGCGCCGGCGCGCTGGAGTTCGTCGAGGGTGACCGTCGAGCGATCCGCAAGCAGGTCCAGCAGACGCCGCTGCAGCACCGCCTGCCGCGGGATCGCGGCATCGGCGTGTGCGCGGCCCGACGGCGTCAGGCGCAGCGCTTCGGTCCTCTCCGGCGATGGGCGCCCGCCGTCGCGCAGGCGCTGCGGAAGAGCGGTGAATACCGCACCGCCGATAGGATGGTGGTAGTAGCGCGTCGCGAATCGCAGCAGATCGACGATGTCGGCATCCAGCGCGGGCTCGTCCCGGAACATCTCCAGGACCCGCTTGAGCCGCTCCGCCGGCAGGAGCGATTGCGCCGCCACTTCGAGAATGACGCCGATGCGGCTGCCGCGGCCGAAGGGCACGCGCACGCGCCGACCGACGAGCGGGCCCGGGCACGATCGTGCAGCCGGGGTGAGCAGGTAATCGAACAGTGTCGGCAGGGGGACGTCGAGCGCGACACGCACGATCGCCATGTCCCGCGCTTGTCCCGCGACGTCGAGCTGGCTTTCGTCGCGGCGCGCAACGTCCACCACGGCCGCCCCCTGTGCAGGATGCGCGTGTGCGCTCACGCCGCGTGCAGCGGCCGACTCAGCTCGTGCACGGCGTCCACCAGCGCGCCGACGTGCTCGGGGAGGGTGAACTGCGACACACCATGCCCGAGATTGAATACGTGCCCCGACCCCTTGCCGTAGGACTGCAGGACCTTGCCCGCTTCCGCGCGCACCACCTCGGGCGGCGCGAATAGAACCGAGGGATCGAGATTGCCCTGCAGCGCCACGCGCGCTCCGACGCGCCGGCGCGCGTCGCCGAGATCGACGGTCCAGTCGAGCCCGAGCGCATCGGCACCGATGTCCGCCATCGCCTCCAGCCACAGGCCGCCGCCCTTGGTGAAGACGATCCGTGGCACCACCTCTCCGTCCCGGGTCCGCGCCAGGCCATCCATGATCTGGCGCATGTAGGAGAGCGAGAACTCGCGGTAGGCCGCGTGCGAGAGCATGCCGCCCCATGTGTCGAACACCATCACCGCCTGCGCCCCGGCCTCGATCTGCGCATTCAGATACGCGATCACCGATTTGGCGTTCACGTCCAGGATCCGGTGCAGGAGGTCCGGGCGCGCGTACAGCATGCGCTTGATCTGGCTGAACTCGGTCTTGCCGCGACCCTCGACCATGTAGCACGCGAGGGTGAAGGGACTGCCGGCAAACCCGATCAGGGGAACCTCGCCATCCAGCGCACGCCGGATCTGGCCGACGGCATCGAGCACGTAACGCAGATGAGACGAGGGATCGGGAACCGTGAGATCGCGAATCTCCCATTCCTCTCGCAGCGGCCGCTCGAAACGCGGGCCCTCGCCCTCCGCGAAGTACAGACCCAGCCCCATGGCATCGGGAATGGTGAGGATGTCGGAGAACAGAATCGCTGCATCGAGCGGAAAGCGTGCGAGCGGCTGCAGCGTCACCTCGGTGGCGAAATCCGGGCTCTTGCACAGCTCGAGGAAGCTGCCCGCGCGCGCGCGTGTCTGGTTGTATTCCGGCAGGTAGCGCCCGGCCTGGCGCATGATCCAGATCGGCGTATACGGCGTCGGCTCGCGCAGCAGGGCACGCAGAAAGGTGTCGTTCTTGGGTCGGGACATCTCTGCGCGCGCGTCCAGGTCAACGCGGCAGCGTCGACGATCCCATCAGAAACTCGTCCACTGCACGGGCACACTGCCGGCCCTCGCGGATCGCCCACACCACCAGCGACTGGCCGCGGCGCATGTCGCCGGCGGCAAAGACCTTGTCCACCGACGTCCCGTACGACCCGGCTCCTTCGGTCGCAGCGGCGACATTGCCACGTGGGTCGTAGGCGACGCCGATCTCGTCGAGCAGGCCCTGATGCACCGGATTGACGAAGCCCATCGCGAGCAGCACGAGATCCGCCGGGAGCCTGAACTCGGAACCCTCGACCTCGGCCATCTTCATCTGACCCGTCGCCGCGTCCTTCCTCCATTCCACGCGCGCCGCCACCAGCGTGGTGACCCGGCCGTTCTCGCCTTCGAAGCGCTTGGTCGTCACCGCCCAATCGCGCTTCGCACCCTCTTCGTGCGAGGACGAGGTGCGAAGCTTCGCCGGCCAGTAGGGCCACACCGGATTGCCGTGCTCGATCTGCGGCGGCATGGGCAGCAGTTCGAACTGGGTGACGGACTTCGCTCCATGGCGATTGGACGTGCCGACGCAGTCGGAGCCGGTATCGCCACCGCCGATGACGACGACGTCTTTGTCCTTGGCCCACAGCTCGCGCACATTCGGATCGCCCGCCACACGCCGGTTCTGCAGCGGCAGGAACTCCATGGCGAAGTAGATGCCGTCCAGTTCACGGCCGGGAATGGGAAGGTCGCGCGGCTGTTCCGATCCGCCCGCGACCACCACGGCGTCGAACTCCTGCACCAGCTGGTCGACGGCGACGTGCTCGGCTGCATCGCTGCCCACGCCGGCCACGGCGGACGCACTGCCTACCCGCGTGCGCGTGCGGAACTGCACGCCCTCGGCCTGCATCTGCTCGACGCGCCGGTCGATCAGCCACTTCTCCATCTTGAAGTCGGGAATCCCGTAACGCAGCAGCCCTCCGAGACGGTCGTTCTTCTCGAACACGACCACGTCGTGTCCGGCGCGGGCGAGTTGCTGCGCACAGGCAAGTCCTGCAGGACCCGACCCGACGACCGCCACCCGCTTTCCGCTCCTGCGCGCAGCGGGCAGCGGCGTGACCCAGCCCATCTCCCAGCCCTTGTCGATGATCGCGTGTTCGATCGACTTGATGCCGACCGGATCGCTGTTGATGTTCAGCGTGCACGCCTCCTCGCACGGCGCGGGACAGATGCGGCCGGTGAACTCGGGGAAGTTGTTGGTCTGGTGCAGCGTGTCGAGCGCTCGCCGCCAGTCCTGCTTGTAGACCAGGTCGTTCCAGTCGGGAATGATGTTGTTCACCGGGCATCCGTTCATGCAGAAGGGAATGCCGCAATCCATGCAGCGCGCGCCCTGCACGCCCGCCTCCTCGTCCTTCAGATGCAGGACGAACTCGCGGTAATGCTTCACACGCTGCTGAGTCGGCTCCGCCGCTTCCTGCAGGCGCTGATACTCGAGAAATCCGGTGACCTTTCCCATGGCTGCAAATCCCGATGACTACCTGTTACTGGCGCAATTGGATGCGGATGTGAGCGCCCGCATTCACTGTGTCGCGATGCCCCTCGCTCGTCCGATCAAGCGGCGAGCTTGCGCTGCTTGGCCGCCAACTCGCCCAGCGCGCGGCGGTATTCCTTCGGGAACACCTTGACGAACCTGGCGCGCGCGGCGCTCCAGTTGTCGAGCAGCTCCCGCCCGCGGACACTCCCGGTAAAACGGACGTGGTTCTCGATCAAATGGCGCAGCAACTGCTCGTCGGCCTGGCCGTAATGCCAGATGTCACGCGACACCTTCGCCTCCTGCTCGCTCTCGCCCAGCAGCGGTTCGAGATCGACCATTGCCGTGTTGCAGCGCTTGGCGAACTGGCCGTCGACGTCCAGCACGAAGGCCAGCCCGCCCGACATGCCCGCGGCGAAGTTGCGGCCGGTCATGCCCAGCACGACCACCGTGCCCCCGGTCATGTACTCGCAACCGTGGTCGCCCACGCCTTCCACCACCGCCTGGGCGCCGGAATTGCGCACGGCGAAGCGCTCGCCCGCGACCCCGCGGAAGTAGGCTTCCCCCGCAATCGCCCCGTACAGGACGACGTTGCCGGTGATCATGTTCTCGGTCGGTTCCCCGCGAAACTTGGGTGAAGGCTGGACGCATATCCTGCCGCCGGACAGTCCCTTGGCACAGTAATCGTTGGTCTCGCCGATGAGATCGAGTGCGATTCCGCGCGCGAGAAACGCGCCGAAACTCTGGCCCGCCGAGCCGGCCAGGCGCACGTGGATCGTGTCCTCGGGCAGGCCCTCGTGCCCGAAGCGACGCGCCACCTCGCCGGAGAGCATGGTCCCGACGGTGCGGTTGATGTTGCGGATCGGCACCTCGATGGTGACCTTCTCCCTGCGCTCGAGCGCGGGCGCGGCCAGTTCGATCAGGCGCAGGTCGAGCGCCTTGTCGAGTCCATGCTCCTGTCCTTCGGTGTGATAGACGGGAACCTCGCTCGGCATGCGCGGCATGTAGAAGATACGGCTGAAGTCCAGCCCGCGCGCCTTCCAGTGCTCGATGCCGCGCTTCATGTCGAGCAGTTCCGTATGGCCGATGAGGTCGTCGAATCGGCGCACGCCCAGCTGCGCCATCAACTCCCGCACTTCCTCGGCGACGAAGAAGAAGTAGTTGATGACGTGCTCGGGCTCGCCACGGAATTTCTTGCGCAACACTTCGTCCTGTGTCGCGACCCCTACCGGACAGGTATTGAGGTGGCACTTGCGCATCATGATGCAGCCGGTGACCACCAGTGGCGCCGTGGCGAAACCGAACTCGTCGGCCCCGAGGATGGCGCCGATCACCACGTCGCGGCCCGTCTTGATCTGTCCGTCCACCTGCACCGCGATGCGGCTGCGCAGGCGGTTGAGCACCAGCGTCTGTTGCGTCTCCGCCAGTCCCAGTTCCCACGGCGTCCCGGCGTGCTTGATCGACGACCAGGGACTCGCACCCGTGCCGCCGTCATGGCCGGCGATCGTCACGTGGTCGGCCTTGGCCTTGGACACCCCCGCCGCCACCGTCCCCACGCCGACCTCCGAGACCAGCTTCACGCTGATCGACGCATTGCGGTTGGCGTTCTTCAGATCGTGGATCAGCTGGGCCAGATCCTCGATGGAATAAATGTCGTGGTGCGGCGGCGGCGAGATGAGCTCCACACCGGGCGTGGAGTAGCGCAGCTCCGCAATGTACTCGGATACCTTCTTCCCCGGCAGCTGCCCGCCCTCGCCGGGCTTGGCACCCTGGGCGATCTTGATCTGGATCTGTTCCGCGGAGGACAAATACTCGGCGGTGACGCCGAAGCGGCCCGACGCGACCTGCTTGATCTTCGACTTCAACGAGTCGCCGGGCTGCAGGACGATGTCGTGCTCGATGCGGTCGAACCCGATGCGACTGGCAAGTGTCTCGCCCGGCTCGATCGGCGCAAAGCGCCGGCGATCCTCGCCGCCTTCCCCGGTGTTGGACTTACCGCCGATGCGATTCATGGCGATCGCCAGGGTGGTGTGCGCTTCCGTCGAGATCGATCCGAGCGACATGGCGCCGGTGGCGAAACGCTTGACGATCTCGGCCGCCGGCTCGACCTCCTCGATGGGTACCGGCTTGCACTGATCGAGGCGGAACTCGAACAGACCGCGGAAGGTCATGTGGCGCTTGCTCTGATCGTTGATGATCTGCGCGTACTCCTTGTACGTGCCGTAGCTCTTGTTGCGCGTGGAGTGCTGCAGCTTGGCGATCGCGTCGGGGGTCCACATGTGCTCCTCGCCGCGCACGCGAAACGCGTACTCGCCGCCGGTCTCGAGCATGCCCTCGAGCGTGGGATCGCGCCCGAACGCCGCGGCATGCAGCCGCATTGCCTCCTCGGCCACTTCGAACACGCCGATGCCTTCGACGTTGGAGGTGGTTCCGGTGAAGTACTTGTCGACCAGTGCGCGCGAGAGCCCGACGGCTTCGAAGATCTGTGCGCCGGTATACGACATGTAGGTGGAGATGCCCATCTTCGACATGACCTTGCGCAGGCCCTTGCCGATCGCCTTGACGAAGTTCTTGCAGGCCTTGCTCGCATCGGTCCCCGGCAGAGCGCCCGAGCGCGCGAGCTCGCACAGGGTCTCGAAGGCGAGATACGGGTGCACGGCTTCGGCCCCGAACCCGCCGAGCAGCGCGAAGTGGTGCACCTCGCGTGCAGACGCGGTCTCCACCACCAGTCCGGTGCTGGTGCGCAGACCCTTGTTCACCAGGTGCTGGTGGACCGCCGACAGCGCGAGCAGGGCGGGAATCGCCACGCGCTCGCGGTCCATCCTGCGGTCGGAGATGACCAGGATCGTGCAGCCCGAACGCACCGCGTCCTCGGCCTGCGCGCATAGGCTGGCGAGGCGCGCCTCGATCGCCTGGCTCCCCCAGACCGCCGGATAAGTGATGTCGATCTCGCACGCGCTGAACTTGCCGTCGGTGTACTTGGCGATGTTGCGCACCGTCTCCATCTGATCGAAGTCGAGCACGGGCTGGCTGACTTCGAGGCGCAGCGGCGGGTTCATCTCGTCGATGCCGAGCAGGTTCGGCTTCGGTCCGATGAAGGACACCAGCGACATCACCAACTCTTCACGGATCGGATCGATCGGCGGATTGGTGACCTGCGCGAACAGCTGCTTGAAGTAGTGATAGATGGTCTTGCTCTTGTTCGACAGGACGGCGAGCGGCGAGTCGTTGCCCATCGAACCGATCGGTTCTTCGCCGTTGGCGCCGATGGGCGCGAGGATGAACTTGATGTCCTCCTGGGTATAGGCGAACGCCTGCTGGCGGTCGAGCAGGCTCTCGGGTGCCGCGGCCCGCTTCTCCTCCGGTTCGGGCAGATCGTCGAGCTTGATGCGGATGCGCTCGATCCACTCGCGATAGGGCTTGCCGGACGCGAGCGCGTCTTTCAGCTCCTTGTCGTCGATGATGCGGCCCGACTCGAGGTCCACCAGGAACATCTTCCCGGGCTGCAGGCGCCACTTCTTGACGATGCGATCTTCGGCGATCGGCAGCACGCCGGTCTCCGAAGCCATCACGACCAGGTCGTCGTCCGTCACGATGTAGCGGGCCGGGCGCAGGCCATTGCGATCCAGTGTCGCGCCGATCTGCCGTCCGTCCGTGAAGGCGATTGCGGCGGGGCCGTCCCACGGTTCCATCATGGCCGCGTGGTACTCGTAGAAGGCGCGGCGGTTCGGGTCCATCAGGGTGTGCCCTTCCCAGGCTTCCGGGATGAGCATCATCATCGCGTGCGCCATCGAATAGCCGCTCATGACCAGCAGCTCGAGCGCATTGTCGAACGAGGCGGAGTCGGACTGGCCGTCGTAGATGAGCGGCCACAGCTTGCCCAGGTCCTCGCCCAGCACGGGACTGTCGATCGCGCCCTGACGTGCGCGGATCCAGTTGACGTTGCCGCGCAGCGTGTTGATCTCCCCGTTGTGCGCGATCAGCCGGAAGGGATGCGCCAAGTCCCAGGTCGGGAAGGTGTTGGTGGAGAAGCGCTGGTGCACCAGCGCCCGCGCCGACACCAGCCGCGGATACTGCAGGTCCAGGTAATAGGCGCCTACCTGCCCGGCGAGCAGCATGCCCTTGTAGACGATGGTGCGCGCCGACATCGACGGCACGTAGAACTCCTTGCCATGCGCCAGGCGCAGCGCCTGGATGGCGTGCCCGGAGGCCTTGCGGATCACGTACAGCTTGCGCTCGAGCGAATCGGTGACCGTCACGTCGGTGCCCCGACCGATGAACACCTGGCGGATGACCGGTTCGATCTTCCTGACCGACTCGCCGAGGCCGGCATTGTTGCGCGGCACGTCGCGCCAGCCGAGCAGCACCTGACCCTCGTCCTTGATCGCGCGTTCGATTTCGTACTCACAGGCAAGGCGCGAGGCGGGTTCCTGAGGCAGGAAGACCATGCCCACCCCGTATTCGCCGGCCGGAGGCAGGGTCAGGCCCTGCTTGGCCATCTCTTCGCGGAAGAAGCGGTCGGGGATCTGTAGCAGAATGCCGGCACCGTCGCCGGCCAGCGGGTCGGCACCCACCGCGCCCCGGTGGGTGAGGTTCTTGAGGATGAGCAGCCCGTGCTGGACGATGTCGTGCGACTTCTTCCCCTTGATGTGGGCGACGAAGCCCACGCCGCAGGCGTCGTGCTCTAGGGCCGGATCGTACAGACCCTGACGGGGAGGCAGGCCGCTGGAAGGATGGCTCGGGGTGGCCGCGGTTCGGCCCGGCAGACTCTCGTCCGTCATGATGTCTTCCTCCTCTGCGACGCGGCGGCAAAGGAGCGCGGCGCAGCGCTAGAACCTGAAAAAGCCTACCGTACAGAGCTTGCGGCCCCGGGGGCTGGACGCCGCCGGGGCCGCTGCATGGTTGAGGCGCAAGTGATTTAGTCTACATGCGACGCCCCCCTGCTTCAATAACTTGGACGCGCCGCAGCATCGGCCGGCTTGCCGGGGTGGCCGGGCGCCTCAGTCCTCACCGATGCTGAACAGGCGGCGGTATTCCTTCACTGCATAGCGGTCGGTCATGCCCGCGATGTAATCGGCCACGGCGCGGATGCCGTCGCGCTCGTAACGCTGCTGGAACTCCGGCGGGAGCAGGTTCGGTTCGGCGCTAAATGCCTGAAACAACTCACGGATGATGCGCTTGGCCTTGGCCATCATGCGGTTCACCCGGAAATCCCGGTACAGGTGCCGTCTGAGGAAGTCCTTGAGGGCCTGCTGCTCCCCAACGAGCTCGGGGCTGAACGCGATTAGAACCGGGCCGCTGCGCACTGCTTCCACGCTGTCGGGCGCACGCGCCGCGATGTTCGCCTCGCTGCAGCGAATGAGGTCGGCGACGAGGGTGTCGATCATGCGCCGGACCGTCTCGTGCACCAGGCGGCGCCCGTCCAGATCGGGATGACGCGCGTGGACCATCCTACGATGGCGGACGAACAGGGAGACGGCATCCAACTGCTCCAGGGACAAGACCCCCGAGCGCAGCCCGTCGTCCACATCGTGGTTGTTATAGGCGATCTCGTCTGCCAGATTGGCGACCTGCGCCTCGAGCGATGGGCTTCTCCCGGTCAGGAAGCGCTCACCTACGTCGCCCAGCGTGCGAGCATTCCTGGGCGAGCAGTGCTTGACGATGCCCTCGCGCGTCTCGAACGTCAGGTTCAAGCCGTCGAACGCCGCATAACGCTGCTCGAGTTCATCGACGACGCGCAGCGACTGCAGATTGTGCTCGAAGCCCCCGTGCTCGCGCATGCATTGATGCAGGGCGTCCTGGCCGGCGTGGCCGAAGGGGGTGTGACCGAGATCGTGCGCCAGCGCGATGGCCTCGACGAGGTCCTCGTTCAGCCCGAGGCTGCGGGCGATCGAGCGCGCGATCTGCGCGACCTCGAGGCTGTGGGTCAGGCGCGTGCGGAAGTGATCGCCCTCGTGGTTGACGAAGACCTGGGTCTTGTATTCCAGACGCCGGAAGGACGTGGAGTGCACGATCCGGTCGCGATCGCGCTGGAACTCGCTGCGCGTGCCGGCCGGCGGCTCCGGCCAGCGGCGCCCGCGCGAGCGTTCCGCGTGGACCGCGTACGCGGCCAGTTCAGGCATGGGCCGCTTCGGACTCGAGCACCTCGTGCAGCGCTGCCGCCGGAAACTCGGATGTCACGAAGGCCTTGCCGACGCGCTTGAGCAGGACCAGGCGCAACTGGCCGCCCTCGACCTTCTTGTCCAGACCCATCAGGTCCAGGTAGCGCCGGGCGCCGAAGGGCGGCTGACGCACGGGCAGGCGTGCCTGCTCGAGCAGGGCGACGATGCGGGCGACATCCTGCGCCGGAATCAACCCCATGCGCTGAGACAACCGGGCGGCCAGGACCATGCCGGCGGCGACCGCCTCGCCATGCAACCAGGTTCCGTACGACAGGCCGGCCTCGATGGCATGGCCGAAGGTGTGGCCCAGGTTGAGCAGGGCGCGCGCCGCGGTCTCGCGCTCGTCGCCCGCCACCACCGCCGACTTGATCTCGCATGAACGCCGGACGGCGTGAGTGAGCGCGGCCTGGTCGCCGGCAACCAGGCGGTGCATGTTGGCCTCGAGCCAGTCGAAGAACGCCGAGTCGAGAATGAGCCCGTGCTTGACCACCTCGGCGATGCCGGCGGACAACTCCCTCGGCGGCAGCGTACCCAGTACCTGGGTGTCGGCCAGCACCAGCTTCGGCTGGTAGAAGGCACCGATCATGTTCTTGCCGAGCGGGTGGTTGATACCGGTCTTGCCGCCGACCGAGGAGTCCACCTGGGCCAGCAGCGTGGTGGGAATCTGGATGAACGGTACACCGCGCAGGTAGATCGCGGCGGCAAAACCGGCCATGTCCCCCACCACGCCTCCGCCGAGCGCGATCAGTGTCGTCTTGCGCTCGCAGCGCTCGCGCAGCATCGCATCGAGGATGCGCGCCACGCCGTCCCAATTCTTGTTGGCCTCCCCATCGGGCAGCGTGATGGCGATGCTCGACACGCCCGCCGCCGCGAGGGCATCGCGCAGGCGCTCCAGATAGAGCGGCGCGACGACGTCGTTCGTCACCACCGCTACACGCCTCTGGGGCAGGTGCGGGAGGATCAGGTCCGCACGCTCGAGCAATCCCGCGCCGATGTGGATCGGATAGCTTCGCGCACCAAGCTGCACGTCGACTGTCTGCATCTATGCCCCTTGCTCGGGAGCCTGCGCCGGCGCTGCGACGTCCGGCACGGCGCCGTCTCCGGCCATTGCAGCCAGGCGCTGGCGCAGACGGGTGACGAGGCTGCGCAGGCTCTGGCTCCCGGTGTCCATGACGATGTGCGCAGTCTCCCGGTACAGTCCGTCACGCTCGGCATGCAGTTGCGTCAGGCGCGCGAGGGGATCAGCCGTCTGTAGCAGGGGACGGTTGCGGTCGTGCCGCGTCCGATGCCACAACTCGTGCACCGATGCGCGCAGGTACACGACCACCCCGCGAGAGTGCAGCGCCCGACGATTGGCCTCGCTCAACACCGCGCCGCCACCGGTGGCCACCACCACCCCATGCATGC
Source organism: Pseudomonadota bacterium (assembly GCA_023430065.1). Taxonomy (GTDB): domain Bacteria; phylum Pseudomonadota; class Gammaproteobacteria; order Burkholderiales; family SHXO01; genus SHXO01. The sequence continues at coordinate 18,951 of JAEZCG010000254.1, read as the reverse complement.
CCGTGAGTTCATCGATTACGCCCGCCTCGCGCGCGCGGAAGCCCGCTTCGCCTTCGAGTTCGAAAATCACCGGGATCTTCACCCCGGTGCGCGCCTCGATCACGTGATCGGAATCGAAGAACACTTTGCCGAGGTCACGGGCGAGCATCTTGCCGACCGACGTCTTGCCAGCGCCCATCATGCCGACGAGAAACACGTTCTCCGGCGTCGGAGCGGTGGAGGATGCGGCCTGCGAATCGACGGACGACATGCGCCGATTCTAGCAGGCAGCGATCGCCCGCCTCGGCCGCGGCAGGGCGCCGGAACGAAAAAAGGCGCTCCTCGGAGCGCCCTCTCCCGGACCGTATGGACGGTCAGCGCACGCTCAGATTGTCCCGCAGGATCTTCGGTGTGACGAAGATCAGCAGTTCGCGGCGGTCGTTGCGATTGACCTCGTTCTTGAACAGGGCACCGACCACCGGAACGTCGCCCAGCAGCGGGACCTTGGTGACCTCCTTCGCTTCGTCCTGCGTGAAGATCCCGCCGATGCTCACCGTGCCGCCGTTCTCGACCAGCACTTCGGTGTTGACCTGCTTGGTGTCGATCGAGGGACCGGCCGTCGTGTTCTGACCCACGCTGTCCTTGTGCACTTCCAGCTTCATGATGACATTGTCGTCCGGCGTGATCTGAGGCTTCACCTTCAGGCTGAGGGTGGCCTTGCGGAACGAGATGCTGGTCGCGCCGCTGCTCGTGGCCTGCTGGTACGGAATCTCGGTGCCCTGTTCGATCACCGCCTCGACGTTGTCGGCGGTGACCACACGCGGGCTGGAGATGATCTTGCCCTTGCCGTCTGCCTGCAGCGCCGAGATCTCGAGGTTGACGAACTTGGTCAGCCCGGCGTTGAGCAGGGTGACGGCAAATTGTCCTGCGGGACGGCCGTTGATCGAGTCCGCCGGCAGGTTCACGCTGAACGAGTCGGGGAAGAAGCTCTCGTTGTAGTCCTCGGCCTGCGTGGTGATCACCCCGTTGCTCTTGACGTTGCCGCCGACGTAGGCACGGATGCCGTTGCCGCCTCCGATGCCCGGCACCCCGCCCTCCTTGAGCGCCGACAGGTCGGCAAATCCCAGGCGGGCACCGAGGTTCTTGCTGAACGTATCCGACGCCTCGACGATCCGCGACTCGATCAGGACCTGGCGCGAGGGCAGGTCGATCTGCTTGATCAGGGCCCGGATCTCCTCGAGCTTGCCGGGCACGTCATTGATGAACAGCGTATTGGTGCGTGGATCGATCACGGCGCTTCCACGCTTGGACAGGATCTTCTGCTGGCCATCGGTGAGGATCTTCTGGAACGCCTCGGCCTTCTGGTAGTTGAGCTGGAAGCTCTCGGTGCGCAGCGGCTCGAGCTCCATGATCTGCGCCTGCGCTTCGAGCGCGAGCTTCTCCTTGGTGGCGAGCTCGTCGCGCGGGGCCACCCACACCACGTTGCCGGTCTTGCGCATGTCCAGACCCTTCGCCTGGAGGATGATGTCCAGGGCCTGGTCCCAGGGGACGTCCTTGAGACGAAGCGTCAGGTTACCCGCCACGGTGTCGCTGGTGACGATGTTCAGCCCGGTGAAGTCGGCGATGACCTGCAGCACCGCGCGCACCTCGACGTTCTGGAAGTTGAGCGACAACTTCTCCCCGCTGTACGAGGTCTTGGGCTTCGCCGCACTGCGTTCGACGTACGGCTTGACCTCGATCACGAAACGGCTGTCCGTCTGGTAGGCCGCCTGTTCCCAGCGGCCTTTCGCGTTGATCGTCAACCGGGCGTTCTGCCCCTGCGTGGTGACTTCCATGAAATCGACCGGCGTGCCGAAGTCGGTCACGTCGAAGCGGCGCTCGAGCGACACCGGCAGCTGCGTCTGGTGCAGATCCACGACGATGCTCTTGCCGGTCTGGCGCAGGTCGATTCCCGTTCCCGGATCGGACAGATCGATGATCACCTGGCCCTCGCCGTTGCGCCCGCGCTTGAAGTCGATCGCCTTCACCGTGTGCGCCTGCTTGGCGGGCTGCGCATCGGCAAACTTGACCGGCTCGGCGGCGTTACCGCTCTGCAAGGTGACGAGCAGGTGCTGGCCGTCGACCGCGGTTTCGTAGCTGGCGCTGCGATCGAGGTTCAGCACCACGCGCGTACGGCCGGTGGTCTGGGCCAGACGCACGCTGCGCAACTGTCCTTCCTTGAACTCCTGCGTGCTCTTCCCCAGCGCGTTGACCGTGTTGGGAAGGTCGAACGCGATGCGTGGAGGATTGCTGAGCGCGAAGGCGGCGGGCGCGGCGGCGAGCGGTGCCTTGAGCTTCATCTTCACCAGCACCTTGCTGCCTTCCGAGCTGACGTCCAATGCCTCAAGCGCGTTCTCTTCACCGGGCAGTGCGGCCGATGAGTCCGCGGCGGCCCAGGCGTTCGGCGCTGCGGCCGGCAGTGCAACACAGACGCCCAACGCGAGGGCACCCGCGAGAAGTTGGGGCAGTCGCATCATTTCTTCTCCTCTTCGTCGAGCAGCTGGAGGGTGCTGGTGCGCTCGCTCCAGCTACCGTTCGTGTCTTGAATCAGTTCCTTGAGGGTCACGGAGGACTCGGAGATCAGGGCGACGGCGCCGAAGTTCTGACCCATGTAGTTGCCCGCGGTCACCCGGTACAGGTTGTTGTCGGGGGTGCGTATCACCGCCCAACGGCCTTTGCCGCGCTCGAGCGTGCCCACCATCGTCAGGCTCTCCAGCGGATACGCCTCGAGCGCCTCCCTGCGGCGATCCAGATCCGGTGCGGGACCGCCGCCGGCTCCCTTCTCGGGCTCGATCTTGCGCGGCGTGAATGGATCGGGCAGTTCGAAAGCCTCGTAGCTCATCGGCTCGTACGCCACCATCTCCGGCAGCTTTTCCACCTTGCCGCGCATGCCGTTGCCGGCGTTCTTCACGAACTCGCGCAGGTCCTGGTGCTCGCCGCCCAGACAGCCGGCGAGCAGGACGCAGGAGAGCAGTGCGCTCTGGACGATCGGTTTCATCACTTGCCACCCTTCTTGGCCACTTTGTCCTTGCCTTTGCCCTTGCCCTTGCCTTTCTCCTTGTCGTCGCGGGAGGCCTTCTTCTGCGCGGCGACCTCGTCCTCGTCCAGATAGCGGAACGTGCGGGCCGTCGCCTCCATCGTCAGACGTCCTTCCTTGTCGAGCGCGAGTGCCACGTTGTCGAGGGTGACGATGCGCGACAGTTGCGAGACGTCGCTCGCGAATGCGCCCATGTCGTGGTACGAGCCGGCAAGCTTCACCGCAATGGGCTGCTCGGCGTAGAACTCGGTCATCACTTCCTGCGTGTTCGGCTTGAACAGCTCGAACTGCAGTCCGCGGCCCAGTCCCGCCTGGTTGATGTCAGACAGCAGCGCCTCCATTTCGGACTTGTTGGGCAGCTGCTTGAGCAGCGCACCGAACGACTGCTGCACGTCCTCGAGCTGCTTTCTGTAGGCATCCAGGTTCACCGCCTGCGCCTTCTTGGCGAGGAACTCCTTGCGCAGTTCCGCTTCCTTCGCCCGCGTGGCCGTCAGCTTGGTCCACTGGGCGGACCAGTCGAGGAAGTAGCCGCCGACCAGAATGAGGACGAGCAGGAGCAGGAGCACGCCTATCTTGGGCAGGACCGGCCAGGTCCCGATTTCGCGGGGATTGAGCCGCTTGAGTTCGTCAAGGGTCATGGGCCTCTCCTAGCCTTGCTTCTTCTTCGAGCGCGACTTCTTGTCAGTCGGCGCCGGATCGCTGGTCTGCTCGGCCATGTCGGTCTTGGGCCGCGTCAGTTTCACGTTCACGTTGAACTCGTTCAGATTGGCGTTGCCGACGCGCACGGCCTTGATCTCGACCAGCTTCGGCTCTTCCAGCCAGGGCGAGGCATCGAAGTTGCGCATCAGCGTCGAGACGCGCGCATTCGACGTGGTGTAGCCGGTCACGTTGACCGTCTCGTTGTTCTGCTTGACCGACTTCAGATACAAGCCGTCGGGAAGCTGACGTACGAGCTGGTCGAGCAAGCGAACCGCTTCGGTGCGGTTGGTCTGGAGCGCCTCGACCACCTTCTTGCGGTCCAGCATGGCCTGCGTCTGCTCCTTGAGCTTCTTGATCTCGTCGATTTGCTTGTCGAGTTCGCCGATCTCGGTCACCAGGAAGCGGTTGCGCTTCTCCTGCGACTCGATGCGTTGGGAGAGCACACCGTGGACGAGGACGACGGTGAGGGCACCGACCCCGACCGCGGTAGCGGCGAGGACGAAGAACTGCCTCTGCTGCGCCTTTCGACGCTCCGCGCGGTGTGGGAGTAGGTTGATTGGGATCATGCGTCGAACCTCCGCATCGCGAGTCCGCATGCGACCACCAGGGCCGGCGCATCCTGCGCCAGCTGCCGCTGCTTGATCTTGGGCGACACCTGCATGCTGGCAAACGGGTTGGCCACCAGCGTGTTCACTTCCGTGCGCCGGGCCACGACCTGGTCCAGCCCGGGCAGCGTCGCGCAACCGCCGGACAGGAAGATGTGGTTGACCTGGTTGTACTGGGTCGAGCTGTAGAAGAACTGCAGCGCGCGCGTGATTTCGAGCGCCAGGGTGTCGAGGAAGGGTTGCAGCACCTCGACCTCGTAGGAATCGGGCAGTCCACCGTTGCGCTTGGCCGCCTCGGCTTCGTCCGCGGACAGGTTGAAGTGCCGCTGGATCTCCTGCGTGAGCTGGTTGCCGCCGAAGGGCTGCTCGCGCATGTACACCGACTGGTTGTTGCGCAGGACATTGATGTTCATCATCGATGCACCCACGTCCACGAGGGCGATGACCTGGTCCCTGCCCTCCTCGGGCAGCTGACCCTCCATCAGCTCGAACGCGGTCTGCGACGCGAACGAATCGATGTCCATGACGATGGCCTTGAGGCCGCCGTACTCGGCCACCGCTACCCGATCCTCGACCTTCTCCTTGCGAGACGCCGCGATCAGCACCTCGACGTCGTCGCCCGCGGTATCTGCCGCGCCCAGGATCTGGAAATCGAGATTGACCTCCTCGAGCGCGAACGGGATGTACTGGTTGGCCTCGGTTTCGACCTGGGATTCGAGCTCGTCCTCACGCAGACCGGAGGCAACGGTGATCTTCTTGGTGATCACCTGGGCCGACGGAAGAGCGAGCGCCAGGTTCTTGACCCGGCTGTTCATCCGCTTCCAGGCGCGCCGCACACCCTCTCCGACGGACTCGAGGTTCATGATGTTGCCGTCCACCACTGCGTCCTTGGCCAGCGGCTCGATGGCGTAACGCTCCAGGCGCATCTGCTCCCGCGTGCCGCTCAGCTCCACCATCTTGATGGACGAGGACGTGATGTCCACGCCGATCAGAGGCGGCGTCTGGGCCTTGAACAGGCGGGCCAGGAACTCGCCGTTGAACTCTAGTTTTCCCTTCAGCATAGGCAGGAACTCGCGCTAGCGACCAGTTGCGATGACATCCGCATCGTCGGAGTTTGAAATGAAGCCGTGCGTGGACGGTGTTCCGGCGCGCATTACGGCCCTATAATGAGCGGCACCTTTGCACGCGCCGCCAAAAAGCAACATTGATGCCCAAGCGCTGGTGGATCTTTCCACTGTTCTTCCTCGCAACACTGCTGATCGCCGGAATGCTGTTGGTCGGTTACGCCGCCGCCATCGTCTTTCCGACTCTGCCGTCTCTCGAGGTGCTCACGTCGTACAACCCCAAGGTACCTCTTCGGATATACAGTGCCGAAGGACATCTCATCGGGGAGTTCGGCGAGGAGCGCCGCGCACTGGTGCGCATCGAGGACGTGCCTCAGAACCTGCGCCGCGCGATCCTGGCCGCGGAGGACGAACGCTTCTACGAGCATGGAGGTGTCGACTACATCGGCGTACTGCGTGCCGTCGTACGCAACTTCACGTCAGGTTCTGCCCAACAGGGCGCCTCGACCATCACCATGCAAGTTGCCCGCAACTTCTTCCTGTCGAGCGAAAAGACGTTCACTCGCAAGTTCAACGAGGCGCTACTGGCGTTCAAGATCGAGCACAGCCTGACCAAGGACAAAATCCTCGAGATCTACATCAACCAGATCTATCTCGGCCAGCGCTCGTACGGTTTCGCGTCGGCCGCCCAGGTCTATTTCGGAAAGAATCTGCGTGACTTGAATCTGGCCGAGATGGCGATGCTGGCCGGATTGCCCAAGGCGCCGTCGCGTTACAACCCTGTCGTCAATATGCAACGGGCGAAGCAGCGCCAGTTGTACGTGCTGCGGCGCATGCGCGATCTGGGCACCATCACGCCCGCGGAGCACGATCAGGCGGCCGACGCGCAGCTGGTCGTGCAGCGCGGCCCCATCGTCCATGCCACCCGGGCGGACTATTTCGCGGAGATGGTGCGGCAGTCGGTATACGAGCGTTACCGGGAGGACGCCTACACCAAGGGATACAAGGTCTACACGACCCTGCTCAAGGCGCACCAGGATGCGGCCTACACCGCGGTGCGGCAAGGCATCCTCGCCTATGACAGACGTCGTGGCCATCGCGGCGCGGAGCGCTATGTCGAGATCCCTGCGGAGGCCCCCGCCGACGTGCTGGACGATCTGCTCCAGGACATTCCCGACAGCGACGATCTGCATGCCGCCCTGGTACTCGAGGCGAGCCCCAGGAAGGTGAGGGTCTATTGCCGGTGCGCGGGAGATATCGTCATTTCCGGCGAAGGCTTGAAGTTCGCCAGTTCCATGCTCGGCGCCCAGGCGCCGGCGAACCGGCGCCTCAAGCGCGGTGCAGTGGTGCGCGTCCGGTCTACCGGAAAGGGGGGCTGGGAGATCACACAGATGCCCCTGGTCGAGGCCGCTCTCGTCTCGCTGGATCCGGCCGATGGGGCGATTCGCGCCCTCGTCGGCGGTTTCGACTTTCAGCGCAACGAGTTCAACCGGGTGACCCAGGCGACCCGCCAGCCGGGATCGAGCTTCAAGCCGTTCGTCTACTCGGCCGCCCTGGAGCGCGGTTTCACCCCCGCGACGGTGATCAACGATGCGCCCCTGGTGGTAGATGCCAGCGAAACAGGCTCCGTGGCGTGGGAACCGAAGAACTTCGATGGCAGCTTCGATGGCCCGATGCGCATGCGCGCTGCCTTGACCAGGTCCAAGAACCTGGTCTCGATCCGCATCCTTCAGGCGATCTCGCCTCAATACGCGCAGGACTACATCACCCGCTTCGGCTTCGATCCCAAGCAGCACCCCCCTTACCTCACCATGGCGCTGGGGGCAGGCTCGGTGACCATGCTGGACTTGGCAGCAGGGTATTCGGTCTTCGCCAACGGGGGCTACCGCGTCATGCCGTACTTCATCACGCGCATCGAAGATGCCGGGGGCAAGGTGCTTGCTCGCGCCAAGCCGGTGACCGCCGGTCAGGGCGCCGTCCGGGCGATCGACCCGCGCAATGCGTTCGTGATGTTTTCGATGATGCAGGACGTGATCCGAGGTGGAACCGGCGCGCGCGCACTGGAGTTGGGCCGCAGTGACCTGGCGGGCAAGACCGGCACCACGAACGACCAGATGGACGCATGGTTCGCGGGCATCCAGCGCCACCTCGCGGCGGTCGTTTGGATGGGATTCGACCGACCGCGGTCACTGGGCGGCCGGGAAACCGGCGCCGCCGCCGCTCTGCCGATCTGGATTTCCTACATGAGCCACGCGCTCAAGGGCGTACCCGAGGAGGCGCCGGAGATGCCCGAGGGCGTGGTGTCGGCGCGCATCGATCCGCAGACCGGGTTGCGCACCGCCGCCGAGACCGGCGTCCTCGAGTATTTCTACGCGGAGAACGTGCCGCCGGAGCAGGAAGAGGGGCCGGTGCCGCTTGGCCTCCCCGGCATCCTGAAGCACGAGGACGCGCACAGCGATCTGTACTGATGCCCAAGGAAACTCCCGCCAACCGCCAGCAGATGCGGCATCGCATTGCCCACCTGGCTGCCCGCATGATCGCGGAGGACGGCATCGCCGACTACGGGCTGGCGAAGCGCAAGGCGGCCAGACAAGCCGGTGCACCGGACTCGCGCAACCTGCCCAACAATGTCGAGATCGAAGAAGCGCTGCGCGCGTATCAGGATCTCTACCAGGCGGACGAACATCCAGAGCGCGTGGCCCGGCTGCGCAAGTTGGCGCTCGACACCATGCGCCTGCTCGATCCATTCGATCCGCACCTGACCGGGTCCGTCCTCAGCGGCGCGGTTACGCGGCACGGCGACATCCACCTGCAGCTCTACACCGACAGTCCCAAAGACGTCGAGATCTTCCTGGTCAATCGAGGAATTCCCTTCCGCAGCCGCGAGACGCGCGTGTGGACCGGCGACACGATGGTGATGGTCCCCGAGTTGGTGCTGACCGCCGGGGAAACCGAGATCCATCTGATGGTGCTGGTTCATCTGCAGCGGCGCCTTGCGCTCAGACTCTCCCAGGACGGACGGCCGCTCGAACGCGCCTCTTTGCAGGCGGTGGAAGCGCTGGTGGCCGGCCACGACGCCGCGCCCAGTCTGCCCGCGTCGTGACGGCAGCGCCCGTTGGAATGGGGCGGTTCCCGACATACAATTCGCACACCTCCTCGGCAGCTACCGCGGACGCGCACGCCGGAGGCGGCATCGCGGTATCCAGAAGAACACATCAGGGATGGACGACAGCTCGGCCGACCTCGACGATGCGCGCTACCGGGTCGACTCGGATGTCGAGGTTGCCTATGTGCTGCGCGGGCTCGCCAGGAACAAGGCCGTGGTCACCGCGCACGTCTCGGGCACCAAAGAGTTTGCCGTGACCGCCGTGCTCGATGTCGACGTTCAGGCGCAGACGGTCACCCTGGATGCCAGCGCCAACCAGGCCCTGAACCAACGGCTCATCGACAGCTCGCCGGTGCGTTTCGTCAGCAACGACGAAGGGGTGCGCGTGCAGTTCCAGGCCCACAAGGTGGAGAAGGCGCTGTTCCAGGGGCGCCCCGCGCTGCGACTCACCATTCCGCGCAGCCTATACAAGATGCAGCGGCGTGAGTTCTATCGCATGCCGACGCCGATTCTCGACCCCGTGACCTGTTCCATCACCGTCGGTGAGAACGACGTGCGCAATATGCCGTTGTCGGACATCGGCCTTGGCGGCATCTGCCTGGCCGGCGAGTTCGGCGAGGAACCCCCTGCACTGGGAACCGTCTTCGAGCGCTGCGGGATTGCGCTGGGGAAGTTCGGCGTCTTGCGCATCGATCTTCGCGTGCGCAACACCTATCTGGTCATGCTCAAGAACGGCACGCAGAGCCGGAGAACCGGCTGCCAGTTCCTGTCCATCACGCCGCACCAGGAGGCGATGGTACAGCGCTACATCATCCTCCTGGAACAGCAGCGCCGCGCCAAACTCGGTTGAATTCGGCGGAAGCCGGAAACGGCCGCTACTCGCGTATCCAACCGGCGGCATCGAGTGCGAAATAGGTCAGGATGCCGTCCGCGCCGGCGCGCTTGAAGGCGACCAAGGCCTCGAGCACGCAGCGGCGCTCCTCCAACCATCCATTCTGGAACGCCGCCCGGAGCATGGCGTACTCGCCGCTCACCTGATAGACGAAGGTGGGGACCCCGAACCTGTCCTTCACCCTGCGCACGATGTCCAGATAGGGCATGCCCGGCTTCACCATCACCATGTCGGCACCCTCCTCGAGATCGAGGCCGACTTCCCAGAGTGCCTCGGCACCGTTCGCCGGATCCATTTGATAGGTCATCTTGTTGGCCTTGCCGAGATTGGCGGCGGACCCGACCGCATCCCGGAACGGACCGTAGAACGCCGAGGCGTACTTCGCCGAATACGCCATGATGCGCGTGTGGATGAATCCGCCCGCGTCCAGCGCGGTCCGCAGCGCTCCGACCCGGCCATCCATCATGTCCGACGGTGCCACAATGTCGACGCCTGCCTCCGCTTGAGTGAGCGCCTGCTTACACAGGATTGCGATGGTCTCGTCATTGAGGATGTGGTAGTCCTGGTCCAGCACGCCATCCTGCCCATGGCTGGTGTATGGATCCAGCGCCACATCCGTCATCACCCCCAGCGTTGGAAACCGGCGCTTGAGTTCCCGCACCACTCTCGGGATCAATCCGCTGGCGTTCGCCGCCTCGCTGCCGTCGGGCGTTTTCAGCGCCGGTTCGATCGCCGGGAACAGCGCCAGCGCCGGGATGCCCAGGCTCAGGCAGCGCTCGGCAATCGGCAGTAGCCGATCCAGGGACAACCGCTCGACTCCCGGCATCGAGGGAACCGGCTGGACCACGTTGCTGCCCTCCACGACGAAGACGGGATAGATCAGGTCGTCGGGGGTGAGCGTGCTCTCGCGCACCATCCGGCGAGAGAAGTCGTCGCGGCGCAGCCTGCGCATGCGACGTTGCGGAAAGCGACCAAGAAGATCCATGCGGGTCCTATTCGAGCTGACGAGTCGGAATGTGCGGTTCGATCGCGGGGAACTATTGCGCGGGCGCGCCACTCTCAATTGCAGACGGTAACGTCTCCCGCTTCTCCTCCCTGAGCGGGTGCCTTGATTCCAAGTTGAGGCTTTTGCCCCCGGTTTTCCCCTTTGACCGGGGGCTTTCTTTTGTCTGCGCAAATTCTACGCTGCGCCCGAGTCCTCGACCGCGCCTGCGTCCACCGCTGTCGACTCCTCGAACAGCTTCGCCAGAATGAACCGGCGCGCCTCGTGGACGCCAAGCCGCGTCACGCTGGAGAACAGCTGGACGGCGCAATTCGCAAATCGGGCCTCGACGGATTGCGTCACGTCCCGCAGCGTACGCGTCTGCGCCTGCCGACTGAGCTTGTCCGCCTTCGTCAGCAGGATCAGGACGGGCTTGCCGGTCTGCCCGAACCAGCCGAGCATCTGCTCGTCCAGATCGGTCAACGGGTGCCGCGCGTCCATGATGATCACCAGGGCGCGCAGCGGCAGGCGCTGCTGGAGATAGCGGCCGAGCATCTGCTGCCAGGCGCGCTGTACCGAAGCCGGTACGCGTGCGAATCCATACCCTGGCAGATCCACCAGGTAGCGTCCGGGCAGGACACGGTAGTAGTTGATCTGCTGCGTCCGGCCCGGGGTCTTGCTCACGAAAGCCAGCTGCTTGCGGCCGGTCAGCGCATTGATCGCGCTCGACTTGCCGGCATTCGACCGTCCGGCGAACGCCACCTCTGCGCGGACGTCCGCAGGCAGCTGGGAGAGACGCGCAGCGCCCAACTCGAACTGCGCCCCCTGCAGCAACCCTTCGTTCGTCATGGCCTCTGGAAAGGCAAGTAAGTTAGAATGCGCGCCGTGCAACCGGACCACCCGGATCCAAGACAGGAGCGAAGATGAGTTATCTGCGCGCAAGCATGCTGCTCGTGACTGCGCTGTCGACGCCCGCGCTCGCGCAAGGCGTCAAGGCCGATCCGGCGAAAGGACAGACCATCGCCGCGGGTGTGTGCGCAGCGTGCCACGGCACCGACGGCAACAGTCCCATTCCGTCCTACCCGAACCTCGCGGCCCAGCACCCCGAATACCTCGTCAAGCAACTCCGCCACTACAAGTCCGGCGCGCGCCCGAACGCGATCATGAACGGCATTGCGGCCAGCCTGTCCGACCAGGACATGCTCGACGTCGCTGGCTACTACGCGGCGCAGAAGCCGCGTCAAGGCGGTGCGCGCGACGCCAAGCTGGCGATCGCAGGCCAGCGCCTCTATCGCGGGGGCGATGCCAAGAGGGAAATCGCCGCCTGTGCAGGCTGCCACTCTCCAAGCGGAGCCGGGATACCCGCGCAGTATCCGCGGCTCAAGGGTCAGCATGCCGAGTACACGATTACCCAGCTCAAGGCCTTTCGGGCCGGTGAACGGGCGAACGACGAGAATGCCATGATGCGCGCCGTGACGGCACGCATGACCGACGCGGATATCGCCGCCGTCGCAGAGTACGTGCAGGGACTCAAGTAGCCCTCAGCGCCGGCCGAACGCGCGACCGGCTGCCTCGACGGTGTCGGCGATGTCCTGCGCACTGTGGGCGGCGGATACGAATCCCGCCTCGAACGCGGACGGCGCCAGATACACGCCGTCCTCCAGCATCGCATGGAAGAAGCGATTGAAGGCCTCGCGGTCGCTCCCCATCACCTGCGCATAGCTGGTCGGTGCCTTCTCGCTGAAGTACAGCCCGAACATGCCGCCCACGGCCTGCGCGCTGAATGCCCGTCCGGCCGCGCGCGCCCTGTCCTGCAGGCCCTCGACCAGCGTCTGCGTCGCGCGTCCGAGCGCGTCATAGAAACCCGGCGCCTGCAGCAATGCGAGCGTGGCGCGTCCGGCCGCGACGGCGACGGGGTTGCCGGACAGGGTGCCGGCTTGATAGACCGGCCCGAGCGGCGCGATGCACTCCATGATGTCGCGCCTGCCCCCGAACGCGCCGAGCGGCATGCCGCCTCCCACGATCTTGCCGAGCGTGGTAAGGTCGGGTCGAATGCCGTACAGACCTTGAGCGCCGCGCGGACCTACCCGAAAGCCGGTCATCACCTCGTCGAAGATGAGCACCGCACCATGGCGGGTGCACAGCTCGCGCAGCCCCTGCAGGAAGCCCGGGGCGGGCGCGACGAGGTTCATGTTGCCGGCCACCGGCTCGACGATCACCCCCGCGATGTCGTGGCCCTGCTGCGCGAAGGCGCGCTCCACCCCCGGCAGGTCGTTGAAATCGAGAACCAGGGTGTGTGCAGTGACATCCGCCGGCACACCCGCCGAGCTCGGCACCCCGAACGTCAATGCGCCCGACCCTGCCTTGACCAGCAGCGAGTCGGCGTGTCCGTGGTAGCACCCCTCGAACTTGACGATCCTGTTGCGCCCGGTGAACCCGCGCGCCAGCCGGATCGCACTCATCGTCGCCTCGGTGCCCGAGCTGACCAGGCGCACCAGCTCCAGCGACGGAAGCAGGCGCGTGAGTTCGCGCGCCAGTTCGTACTCTGCCTCGGTGGGTGCTCCGAAACTCAGGCCGTCCGCCGCCGCCTTCTGCACGGCGTCCACCACGGCGGGGTGTGCGTGACCCAGCAGCATCGGACCCCAGGAGCCCACGTAATCGATGTAGCGCTTGCCGTCCGCATCCCAGAAGTACGCGCCTTGCGCACGCTGGAAGAAGACCGGCGTTCCACCGACCGAGCGGAACGCACGCACCGGCGAGTTGACGCCGCCGGGAATGACCTGCTGGGAGAGTTCGAACAGCGTCTGGTTACGTGATGTCATGGGGGATGGCTTCGGCTGAAGTGCTGCGTTCGAAACAGGCGGCGAAGGCCCGCGCCGCCGCGCACGAGTCGGCAACGTCGAACAGGGCGCTGATCACCGCCACCGCGTCCGCACCGTGCGCCGCGACGGCTCGCGCATTCTGCGGCGTGATGCCGCCGATGGCCACCAGCGGCAGCTCCCAGCGCGCGCGCGCTCGATGCAGCAGATCCAGCGGCGCAGGCACTGCATGGGGTTTGACGCGCGAGGGAAAGAAGCTGCCGAAGGCGACGTAGTCCGCGCGCGCGCCGCGCGCCAGCTCGATGCGGTCGAGATCCGCGTAACAGGACACGCCGACGATGGCGTGCGCACCGAGCACCGAGCGTGCGTGCGCGGGCGCCGCATCGTCACGCCCGAGGTGCACCCCGTCGGCGCCGATGGCGAGCGCAAGCTCCACATCGTCGTTGATCAGCAGCGGGACACACCGACGCCTGCACAACGCCAACAGGGCACGCGACTGGCGCAGGCGCAGCGCGCGATCAGCCTGCTTCGTACGGTACTGCAGCAGCGCCATGCCGCCGTGCAACGCCTGCTCAACGCGCTCGCACAGCCATGCGTCGTCGCTCGTTTCCGGCGTGACACCGTACAGCCCGCTAATCCTGTTCGCCATCTTCCTCGTCGTCACGCGCCCAGAACAGGCGATCGGGGATGTGCTGCCCCATGCCCGGCCGGTAGGCGAGGCTCAACGCCTGCCACGTGTACTCCTGCGCATCGCGTGCCGCCTCGGCGGGGTCCAATCCATTGGCCAGCATCGCCGCCAGCGCAGAGGCAAGGGTGCAACCCGAGCCATGATAGCTGCCCGGCAAGCGCTGCCAGTTGTCGGTGCGTAGCAGACCCTCGCGTCCGTACAGGCTGTTGCGCACCTCCGCGGTGTTCTCGTGCGTGCCGGTGATGAGCACGTACTCGCTGCCGAGCGCAAGCAACCGGCGCGCACATTCGTCCAGCGAGGGATACTCGTTCTCGTCCGACTCCTCCTGCGCGAGCCGGCGTGCCTCCAGGCTGTTCGGCGTGAGCATCGTCGCCTGCGGCACGAGCAGTTCGCGCATCGCGAGAATCATGTCCTCGCTGGCAAGCTCGTCGCCGCGCCCCGAGGTAAGGACCGGATCGAGCACCAGCGGCACCTCGGGATAATCCGACAAGATCTCGGCGATGACCGCGATGGTCTCCACGCTGCCGAGCAGACCGACCTTGAACACGCTGACTGGCATGTCCTCGAGGACGCAACGCGCCTGGTCCGCCACCCACTCCGCATCGAGCGCGAGTATGTCCTCGACGCCGACCGTGTCCTGAACCGTCACGCCGGTCACCACCGAAAGCGGATGACAGCCAAGGCTCGACAGCGTGAGGATGTCCGCCTGCAAGCCTGCGCCGCCGCTGGGATCGGTGGCGGCAAACGTGAGGACGATGGGAGGCGCGTCGGACATGCGGTTGGAGGGAGAGCGGAGGGAGTTTGTTAGAATTCGATTCTACTCCAACCCATCACCTCACCCACCCCGACACCCACGCAAATGCCTCAGGAAGACGCGCGCGCCTATCGAACGTTCATGTGCCTCATCTGCGGATTCATCTATGACGAATCCGCTGGCTTGCCCGAGGAAGGCATCGCAGCCGGGACCCGCTGGGAGGATGTCCCGGTCAACTGGGTCTGCCCCGAGTGCGGTGCGCGCAAGGAGGACTTCGAGTTGGTTGAGGTGTGATCGAGCAGGGAGGTTATATGCGGATTCTCCATACCATGCTACGGGTAGGCGACCTCGAAAGGTCGCTCAAGTTCTACACGGACGTGCTGGGCATGCGCCTGCTACGCCGCAAGGACTATCCGGAGGGCAAGTTCACGCTCGCGTTCGTCGGCTACGGCGAGGAGAGCGAGACGACGGTGCTGGAACTGACCCACAACTGGGGCGTCGAGAAGTACGAACTGGGCAACGCCTACGGTCACATCGCGATCGAAGTGGATGACGCCTATCAGGCGTGCGAGGACGTCAAGCGCCTCGGCGGAAGGGTCACGCGCGAAGCCGGTCCCATGAAGCACGGCACCACCGTGATCGCCTTCGTCGAAGATCCGGACGGCTACAAGATCGAGTTCATCCAGCGCAAGGCCGCGTGATCATGCGATCGCATCGGCCAGCCTGACGAACTGCGCCACCGACAACATCTCCGGCCGCAAGTCCGCATCGATTCCGGCTGCGGCGAACGCCGGTTCGGGGACCATGCTGCGCAATGCATTGCGCAGGGTCTTGCGTCGGTGGGAGAAGGCTTCGCCCACCACGCGTGCGAACACGTTGTCGTCGCGCGCGGCAATGGGCTGCGGACGCAGCGGCGTGAGCCTGACCACCGCGGAATCGACCCGCGGAACGGGACGAAACGATCCCGGTGCGACGCGAAACAGCCGCTCCACCGAGAAGCGGTACTGCAGCATGATCGACAGCCGTCCGTAGGTCTTGCCACCGGGCGCAGCCGCCATGCGTTCCACCACTTCACGCTGCAGCATGAAGTGGCAGTCTCGGATGCAGTCCAGCGCGTCGGCAAGACGGAAGAGCAGCGGCGAGGAGATGTTGTAGGGCAGGTTGCCGACGATGCGCAGCGAGTTGCCCAGCGCGGGAAAATCGAAGCGCAGCGCGTCGGCTTCGTGCAACGTGAGCCGGTCCGGGGGAAAGCGTGCCCGCAGTTCCGCGGCCAGGTCGCGGTCGATCTCCACCGCATGCAGGTGCGCGACGCACTGGAGCAGCGGCTGCGTCAGCGCACCCTGTCCAGGGCCGATTTCCACGATCGTGTCCGACGGCGCGGGAGCGATCGCCTCGACGATGCGTTCTACCACCGTGCGGTCGACGAGGAAGTTCTGGCCGAAGCGGCGACGGGGTACATGCGCGCCCACGGCGGAAGGCAGCCGCGCCACGGCGATCCTACTGCTCCTCCAGCCGCAACTCCACGTACGCCTTGTCGCGTTGCTGCCGGACCCACTCCTGCCACTGTTCGTCCACCTTGCGCGCGCGGATCGCCTGGCGCGCGTTCAGCCTCTGGCGATCCTTCGACATGTCCTGCGTACGCCGCTCCAGCACCTGCACGATGTGCCAGCCGAAGGCGGTCTTGAACGGCGCGCTCACCTGTCCCGGCTTGAGCCTGCGCATGGCCTGCTCGAACTCGGGCACCGTATCGCCCGGCGAGATCCAGCCCAGATCCCCGCCACGTGCCGCCGAGGTGTCGTCCGAATGCAGGCGTGCGAGCTCGGTGAAGTCGGCGCCATGCTCGATGCGGTCCTTCAAATCCGCCAGCCGGTTCACGGCATCGGACTCCGACACCACCTCGTTCAGGCGAATGAGGATGTGGCGAGCCTGCGTCTGCTCCACCATGACCGGCGTGTTGTTGCCGCGCTTGTCGTTGAGCTTGAGGATGTGGAAGCCGGCCGGACTGCGCACGATGTCCGACACGTCGCCCACCTTCATGGCACGGACAGCCTCCAGGAACAGGGCAGGAAGGCGCCCCGGCGCACGCCACCCCATTTCGCCCCCCTGTAGTGCATCGGGCGCATCCGAGTAGCTCGCTGCCACCTGGCGGAAGTCGTTACCGGCACGAACCTGACGCAAGGCCTCCTCGGCACGTGCACGGCGCAACTGGAGCTCCTCGGGCGTCGCGCGCTCGGGCACCTGGATCACGATGTGCGCGAGGTTGTATTCGTCCACCTGCTCCGGCTGCGCCTCTTGCGCGCGCACGAAGCTCTGGATCTCGGCATCGGTGACGGTGACCCGGCTGTCGACTTCCCGGTCGCGCAGCCGTGCGAGGAGAATCTCCCCGCGCAGATCCTCGCGGAAGCGCTCGAAGGCGACCCCGTCGCGTTCCACCGCCGCCCGCAGGGCTGGCACGTCGATCTTGTTCTCGGCTGCGATGCGTTCCACCGCCGCATCGATGTCCGCCTCGGACACCCGTATGCCGGTCTGGCGTGCAAACTGCGTGAGGACGCTCTTGGTGACCAGGCGTTCCAGCATCTGCCTCTCGAGGATGTCTCGCGCAGGCAGCGGCGTGCCCTGGCGGCGCAGGGTCTGGGTGGCGATGTCGAGTTCGCGGTCCAGGTCGATCCTGGTCACGACATCGCTGTTGACCACGGCGACGACGCGATCCAGCAGTTCCTGGGCGCGCGCATGCGGCGGCAATGCCGGCAGCGCGACGGTCAGCAGAAGCGACGCACAGGCGCCGCGGAAGAAGCGAGGGACATCGGGAATACGCAGCATCTCACTCCGCCAGCATGCCGGGGTAGTAGGGGTTCACGGTGGTGGCACGGTTCGCGTTGCGCTCGTAGCCGAAAATGCTTTGCCCCAGCACCTGCATGGGGCTGGTTCCGATGCTGGACAGCCCGGACAGTTCCAGCTGGATGAAGAACGCTCGCGAACGCTCGTCGGTCGCGGTGATGAAGTCGTGCACGACGAAGCGCGCGGCCCAGCAGCCTGCATTGTACTCAACGCCGCCGAGCGCCTCCACGAGCGTCTTGTCGCGCAGGGAATAATTCCAGCGAGCCAGCCCCGTCCACCGGCGGGTGAGCGGCCACTGTGCCGAGAGGTCGACCTGCTCGAGGAGATCGCGCGTGTAGCGGTATCCGGCATTGAGGACCTTGCCGGGCTGCGGCCGGTAGCGCAGCGCGGCATTGAGGCGCGACGACTCATTCTCATCCAGGTTGTACTGCAGGCCGATGTCGGCCCACAGGCTGCGCGTGATCGAACCCGACACACCGGCGAGCAGATCGGAGCGATCGAAGTTGCGCACGTCGTTCGGACCCAGCGTGACCTCCTGTTCCTTCAGGAAGTAACGCTGCCCGAGAATGGCGCGCAGCCACTCGCGTCCATTGCGCGCGTCCAGGAAGCGTGTGGTCACGGCCACGGTCAGCTGGTTCGCGTCATTGATCCGGTCCCAGCCGCTGAAGCGGTTCTCGGTGAAGATCTGTGCCAGGTTGAAGTCGGCGATCGCCGTATCGAACAGCGGCAGTTCGTCCTGATCGGTGAACGGGATGTACACGTAGTACAGGCGCGGCTCCAGCGTCTGCACCAGCGACCGGCCGAAGACGCTCACGCGCCGGGAGAAGTTCATGCCCGTGTCCAGGCTGACGACGGGCAGCAGGCGGGAATCGCTGGAGCGCGGGCCGTCCCGGTAGTTGTACGCGGTGTAGTGCAGGCCTAGCTTGGGGATGGCATGGAAGAACGAGCCGCCGAAGCGGTACTCCACGGTGGGATAGTAGATCTGGCGCACCGCGCTGTTCAGGTCCTCGTGCTGAAAATTGACCAGCTCGCCGAAGAAATCCAGGTCGAAGCCGCGCACGTTCTGGCGCGCGGCGTTGAGCACGAGCTGCGGAACCCGGAAGTACGGCGGGGTGGTGGGTGACAGTGGATCCTGCAGGGTCTGGAAGCGCTGGTAGCGCCCGAACAGGCTCCACCAATCGCCGTTGTAGCGCAGGGCCGCCTCGTGCGGCAGGTTGGTCTGGGACGTGGCGGCGACGCGGTTGGACAAGTCGACGAAGTAGGTGTCGTCGGACACGCGCTGGAAATCGATGCTGCCGCTCAGGCGCGGCGTAAACGCGTGCGAGTGGCGAAACAGCAGCGCCCAGCGGTCCTCCTCGGTCTCCCGGTCGTTCAGGTAGTCGGCGCGCGCCTCGCCCCGGTAATGCTCCGACAGATAGCGGAACTCGTTGCCCAGCTGCAATCCGCGCT
>JAEZCG010000224.1 GCA_023430065.1 Pseudomonadota bacterium | reverse complement strand
TCCTGTTGGAAAGAAGCGCGGAACTCGGTGGTACCTGGCAGGTGAACTCCTATCCGGGGGCCGAGGTGGATGTTCCCACCAGCCTCTATTCAATCTCCTTCGTTCCTTATCCGTTCACGAAAACATTTGCCTCGCAAAGAGAACTGCTCGCCTATACGAACCATGTCATCGACACGTTCGGCTTGAGAAAACACGCGATCACGAATCAGGACGTGACCAGCCTCGTCTATGACGAAAGCAAGTCGCGATGGCAGGTGGAGACGGCTTCGGGCGAGCGCTACAGTGCCCGGTTCGTGATCGATGCCAGCGGCGTGCTGGCGAACCCGTATGTTCCCTCGATCGAAGGTGCGGAGACGTTCCAAGGGCCGAAGTTCCACTCAGGACACTGGGATCATTCCGTGGTTTGGGAAGGGAAAAGGGTGGGAGTGATCGGCTCCGGATGCTCCGCGGCCCAGATCGTCCCCGCCATGGCGGGGCAGGTGTCCAAGTTGACCCTGTTCATGGGCAAGGCGCAGTGGATTCTTCCGCGATCGGACCGGCACTTCCGCGCGGCCGAGCGGGTCGTTCGAACGCTGCCGGGCATCCGACACGTCATCCGCGGGCTTGTCTTTGCCTTTTATGACAGCCGGTTCATTGGCTTCCGCCCTTACTGGGGAACCAAGACGATCAGCCGGCTGATAAAAAGCCATTATCGGAGACGGTTGACGCGGCAACTGGAGCGATACATCAAGGACGATCGGCTGCGTCGGCACATGTTGCCCGATTATGAACTGGGCTGCCGGCGAGTGATTCCGACCAATGCCTATCTCCCCGCGTTGGCGCGCGAGAACGTCGATGTCGACATCAGCGGGATCGAACGTATCACCCCAGACGGAATCCGTACCAAGGACGGCAGGGAGATTCCCCTCGACCTCATCGTCTACGCCACCGGATATTTCGCCTATTCCGACATGAAAAGGGCGTTGACGTTCCAGGTTTACGGCTTAGGAGGGCGGAACCTCAACAGCGAATGGGAGACGGACGTCGTTTCGTACAAGGGCATTACCATTTCCGGTTATCCCAACTACTTCAAAGTGAACGGCCCGAACACGGGTAGCGGACACAGCTCGCAGCTGTCCTACATGGAGGCGGCAACCAAGTACATCGTGCAAGCCATTTGTGCAGTGAAGGGCGATCCGAGCATCAAGGCCATCGATGCCAGGCGCGACCTTCAGGATGCCTACGTCGCCAGGATGAGAAGCAAATTGCGCCAGACGGTCTGGCAAACCGGTGCCTGCACCGCCTTTTACAGGAAGAACATGACCGACGAGGTCACCAGCCTATCACCGGAACCGGTCATCGAGTTCATCCTGTCGCGCAAGCGGTTCCGACTGGGCGACTATCACCTGTTGGAGTGATGGAGCGAAGGCGGTCATTGCGAATCAAGCCCCCTGCCATCGTGATCCACTTGGCTACGCACGAACCTCATTCGAGCAGTCAGCACACCGCGTGGATGTTCGGGACGCGCGCAGCAATGCTGCCAAACAGGGGGCGTTCTCGCAGAGGTTCATGGTGCCGGTCAGCGACACCATCGGCATCTCAGAGGGAGGATTGGTTAGCGCATGCCCCAGTCGAAGCGTTCAAGCGCACCCGGTAGGAATCGCCGTTGCGCTGGATGATTTTCGCCTGGTACCAGCCGCCGTCGATGGTGGCGCGCATTTCGTCGCCGATGCGAAATCCATTGCGATCGGGGTCATCGGACCCCGCGGGCTCCGCCGTGGCGGTGCTGCCATTCTGCAGCGCGCAGTCGGAAAGCAGCGCTGACCACTGCTGGCGCTTAATGGGCCCGCGCTGCGCTTGCTGACCGGGCAGGCGCAGTTCGGCCTCGCAGACGTCGTTCGGCTGGGCCTCGGCGCACGACATAACGCGCAGACGCGCGTGGCCGGCGCACTAATAGATTGCGCCGAGCTTTGCCTCGGTCTGGGCGAACTCGGTTGCGGACATCGTGAGCGAGAGCACGGTCAGGATCGCTCTGAGCCAGGATAATGACGGGTGCATCTTCGACCTCCCTGGGTGTGAGGCCGCGGTGCGTGTCCGTGTCGATACCGGTCTTGGTGCTGGGAGGGTGGCACTACCGGGTGCCGAAAGGGATGATGCGCCGGAACGGGCGAGTACGGGAATCGGAGTATGAGGAACTATCGCACCCGAAGATGATCGGCGCTACCGTGTACGCTCTGCATGGCCCCGCTGCTGATAGCACTGGCACACCCTGACACAAGGGACCGTGCTCTCGTCAGGGTTCACCGAGGAGGTGTACGGGCGAGCTCCACCTTCTCCCACCGCGCATACCCCCTCGCCACCGCCGCATCATCGAACTCCCCCAGCCCCATCTCGGACGCCCTGACGAAGATCGCATGCGCCGCCTGCGCCAGCGGCGCCGAATACCCTTGCTCCTTCGCCACATCGAGCAGCAGCGACAGATCCTTTTTCAGAATGTCCAGACGCGCTCGCGCCGCATAGTCGTTCTTCAGCACCCGCGGCATCCGATCCGAGAAAATCCAGCTGCCGCCCGAGCTCGCCTGTACCAGATCGAACAGCTGCTGCGCTTCGAGGCCAAGCTTCAGGCCCAGCACGAAGGCCTCGCAGGCCGCGACGAGGTTGATCCCGGCGAGCATGTTGTTGACCAGCTTCGCCTTCGCGGCATCGCCCTGGTTCTCGCTGACGACGAAGCGCTTGCCGGAGATCGTCTGCAGCAGACGTTCACAGCGCAGCAGCACATGGGCCGGCGCCGCCAGCATCATGCTCATCTCGCCGCTGTGCGCCTTGGCGGGACCGCCGGAGCACGGCGCATCGATGAGGCCGATCTTCCGCTCGCGAAGTCGCGGTGCCGCGCCTGCCACCCAGCCGGGCGGCAGCGTGCTGGTCACGAGCAGCACCGTCCCGGGGCGTGCACCGGACTCGACACCGGCTGGTCCGAACACGACCGCCTCGGTCTGGGCGTCGTCCACCACCAGGGTGATCACGGCGTCGCAGCGCGCTGCCAACTCGGCCGGAGAAGGCGCCACCTGCGCACCCGCGTCACGCGCTTGCTCTTCCGCCTCGGGTCGGATGTCGCGCACCCACACGCTCCAGCCTTGCGACAGCAGCCGCTTGGCCACGCCCATGCCCATCGCGCCGATGCCCACGATACCGACGGTTTCGATGCTTCTCTCGGTCATGCTCCTACCTTTGGAAGGGATCACTTCGCCGCACTTGGTGCGGACGTAGAGTTCAGCACGGGGGCGCTTGGCGAGTACGCTATCAACCGGGCGGAGAAAGTCTCCACGGCGTGGATGATATTCATTCACGACTTGCACTGACGAGCCCAACGCGCGGCTTCCTGGCGGAGCTATGGCGCCACCCCGAGTCCCATTGGCGGCGTGCGCCAGCGACCACAGGAATCAAGGCAATCCGAACTGCCGTGCTCCCGTCTGGCCGTCGACGACCCAGCGTAGCGTCATGTGGCAGCCGGGACCGGTGAACTGATCGAGGCCCATGAGATGGTCCTGGGCGAGTACCTGTTGCGGGGGTGTGAGCGTGGCTGATGGCTTTCTCAAATCGACGCCAACGGCCGTCAGCGAAGCGATGTTGGCGGCCACGAAAAGCGCTGCGAGATCGGCGCATGCCGCGCCGACCTGCGCGCACGGCCCTCGCGGCGCGCCACCGGTATTCGCCGCATCGACATAGTCGAAGTGCTCGCCTTGGTACACCGCGGCATATCGATTCTGCTCGAGCTGGTCGGTCCAGAACATCGCCTGATCGAGATCGTCCCTGCCATTGGTTTGGCCGGTCTTATCGTCGCCCCACATGAAGAAGCAAGGAACAGTCACCTGTCTGAGTGCTTGGCGCGAGACGCCGTCCTGGATATACGGTCCGGAGAGGCTGACCAGCGCGCCGACTTCGTGCGCTGCGGCGGTGCGCGCCGCGATGAGGGCTCCATAGGAATGGCCGGCGACCACGGTGGACGTCGGGCGCTTGTCGATCCATCGGGAGCCCGTCCAGCCGCTGCGGAGCCATTCGATGTCGGCGATCGCGGCGGCGACCGTCGCGGCGGGATCGGATTCGATCTGCTGGGCAGTGTGCGAAGGAACGGCGACGACGTAGCCGCAGCGCGCGATGGTTGCAGGCAGGTGCGTCCAGACGCTCGCCCACGTCGAATTCGATACGCCCCGGGGCGGCATGCCGTGCAGGAAGAGAACGATCGGCCAGCTTTGCAGGCAAGGCTCGAGCAGCGTCCCGTCGCCCACGGACGGGAAGAAGATGCGCATCGGGCGCGGCGCGCCGGCCGCCTCTTCAACTCCGAACAACACCGGATGGGCGATGTCGACGATCCAATCGACGCTCGATGGCGTGGAGCAGTCGCTGAAGACGTCATCCACGAAGCCGCGACAGCCGCCAACAAAGGGCGCTGCGCCCAGAGCGGCGAGGAAAGAGCGGCGGTTCATGGTGGACTCCTCAATCCTGGCTGTCGCCTGCATCGAAGGTGAGGACTGCGTGGGAACTATACGCCGAGCCTGTTGGGCGTTCGATGCTAGCATCCGCCTCCTCCCCTCCCTCACTCGACGAGCGTTGCCGTGAACAAGGCCTTCCTCCCCGCCCACAAACTCGCCGCCCTCGTGCGCCAGGGCAAGATCGGCTGCCTGGAGTTGCTGAATTCCTATCTGCAGCGCGTCGAGCAGTACAACCCGGCACTCAATGCAATTGTCGTGTTCGATGTCGAACGCGCGAAGAAGCGGGCGCGCGCAGCCGACCGGGCGTTGGCAAAGGGCGAGGTGTGGGGCCCGTTGCACGGCGTGCCGATGACGATCAAGGAATCCTTCGACGTCGAGGGTCTGCCCACCACCTGGGGCCGGCCGGACCTGAAGACCAACATCCCGCCGCGCAGCGCGCATTGCGTGGAGCGCTACGTCGAGGCGGGTGCGGTGCTGTTCGGCAAGACCAACGTGCCGGCGCTGCTCGCCGACTGGCAGAGCTTCAATGCGATCTACGGCACCACCAACAATCCGTGGGACGTGGGCAGGATCCCGGGCGGCTCGTCGGGCGGCGCGGCAGCGGCGCTGGCGGCCGGGCTGACCGGCCTGGAAAACGGCAGCGACATCGGCGCCTCGATCCGAAATCCGGCGCACTACTGCGGCGTGTACGGGCACAAGCCGACCTTCGGCATCTGCTCCTCGCGCGGCCAGGTGCTGCCGCCCTATCTGCGCGAGTCGGACATGGCGGTGATCGGTCCGATGGCACGCAGCGCGAAGGATCTGGAGATCGCGCTGAAGGTCATCGCCGGGCCGGACGAGGACGATGCGGCAGCGTGGCAGCTGCGCCTGCCGCGCGCGCCGGAGAAGACGATTCGGCAGTGGAAGGTGGGCGTGGTGCTCGATGCACCGAGCGCGCCGGTCGATCGCGGCGTCGCCGACCAGATCCAGAAGGTCGCGGACTTTCTGGCCAAGCGCGGCGCGAAGGTGAGCGACCGCGCGCGGCCGGACTTCGACATGACCGAGGCGCACCGCACCTTCATCCAACTGCTGCGTGCGGCGACCACGCGCAGCCAGAGCGACGAGTTGTTCGCGCGCAACGTCGAGGCGGCGAAGAAGGTCAAGCGCGAGGCGATGGACTACAAGTCATGGGCGGCCACCGGCAATACGCTGTATCACCGCAGCTGGCTGCTGCTGAACGAGAAGCGCCACCAGATGCGGCAGAAGTGGGCGGAGTACTTCGCCGACTACGACCTGCTGCTGTGCCCGGCAGCGGCGACGACGGCGTTCCCGCACAACCAGCAAGGCGAGCGCTGGGAGCGAATGGTGACGGTGAACGGCGAGCCGCAGCCGTCGACCACGCAGATGTTCTGGGCGGGATATCCGGGGATGAGTTATCTGCCCTCGACGGTGGCGCCGGTGGGGTTGCACGAGGGACTGCCGGTCGGCGTGCAGATCGTCGGGCCGCAGTATGGGGATCTGACGAGCATCGCGTTCGCGCAGATGCTGGAGAAGGAGTACCACGGGTTCGTGGCGCCGCCGGGGTACGAGTAGGGGCGAGAAACCGGGCCCCGGCATTCGCCGGAGTGACGGGATACTCGTCATGCCCGCGGAAGCCGGCATCCACGGGTAGAACTCCGCGAACCCGGCGTGTGCCAGGACAACAAGCTTGCCATGGCATCGAGCATTTCTTGCAGCGGCGGGGTCATGCGGCGGCGGGGTCAGGTCTTGCCTTTTGCATCGACACGACGACGACACACCAATAATCAAAATCGCGATCGCAACTTGCCCGGCAAGAAGCAAGACCTGACCCCCTCTACCCAGTGACGTCCTTCCTCGCTCTCCATGCCTGGGCCTTCTTCACTGTCCTCGCCGCGGCAGCCCAGACTGCCCGCAACGCCATGCAGCGCGGCCTGACCGCCAAGGTCGGGGTGGCGGGCGCCAGCTGGGCACGCTTCATCTTCGCCCTGCCCTTTGCGCTGCTGTCGGTATCCGTCGTCGTCGCACTGGAGCCAGGCGTGCCGGTCTTCGAGGCCGGCTACACCGCCTGGCTGCTACTGGGTTCGCTCGCGCAGATGTTGGCCACCGGCACCATGCTGCTGGCAATGCGCGATCGGTCCTTTGTCGCAGTGATCGCCTATACGAAGACCGAACCGATTCAGGTGGCGGTGTTCGCGCTGGTGCTGCTGGGCGAGAGCCTGACGCCGATAAAGACGGCTGCCGTGCTGCTCGGTACGGTGGCGGTGATGCTGTTCTCCTGGCCCAGGCAGGGCGGCAACCTGACCCGCGACCTGCACAGCGCCAGCTGGGGGTTGCTCGCCGGCGCGGGGTTCGCGCTCGCGGCCGTGGGCTATCGCGGGGCGATCACACACATGCATGGGGTGGGGTTCATGACAGCGGCGACGTTGACGCTGACGCTCACGCTGTGCATTCAGACGGTGCTGTCCATCGCCTGGCTGCGGGTGGCCAACCGCGCCGCGCTGCGCATGCTCTTCTCAGCGTGGCGCGAGTCGGTACCGGCCGGGTTCGCCGGAGCCGTCGCCTCGCAGTTCTGGTTCCTGGCCTTCGCGCTGCAGGCCGCGCCGGCCGTACGTACGCTGGGACTGATCGAGGTGCTGTTCGCGCAGCTGGTGTCGTGGCGCGTGATGCGCGAAAAGATGGCCACACGCGAGTGGATCGCGCTGGGGTTGCTTCTAATCGCGCTGGTCGCGATTCTGCGCGGTTAGGGTCAGGTCTTGCCTTTTGCATCGTTCTTAAGCGCGGTTAGGGTCAGGTCTTGCCTTTTGCGACGCACGAACCCATGACTCCCGGACAGGCAAAACGCAAGACCTGACCCCTGCTACTTCTATGACCCCAGCTACTTCTTCAGCCGCTCCAGAAACTTCTTTCTGAACTTCGCGACCTTCGGCGCGACCACTGCCATGCAGTAGGGCTGGCGCGGGTTGTTGGCGAAGTACTCCTGGTGGTACTCCTCGGCGATGTAGAAATCCTCGGCCGGCGCAACCTCGGTGACGACCGGCCCGTCGTAGAGCCTGTCGCGCTCGACGGCGGCGATGGCTTCGCGCGCGATCCGTTCCTGCTCCGGCGAGTGGTAGAAAATGGTCGAGCGGTACTGGGTGCCGACGTCGTTGCCCTGCCGGTTGAGCTGTGTCGGATCGTGAATGACGAAGAACACGTCGAGCAGGTCGCGGAAGCTGACGGCGTTCGGATCGAAATTGATGCGCACGACCTCGGCGTGGCCGGTGTCGCCCTCGCACACCTGCCGGTAGGTCGGGTTCTTCGTTTCACCGCCCATGTAGCCGGACTCGACGCTGTCCACGCCCTTCATCTCGTCGTAGACGGCCTCCAGGCACCAGAAGCAGCCGCCGGCCAAGGTGGCGATCTCGCGCCCAGGCGGCGCGTGGCTGGATGCGAGCTGGGTCATAATCGGTTCTCCTGTGCAACACTGTCAGTCTAGCAATCATGTGGAAACGACGTGCACGCTCGCACCGCCGCTCGGTAACCATCGGCGTTGCGCGATGATCGGCCTGCTGCAGCGCGTGACGCAGGCGCGCGTGGACGTCGGCGGCGAGACGGTCGGCGCAATCGGAAAGGGGCTGATGGTGTTGGTGTGTGCGGAGCGCGGCGACTCCGAGGCGCAGGCCGAGCGGCTGCTGGAACGCCTGCTCGCCTATCGCGTGTTCTCCGACGAGGCGGGCAAGATGAACCTCAGCCTGCGCGACGTGCACGGCGGTTTGCTGCTGGTGCCGCAGTTCACGCTGGCTGCCGACACGCGCAAGGGCAACCGGCCGAGCTTCACGCCGGCCGCGCCGCCGGACGAAGGCAGGCGTCTGTTCGAGTACATGCTGCATCGCGCGCGTGCCGTTTTCGCACCAGTCGAGAGCGGCCGATTCGGCGCCGAAATGCAGGTGAGCCTGACCAACGATGGACCGGTGACGATCTGGCTGCAGGTCGGGTCGGAATGATGCATGCGGGCACTGCCGTCATGCAATCCTTGGATTGACCGTCACGGCGAGATATCTCGCTGCGCTCGACATCACATCCCAATGGCCAGCAAACCGGAGCGCGTGTGGACCATCGGTCACTCCACGCTCGAGCTCGACGCATTTCTCGCTCTGCTGCATGCGCACGCCATCGAGGTCGTTGCGGACGTGCGCCGCTTTCCCGGCTCGCGCCGCCATCCGCATTTCACACGCGAGGCGCTGCAAGCCTCACTGTCCCATGCGGGGATCGACTACGACTGGATCCCGGATCTGGGCGGGCGGCGCAGCCCGCGCAAGGACTCACACAACGACCGATGGCGCAATGCGAGCTTTCGCGGCTATGCGGATTACATGGAAACACCGGAGTTCGGCCGCGCACTGGCTCGACTGCTCGAGGCTGCCGCGCGCAGACGCACGGCAATGCTGTGCGCGGAACACGCGTGGCAACAGTGTCATCGCGGCTTGATTTCGGACCGACTCAAGGCGCAAGGCATCGAGGTGGTGCACATCCAGGGGCGCGCCCGCACGCAGGTGCATCCGTACACCGAACCGGCACGATTGGTGAATGGGAAGCTCAGCTATGCGAGCGATGCCGGACAGGGCGCGCTGCCGTTGTGAGGCGCGTTCGAGAAGGCATCGAGTGCGATGTGCGCCCGGGAGAAGAGGTGACAGGGGTCAGCACGTCCGGAAACTCCCTGAGCGTTGTGCGTTGAATCCATGCCCCCGGGCGAGCCGCCCCATCACCAGCAGTCTTGCTCTTGTGCGGCTATGGTCGGGGAGCCACGACAGCGTGTCAAGCGAAAACCCGCATCTGGCGTTGCGCTGCAGACAATCCATCGCGCGCCGCAGTGCGGAACGAACCCCGCCCCACGACATCTGAATCGCATCTGTCACCTCCCGCGGAGGAACCCGTGCAAGGCGCCTGCAAGCTCTTTCTGACGATCCTGATCGCTGCGTTCACGTCACTTCACCAGCCGCTCGCACGAGCCCTGGAACCGCTCGGCCTGGGAATGGAGGGCTATCCCTACCCGCATCCCGTTCACACGTTCGACCTCGACATGGAAGGCGAGCCGGTGCGCCTTGCCTACATGGACGTCCCCGCGCAGTCTCCGGGTTCGGATACGCGCGTCGCACTCCTGCTGCACGGCCGCAATTTCTTTGGCGCGTACTGGGCGGACACCATCGAGGCGCTGCGCAGCGCAGCGTATCGCGTGATCGTCCCCGACCAGATCGGCTTCGGCAAGTCCTCGAAGCCGGACGTGCCACACAGCCTGCACGCGCACGCGCACAACCTGCACCGTTTGCTCGACCACCTGGGCGTGCAGCAGGTGGACCTGATCGGCCACTCGCTCGGCGGGATGATGGCGATACGCTTCGCGCTCGATCATCCGCAGCGTGTGCGCAAGCTCGTGCTGGAGGCGCCGATCGGCCTGGAGGACTACCGGCGCAAGGTGCCGTATGCGACGCGGGAAGCGTTGAGCCGTGAACATCTGGAGACCAAGGCGGATGGATTCGATAGTCTGTTCCGCGCCTTCGTGGCGAAGTGGGAGCCGCGCTTCCAGACCTACTCGGACGTGCAGAGCGCGTGGCTGCTCAGTCCGGAGGCGCATCGCATCGGACGCACGGCCGCGCACACCTACACCATGGCCTACGAGCAGCCGGTGGTCTACGAATTGCCGTCCATGGAGGTGCCTACGCTGCTCGTCGTCGGCGAACGCGACCGCGCGGCAATCGGACGCAATCGTGTCCCGGCGGAGGTGCGCGCAACGATGGGCCTGATGCCCGAGCTGGCCCGGCGAGCCGCGGCCGCGATTCCGGATGCGAAGCTGGTTGTGCTTCCCGACGTCGCCCACGTCCCGCACCTGGAAGTGCCGGACCGCTTCCACCAGGAAGTGCTGGACTTCCTGCGCAGGTGAGTCGCGCCTAGTCGAGCGGCCGCGGACCGTCCGACGTCAGCCGGAACGGCTGCCAGGCGCCTTCCCCCTGCCGGCACGCGCCGTAACGAAACGGCACCGTCTCGCGCCCGGGCGTGAGGAACCGCAGATCCTGGAACCATACGCACATGGACGGATTCCCGATCTCCACGCGATACAGTGCAGGGAGTTCCGCGAACCAGCGGTACACGCGCAGGCCCGCGGTGTTCCAGGCCTCGCGCACCACTGCTTGCAGGGCCGGATCGTCACCGTAGCGGGTCGCGGCCTGCCATTGCACCGCGTGCATCGAGGGAAAGCTTGCGTGGAGGCGGCCGATCAGGCCGTCGTCCGGGCTCGCCACCGGCGCGGAGCGGCGCCACAGGTTGACGTGTGCGAAGCGGTACTGCTCCCCGTGCGAAATGGCCACGGTCCAGTTGGTCGGCAGCGGCGGCCGCGGCAGCGCGACCACAGTTGCATCCCGCCAGCCCTGCGCCCGCGCGACCTCCACCCCGAACGATTCGGCCTGTGCACGCATCCAGCCCTGGAAGCCGACGTACCCGCTCAGCACAATCAGGCCCACCAGCGCCGGGACGCGCGATTGCCGCCAGATCGTTGAAGCCAGAAGTCCCACAAGGATGATCCCGGTGAGGATCAGATCGATGATGAAGGTCGTGCCGAGGGAGAAACGCCGGTCCGACAGCGGCGCGAGCACCATCGTGCCGAACGAGGTGATTAGGTCTCCGACGATGTGGATCGCGAGGCCGGCCGCGCACACCCAGAGAAAACCGCGCAGCGGCTTGCGCGTGAGCATCCCCATGAGCAGCGCGATCAGCACGGCCCACAGCGGCAGCATGAGGAAGGAGTGCGTGACGCCGCGATGCGCGGTGAGATAGGCGAGCGACGAAAACATCGACGTGACGATGTCCGCGTCGGGGAAGGCGGCGGCCACCGTACCGGCGGCGACCAGCTGTGCCGTCGTCGGCACGCCGGGCGCACGCACTCCCCGGCCCATGGCGCGCGCCAACAGCGCGCCGCTCAGCGCGTGGGTGATCGTGTCCATGTCGTCGAGAGAAGTCGCGACGGACGACGCATCCGTCGGGACCTCAGAGGCGTATCGTGTGCAGAAATATCATGCATGCAAAGAGAACGGTGAATGATCCAGCGGCGGTCGATGCGTGCCTGGACGGTTGCGGTGGGCGCCCTGCTCCCGGTCTCCCTGTCCGCGACCGACATGCTACCGCTCGGCTTCTCCGCTAGACCCGGAAGCAGCCTGCCGCAGGATTGGCGGGTGTTGAAATTCAAGAACAAGGCGCCGACGACCTATGCCCTTTCCGAGGAAGCGGGCATTGCCGTCGTGGAGGCAACGTCCAGCGCTGCGGCATCGGGCCTCATCCGCCCGGTCGATGCGAGCGCGAAGGATTATCCCATGCTGCGCTGGCGCTGGCGGGTGGACAACCTGATCGCGAAGTCGGACGTGCGCAGGAGAAAGGGCGACGACTACCCCGCGCGCATCTATGTGACGTTCGTCTACGACCCCGAGCGCGCGGGCGTTGGACAGCGCATCAAGTACCGCGCGGCCAGACTGCTCTACGGGGAATATCCGCCGCACGCGGCGCTCAACTACATCTGGGCGCGAGCGGAACCGGTCGGCTCGATGGTGCCCAACGCCTATACCGACCGCACTCGGATGATCGTGGTGAACAGCGGCGAGGCCGGGCTGGGACAGTGGATCGACCACGCACGCAACATCTACGAGGACTACCGCCTGGCCTTCGGGGAGGAGCCTCCACCGATCTCCGGCGTCGCGATCATGACGGATACCGACGACACCGGCGAGCGTGCCCGTGCCGCCTTCGCGCAGATCAGCCTGGGTCGCTGACGCACAGCTTGTTTCCAAGCGTCATGCCTTCCTGCTAAATTTCCGGTCGCAGGCGGCGTTCGCCGCCTTGGCACGCGGAGCACGGAGACCGGCCTGGCATGTTCGAACAACTCAAAGCGCGACGCGCCGCCGCCGGTGCCGCGCCATCCTCCACGCCTGCCGGCGCAACCGCTAAGCGATGGGGCTGGCCGGCGAGGATCCTGCTCGGACTGGCGATCTTCCTGGTCCTGTTCGCGCTCATCGGTTTCTTCGCCGTCCCACCCGTCGCCAAGCACTACCTGATCAAAGGCTTGAGCGAACAGCTCGGGCGGACGGTGTCGATCGAGGACATCGACGTGAACCCGTTCGCGATGACCGCCGTCGTCAAGGGATTCAAGGTGATGGAACCGGCCGGCGAGCCGGTGTTCGCGTCCTTCGACGAGTTCCTGGTCAACGCGGAGTACCGCTCGATTGTGCGGCTGGCGCCGGTACTCAAGCATGTTCGCATCGCCAATCCGTACGTGCACATCGTACGCAACGTGGATGGCAAGACCTACAACTTCTCCGATCTGCTCGCCAAGTTCACGAAACGGCCCGAGGCTGCAGCGCAAGAGTCCCAGCAAGCGTCGGAGGCGAAGTTCTCGCTCAACAATATCGAGCTGGTCGGTGGCAAGGTCGAGTTCGACGATCGTCCCAAGCTGGCGAAACACGTCGTCGATGCGATCAACCTGGCGATCCCCTTCATCTCGAATCTGCCGGACCGCGTGGAAGAGTACATCCAGCCCGCGTTCTCGGCGCGCGTCAACGGTGCGCCGGTCTCGCTGACGGGACAGACCAAGCCGTTCAAGGACACGCTGGAGACTGCGGTCGACCTGAACATCGACCGGCTGGAGCTCCCGCGCTACATCGAGTACGTGCCGGTGCGACTGGGATTCAAGCTGCCGTCCGGCATTCTCGACACGCGCCTGACGTTGTCGTTCGTGCAGCAGTCTCCGCAGCCGCTGGTGCGGATCAAGGGGAACGTCACGCTGCAGAAGCTCGCCATGACCGAACCCGGGGGAGCGCCGCTGATCAACCTCGGCAGCCTCACGGTCCCGATCGAGTCGATCGACGTGTTCGGCGCACGCTACGCGTTCGGCAAGATCGCCCTGGCCACGCCTGAGGTGTTCGTGCAACGCGCCCAGGACGGCAGTGTCAACTGGGTGCGCGTGCAACCGCTGGTAGGGGACGGCACGCCCTCGGAGGAAGGACCCGACATCGCGCTCACCGTCGGCGAGGTCGCGATTGCGAACGGCATCGTCCACGTCGAGGACCTGGCACCGGAGAAGGACTTCCGCACCGACCTGGGCGAGATCGCGGCGACGCTGCGCGGATTCGCCCTGCCTCAGAAAGCACCGGCACAACTCGACGTCGCGCTCACGACGGACAGGAAAACGACGCTCAGCCTGGCCGCCACACTGCTGCTGGAACCGCTCAGCGCGGAAGGCAAGGTGGACGTGGGCAAGGCGACGCTGACCGACTTCGAGAGCTACTACGCGCCGTTCATCCGCTACCGCCTCGCAGACGGTCAGGCAGACCTGTCGACGCAGTTCGCCTTCCGCATGGCGGACGGCGGGCCGGAAACACGGCTCAGCGGACTCAATCTCGAACTGCGCAATGTGCGCATGCTCAAGCCCGGCGAAAAGGAGGACTTCCTGCGGGCACGCAGCACCCAGATCAAGGACACGGAAATCGACGTCAATGGGATGGCGTTGACCGTCGGGGAGTTCGCCACGCGCGATGGCCTGCTCAACATCGTGCGCGAGTCCGACGGCGTTCTGAACGCCACACGCGTGCTGCCGGCGCCGTCCCAGACGCATCAGCCCAGGCAGGAGGGCCCATCCTGGAAGATTGCGCTGAACAAGGCTGCCGCCGACAGGTGGAAAGTCGCGTTCACCGACCGTGCACTCCCCGAACCGGTGAAGGTGGTGGCCGATGGCGTGCGCCTGCGCGCGAGTGGGGTGAGCAACCAGCCTAACAAGACCGGGCGCATCGACCTGCAGGCGGGGCTCAGTGAGAGCGGTAGCCTGAAAGCCGCGGGAAGCGTTTCGCTGGCCCCAGTGAAGGCCGAACTGGACATCGACCTGCGCACCTTCGGCCTGGTGCCGTTGCAGCCCTACTTCACCGATCGGGTCAACATCCTGCTGAGCAGCGGGGATGCGTCGGTGAAGGGCAAGGCGCGGATTGCCGTGGACGCGGCGGGCAAGCCGGCCGCGTCGTTCAAGGGCGAAGCCAGCCTGAGCGACTTTGCGTCCATCGAGAAGAGCAGCTCCGAGGATCTACTGAAGTGGCAGTCGCTGTTCGTGGGCGGCATCGACTACGCGTTCGAGCCGATGGCGTTGGCCATCGACGAGGTCGCATTGTCCAACTTCTTCGCGCGCATCATCATCTTCCCCGACGGTCATCTGAACCTGCAGGACATCATGGTGAAGGAAGGCGTCGCCCCGGCGCCGCCAAGCGGCGAAGGGGTTGACGCCGCCGCCCCGGCATCGGCGCCGGGTCGCGACGCAGGTCCGAGGACGGCCGCGCAACGGACCGCCGACGCATCGCCTACGCCCGGCCGCGATTCTCGTACCGGCAACGACGGCACGGCGCCGGATCAGCCGGCGACGATGCCGCCGCTCCACATCGCCAAGGTCACGCTCCAGGGCGGCGACGTGAACTTCACCGACCTGTTCATCAAGCCCAACTACTCTGCCGATCTGAGCGAGATCGGTGGGTCGGTCCTCGGGTTGTCGTCGGAACTGGATACGACGGCCGACGTCGATCTGCGCGGGCGCTTCGCGAAGACGGCACCGGTGGAGATCACGGGCAAGGTCAATCCGCTGATCGAGAACCTGTTCCTCGACCTGAGCGCGAAGGTGCGCGACATCGAGCTGGGGCCGTTCACACCCTACTCCGGCAAGTACGTGGGCTATGCGATCGAGAAGGGCAAGATGCGGTTCGACGTCACCTACAAGGTCGAGAACCGCAAGCTCGCGGCGCAGAACAGGCTGGTGCTCGATCAGCTCACCTTCGGCGACAAGGTGGAGAGCCCCGACGCGATCAAGCTGCCCGTGCTGCTTGCCGTCGCTCTGCTCAAGGATCGCAACGGCGTCATCGACGTGAACATGCCGATCAGCGGTTCACTCGACGATCCGAAGTTCAGCATCGGCGGCATCGTCATCCGCATCATCTTCAACCTGATCACGAAGGCGGTCACGGCGCCCTTCGCGCTGATCGGAGGTTTGCTCGGCGGGGAGGGCAGCGGCGAGGAACTGTCCTTCATCGAGTTCGACGAGGGCGTGTTCGCCCTGTCACAGGCCGGAAAGGACAAGGTGACGAAGCTGCAGACGGCGCTGGTCGATCGTCCCGGTCTCAAGCTCGACATCACCGGCCGTGCCGATCCCGTGCAGGATCGCGAAGGCCTGCGTCGGGTCCGGTTCGACCAGCAGGTGAAGACACAGAAGCTCAAGGAGCTGGTCAAGCGCGGCGAAGCGGTCAAGTCGGTGGACGAGGTCGCGATCGCGCCGGACGAGTACGAGAAGTACCTCAAACGGGCCTACAAGGAAGCGAAGTTCGCCAAGCCGCGCAACGCGATCGGCTTGGTCAAGAGCCTGCCGAGGGAGGAGATGGAGAAGCTGATGCTGACCAACCTGCAGATCAGCGACGACGACCTCAGCCAGCTCGCCATCCAGCGCGCACAGGCCGCCAAGGACGCCATCACCAGGGATGGCAAGGTGGAGCTCGAGCGGGTATTCCTGCTCGCGCCGAAGATCGAGGCCGGCAAGGCCGACGACAAGCGCCGGACCAGCCGGGTCGACTTCTCCCTAAAATAGCGGCGCTGCGCCGCAGCATCCCGCCGCCCGGCCGTTCCCCGGCTGCCATATCCCGTTTGGCATATACGATCGAGTTCTATGCGCTCCTATGATGGCGCCGTCGCGAGGAAGCGACTCGCGGCGGGCCACGGGGAGGCAACCATGCAAAGCGGCACGAATACCTGGGAAGGGCTCATCGCATCACCCACAAGTCGGCGTGGCAATGGGAGCGCGGCCAACCGGGCAGGATCCGTCAGGCGATCGACCCCTGCGGCCCGATCGTCGTTGGCGCCCGCGCGCACGGAGGGCGTGCGCCGGCTCACACAGCGGATCGTTGTGTTCGCGGAGCCCGGCCTGTTCGCCGAGGGGCTCGCGCGCTCGCTGCGCACGCTAGGCATGGGCGTGGAGGTTCGGATTGCAAGCATCGGCGAGACCAACGATCCGCTGACGCCATGCGCACTGGCGATCGTGGACCTGGACAGCGTCGGCGATGCCCTGGCCGTCTTCGAGCAGGTGCGGACGCAGACGCGCGCCCCGATCGTCGCCCTGGCACGCGCGCAGGACGACACGCTGCTGGACACGGCGATGCGTGCGGGTGCCGTGGCGCTCGTCACCAAGACCTGCACCGAAGCGCAGCTGCTGGAGCAGATCGGCGCACTGCTGCGATCCAGCAACGCCTCGGATGCCACGACGTCTCCACCGGTCAAGGAGACACCGCAACGACCCGGCGACCGCGAAACGCGCCCCTACGGGCTGACGCCAGGCGAAATGGACGTGCTGCGCCTGCTGCGCGAGGGACTGACCAATGCGCAGATCGCGCGTGAGCGCGGCAGCAAGGAGGGTACGGTCAAGATCCACCTGGACAAAGTCTACAAGAAGCTCGGCGTGCAGAACCGTACGCAGGCGATCTGCATCGCCACGCGCATGGACAGCCTGATCGCATTGCAGGCGCGGCGCTTCGAGGATGCCGAGTTCCGCTTCGAAGCATTGAGCGCCTACGTCACGCACGAGCTTCATCGCGAGGGCGCAGTGCTGTTCTCGACGGGGGACACGGGCGACTCGCTGTACTACATTCAGCGCGGGCGTGTGAAGCTGGTGGAACTGGGGCTGACGATGCAGGACGGCGACCTGTTCGGCGAGATCGGCATCTTTTCACCCGGCCATCAGCGCACCTGCACGGCCCGTTGCGAAACGCAGGTCAGCCTGTTCCGTCTCAGCGCGGAGAAGGCAAATCGACTCTACATCGAGAATCCGCGCTTCGCGTATCACGTCGTGCGCCTCATCGCGGGACGATTGATCGCTGACCGGGCGCGTGACTCGGCGCGTCCAGGCAGCGCCGTGTGAGGACTGGCGGTCGCCACGGCATTGCGCGGTTGGGCCGGTCCCGCGCGCAGGCGTGCCGATGAACAGGAAACCGGCATGACTTCGGGCTGAACCGGGCGCGTCGGGCTATGCTTGATGGGGCTGCCTGCGACCATCCGCCGGCGGCCTGCCGCCTCGGAGCCTCGTCCGATGATGCAAACCGTGCTCGTGCTCGCCTGCCCAGGTGCCCGCACGCAAGCGCTCGAAGCCTGTGCCGCTCGCCTGGGCGACGGATGGCGCACCCGTTCCCTTGGCCTGGATGCAGCGGCAACGGCGCTCGGTACGTGTCCCGATCTCGTCCTGCTGGATCTCCCGGACGACGCCGCAACCGACGTCCTTCGCCACGTCGCGCGCCAGTTCGAGGCTGTCCCGCTGGTCGCATGCGGCGCGGCGCACGACGACGCCGGCGTCGAGGCAGCCTTGCGGGCGGGTGCGCTGAGCTATTTGCCCCACGCCTACAGCATGGATCAAGCCGTCTCCGTCCTGCGGCTCGCGGCAGAGGGCATCGGCCACCGCCCGAACTTCGTTCCCAGCCGAGCGGCCGGCCAGTCCGGGGATGCGAAGGGCGATCCGTTGGTCGACGTGCGCCTCACTCCCAAGCAGATCGAAGTGCTGTCGCACGCGGCCGAGGGGCTGACGAACAAGCAGATCGCGGCCCGCCTCGGCATCTCGGTGGGCACGGTGAAGCTGCACATGGCGGAAATCTACCGTCGTCTCAATGTCGACCGTCGTGGCGAGGCGATCGCGCTCGCGCATACGCTGCAGCGCGTACGCGCCGAGCAGATCCGGCACGGGGAAGACGGCAAGGACGTCCTCGACTGGCTGCTGCCCCACGTGACCCATCGGCGGATGGCGCGGGGAGAGGTGATCTTCCATCTCGGCGACCCCGGCACCGAGTTGTACTACCTGCAGCGCGGACGGGTCCTGCTCGAGGAGATCGGCGTGGAGATGGGCGAAGGCGACATCTTCGGCGAGATCGCCGTCTTCGCGCCGAATCGCGCACGCACCTGCACCGCCCGCTGCTTGACGAACGTGGACTTGTTCTGCCTGACCTCCGAGCAGACCCGGAGCATCTACTATCTCAATCCGCGATTCGCCCTGCATCTGATCACCCTGCTCGCGCAGCGTCTGCTGGCGGATCGGGACAGGGGAACCTGAGTGGCCGCGGGGCGGCTGGCGGTGACGGGGGAACCGCAGCCGGAGGTTGCGGAGAGATCGGTGTGGACGCGATCGTACTGGAGTGCGCGGATGCGCGCCGTCGCGATCAGCGTCGGCGTGGGTGTCCTCGCGGGCGCGATCGCATCGATACCGGCGCTGTTTCCGCTACAGGAAGCGGCTGATCTGCTGTTTCTGTTCCGTGCCCGTGGACCGTTGCCGGCGCCGGAGCATGTGGCGATCGTACCCATCGACCGCCGCGCAGCGCTGGCCATCGCGGTACCGCGGGATGGCGATGCGCGTGCACAGTGCCGCGACGTGCGCGTGGATACCGATGTGCCGGCGACACACGAGCCACTGCCACCCGGCCATCTCCT
The DNA here is from genome assembly GCA_023430065.1 of Pseudomonadota bacterium. Lineage (GTDB taxonomy): Bacteria > Pseudomonadota > Gammaproteobacteria > Burkholderiales > SHXO01 > SHXO01. The sequence goes on along the minus strand of JAEZCG010000224.1, from coordinate 17,553 downwards.
GCAGCGCTGGCCGAGGTGTCTCACCGGAATGGTGATCGAGGCACTGCATCGCGCGGGAGCCTCGGCCATCGTGCTGGACGTGCTGTTCCGACCCATTCCCGCGCAACCCGGCTTGGGCGCACGTCAGGTGGATGACGGCGATCGCCTGCTCGCGGATGCCATCCGACGTGCCGGCAATGTGCTGCTCACGCAGCGGCTCGAAGGCGAGCACGATCAACCGGCGCCGATGAGCGTGGCGATCGCGGAGGCCGCAGTTGGCTATGGGCCGTTCCTGCTGCCAAGATCGAAGACCGCCCTCTTTCATCGCTTCTCGTGGCCCGAAGCGGCTTCATGGGACGGCGTAGGCATGCCAGTTCTCGCGCTGCAGTTACACACCGCGTCCCTGTTTCCCGCCCTGCGCGACATCTTGGTCAACGAAGCGCCGGACATCGCCTCCCTGCTTCCTCTCACCAGCGATGAGCTCCTGCAGAGGCGCAACCTGCAGGCGCCGGCCTTGTTGCTACGCACCGCGTTTCGCGGCGATCCCACCCTCGCCGCACGCGTGCTCGCGGCCCTCGATCACCCGACCCTCGCGCACCTCACGGCGGAGCAGCACGCCGGATTGCGAGCGTTGGTTCACGCGTATGCCGGGCCGCCGTCCCGGTACTTCAATCTGCACGGCCCCCCCGGTACGTTGCAGGCGATCCGCTACGAGCGCCTGGTGGGGGGTCGCGATCTTCCCGATCTGCGGGGCAAGGTGGTGTTCATCGGCCTGGCGGAATATGAACAGGCCGAGCAGTACGAGCACTTCGCGACCGTGTGGCCCGACCGGGGCGGCATTCAAGTGAGCGGCGTCGAACTGGCCGCGACCGCCTACTACAACCTCGCCGCGCAGGAGACGATTCAGCCCTTGCCCAGGTGGCAGCGCTTCTTGCTCGTTGCCATCATGGCGGCGCTCATCGCGTGGAGCTGCTTTCTCTACACGGGAGGCCGTGCGCTGCTCGTGACAGTGGCGTTCGTCGCGCTCTACCTGGCACTGGCCCTCCTGCTGTTCGAGTTTCGCCAGCGTTGGCTGCCGGTGTCGGCCGTGGTACTCACCGGTGTGCCGCTCGCACTCCTAAGCGCCTTTCTCAGCCAGTACGTCGAACTCAAGCACCAGTACCGCAGCCTGTACAAAGTGCTCGGCATGTTCGTGCCGCGCGGCGTGGTAGCACGGCTGGTGAACAACGCCGAGCGCCTTGCGTGGGTGCGCGAGTCGGTGCACGGGGCATGCGTCGCGACCGACGGCGAACGCTACACTGCGCTCGCGGACAGCATGAATCCGGAACAGCTTGGCCGCTTTCTCAACCGCTATTTTCAGACCCTGTTTCCGCCCGTGGCGAGCAACCAGGGCTGGGTGGCCGACGTGGTCGGAGACTCGATGCTGGCGGTCTGGGCGGAAGCGCAGCCAAGCGCGAAGGTGCGTGGGCAAGCGTGCCAGGCCGCGCTCGAGATACGCGCCGCGAGCGAGCGCTTCAATCGGGATGCGACCGCCCGGATGCCCACGCGCATCGGCGTGGACTTCGGGCCGATCTCCCTCACCACACTTGGTGCCGGGACGCACTGGGAGTATCGCCCCGTCGGTTCGGTCCCGAACACTGCCAACCGACTGCAAAGCCTTAACAAGAAGCTAGGGACGCAGCTCCTGGCATCGGAAGCCGCGGTCGAGGGGCTCGATCAACTGCTCGTACGGGACCTGGGCTGGTTCATGCTGCGCGGCAAGGCCAGCGCCACACGCGTGTTCGAGTTGGTGGCAGAGCGCAGTCGAGCGACCCCGTCGGAAAGCGCGTTGTGCAGAGCGTTCGCTGACGCCCTGCTGCATTTTCAGTCAGGTAACCTGGACGAGGCGTGTTCGCGCTTCGAGGCCCTCGTGCGTGATTTCGGCGAGGATGGACCGTCACGTTTCTTTGCCGCGTTGTGCCGGCAGACGGTGAGCTTCGTCAATGGAGTCGTGATGTTGGACGATTGAACTGATTGGCCGTCCATCGGACTTGCGGCCAGCGTTTCAGAAGAGCACGTCCACTGGGCACTTGTCAAGCATATCGACACGACATAGTGCTTTCGTCATCTTGCGCAGGTCTTCCCATCGTCCTAGTCTCATCCGGTTCCTGGCGACGACAGCTGCCGGGTTGCTGCACAGCAGCCAAGCGCGACCCTAGGGAGGGACGTTGGCATGCGTTGGGAGACGGAGGCGGCAGGTGCGCGCCGGCTGCGCACGAGTGCTCGATACCTCTACGCGCTGATGCTGCTCGGCATCGTCGGGCTGGCACAGGCGCAGTCTCCCGCGCCCTGCTCTCCCGCGCTCGGGCGCGTCGTCTCGCTGCAGGGCTCTGTCGAGCTGCTGCGTCTCGGTTCGGGCCTCTGGGAGCGGCTCACCCGCCTCGACACACCTCTATGCCGGGGAGATCGACTGCGTGCCGGTCTGCTGAGCCGTGCGGCGATGTACATCAGCCCCGAGACGATCGTGCGGCTGGACCAGAACACGACGCTCGAGGTTGTCGAGCAGACCGACTCCGAGACGATTCTGCGCTTCCATCAGGACGATCTCACGCACGCCCTGGCGGCGCAATCCAACTTCTGCGGCATCGGCTACTTCATCACCCGCTTCCCGCGCAAGCTGCGCGTGCGCACGCCCTTCTACAACGCCGTCGTGGAAGGCACCGAGTTCCAGGTGGCGATGACCTGCGATCGCGGCGAGCTGGCCGTGTTCGAAGGCCGCGTCGCAGCGGAGAGCGTCACCGCCTCAGGTGAGCGCGTGCTCGTGGAGGCTGGGCAGAGCACGTCGGTAGGGATCGGCGAGACCCCCACCGCGATCAAGGCGCTGGTCAAGCCCGCCGACGCCGTACAGTGGGCGCTGTACTACCTGCCGCTGACCGACGTGAGCCTGCTGACTGCCGAGGCCTTGGCACGGGACTGCGGGCAGCTATCCGCTGCGTTACGCAGCGGCTGCGTGATCCGCCGCGCCGAGTACCTGCTGCGGGTGGGACGGGCGCGGGAGGCGCGGCCAGAATTGGCCGACCTCCTCGCACTCGAGCCGAACAATGGGGACGTACTCGCGCTCGAGGCGATCATCGCGGTCGTGCAGAACGACAAGGAAGCCGCGCTCGACTTCGCACAGCGCGCGGTGACTGCTGCGCCCAACGCCTTCCGACCGTACGCGGCGTTGTCCTATGCCCAGCAGGCGAACTTCAAGCTCGATGAATCGTTCGATGCCGCCAAGCGCGCAGCCGAACTCGCACCGGACAGCTCATTGCTGCGCGCTCGCACAGCGGAGTTGCAGCTTTCGCTGGGGCGCGTTCGCTCGGCCGAGCGCGAGGCGGTGGAGGCGGTTCGGCTGAATCCGAACGAGAGCCGCGCGCACCTGATACTCGGGTTCGTCCACCTCGCCCAGATCGATACCAAGAGGGCAGCGGAAGACTTTCTGCGCGCGATCGAACTCGACTCCACCGAGCCGCTCGCGCGTTTGGGACTCGGATTGACCACCATCCGCGAGGGACGGCTGCAGGAGGGACGCGAGCAGATCGAGATTGCGGTGGCGCTCGATCCGACGAACGCGCTTGTCCGCAGCTACGTCGGCAAGGCGTATTACGAGGAGAACACGACAGAGCGGGATCGACTGGCGGCCACTCAGTTTGGCTTGGCCAAGGCGCTCGATCCGAACGATCCGACGCCGTGGTTCTACGACGCGATCCTGAAGCAGACGCAGAATCGGCCCGTGGAGGCGTTGGAGGATCTGGAGAAGTCCATTGAGCTGAATGACAATCGGGCGGTGTATCGGTCAAAGTTGGCCCTGGATCAGGACAGGGCTTCTCGTGTCGTGAATGCCGCCTATGCGTATAACTTGCTAGGACTCCAGCAACACGCGCTTTCCGTTGCGGCCGATTCTCTACACTCGAATCCCATGAGTTCTGGCGCCCACCGCTTTATGTCTGAGGTGTTTGGGCGACGTGAGCGGCATGAAGTAGCACGCGCAAGCGAAGTCCTTCAGTATCAACTCCTCCAACCTTTGAATTCTGCGCCGACTTCTCCACGCCTTTCGGCAACCGATCTCTCTGTTCCGCAACGTCTGTCAGATGCAGTAGACGCGTGGAACTACGACCTCCTGTTCGAAGACACTGGCCCTCGGCTACAACTGCTCGGCGGCCTTGGCAACGATGACTCCTGGCTCGGAGAGGGAGTCGTGTCGGTACTCGGAGAGAAGGTGATGCTCAGCGCAGGCGGCTATTCGTTCTCGACTGAAGGCTTCCGGCCTAACAATGATGCCGATCATGATCTCTACAGCGTCTTTGTCCAGGTATCGCCTACGCCATGGATCTCCCTTCAGGCTGAGTATCGGGATCGACGCACGATTCAAGGTGATCTGGAGCTCTCCTTCGATCCGAACTATTTCAGCCCCGACTATCGTCAGCGGATCGATCAGAAGACCATGCGCCTCGGCGTATCGACGCATCCAACCCCAGATAGCACTTTCATTCTGTCAGCAATATCCAGCGATCTCGAACTACACGAATCCCAGCTTGATCCCGGTGTGGTGAGCGCGGATATCGTCGCAGACGATGAGGGAGAACTCTACGAAGCGCAATATCAGTATCTAAAACCAAGCTATAACATCGTCGCAGGAGTGGGCTACTCGTCCACGGACACTTTCTTTCAAGTCGGATTCGACTGGACACCGCTGTTGACCATCCCCTGTCTCGACCCAGACTTTCCCTGCATTGCTGTCAGAGCCGTTCCAGTTCGCCAGGTCAACTCTTACTTTTACGTGAACCTGCTTCCCTGGAAGTGGATCGACCTGACGCTCGGCGCTAGCTATGACCAGTACGAAGACCGCCCGGTCAAGATTGATGGAGTGCATCCGAAGCTCGGGGTAAGGGTGAGCGTTGCACACGGGCTGTCCATCCGGCTCGCCTACTTCGAATCCCTGAAGCGACAACTCGTCGTCGATCAGACCATTGAACCCACTCAGATAGTGGGATTCAATCAGCTGTACGACGACGTCAACGGCAGCGAGATACGCACAATGGGCGCAGCGCTTGACTACAACTGGTCAAGCCGACTTCTTATTACTTCGGAGTGGCAGCAGCGCCGCGTGGACATCCGCACAGGTCTCTTCGGCGGCGGTCTCGAACTGATACCCACGCAACGACTCTACGAGGAGTCAGTTCATCTAGATGGAAGCTATTTGCTGTCTCCGCAACTGTCCTTGTTGGCCGGGGCCAGTTACGAAACGTTCAAATGGGAACCAGGATTCTTCGTTCCATCACCGACCCGTGTTCGTACCTCCACCGTGAAGTTAGGTGCACGCGTCTTCCTTCCCGCGGGTTTCTACGCGTTCGCGCAGGTGAACTACGTCGACCAGCTCGTGAGGCGGCTAGAGGGCGTAACGGTTCCCAGTGGTCAAGACAGCTTCATCGTGGTCGACGGACTAATCGGGTACCGATTCCCAAAGCGCCTGGGGTCCCTGACGATCGAAGCGCGCAATATTTTCAACGAGAAGTTCTTCTACCAGGATGAAAATTTTCGCTCCACTGAAACAAGGCCGTCTCCCTACATTCCGTCACGGGAAATCTGGCTCCGAGCCGCTTTATCTTTCTGAGGAGGAAATGCAATGGGATTCACGCATCGTCAGTTGAAAGAAGTTGCGCACCTGCCCGATGACGTACGGGACGTGATCGTTCGCAACGGGATAGATCCACTCTTGGTTCTAGTCATCAAGCAACCTGACCAAAGCGCACCGAACAACAATGACGCATTCGACGGCATCCTATGGGGCGGAAAGTACGAAAACCCAGTCAAGCCAGGAGAATGGCTACAGCTGAAGATGATCCCGGTGGATCTGACGTCCAATATACGTGTGCCCCCGAGTCCGGACCCGACCGACATCAAGATCGAACCGCAATATGGGGAATGCGTTCGATTGCTTCTTCCCGGAAACACCGCCGCCATACACGTTCGCGTCGGCCGCTGGTTCTGGGCATGACGATCCACTTCGAGTAGAGAAACGGCATGATGCGCGCCCTGGAACAACCGGTTAGTCACGGGAAACTTCAGCGTGGGTGGATCGTGCCGCCACGGTCTCGGCTGAGCGTCGGACGATTCGGTCGGATGTTCCGCCATCTAAATCCATCGAGCAACGACGAGGCGTTTCTCGAGAACCTTTCTCTGATCATGAGGGAGCCGGCGCGCCCATCCGACCACATTGACCAGATTCCTGCGGGATACACCTATTTCGGCCAGTTCGTCGACCATGACTTGACCTTCGATCCTGTGTCGAGTCTGACGCGCCACAATGACCCGAATGCGCTGGTTAACTTCCGTACTCCGCGGTTCGACCTAGATTCACTGTATGGGGAGGGCCCGATCGGACAACCCTATCTCTACGAGAAGGACAGGGCTACCTTACGAATCGCGATAAACACCCCCGTCGCGGGCGAGGAGGACCTTCCGAGACTTTCCAACGACTCAGTGGCAGTTATACCAGACCCACGCAACGATGAGAATGTCATCATCAGTCAATTGCATCTTGCGATGATGAAGTTTCACAACAAGGTAGTCGCAGTTTTGAAACTGGACAATGCGTGGCAGGGAGACCTATTAAAGGCGGCGCAGCAGATAGTACGTTGGCACTATCAGTGGTGCGTCCTGTCCGACTTCCTGCCCAGGCTCACCGGTCTGCCGTCGATCGCCAGGATGCCACCACATGTGGGTCGAGGAGAACTGACACATGAAGCGTTGAACGAGTTAAGCAGACATCCGCTGCAATTTGAGGACCTCCCTCTCGCGAACGGAGCGCGGGGAGGCCAGTGGCGCAAGGATCTACGTCTGTTCAAGTGGGTCCACGATCCTTTCATTCCGATCGAGTTCTCCGGTGCAGTGTTCAGGTTCGGACATAGCATGGTCAGAGATGGCTACAATCTGAACGCGAGAGGGGGTGAGATCGATCTCTTCAACGAGGGTCGCAGTCTAGCTGGGTCAAAGCAACGCCCACCAGGCATGGGGATCGATTGGTCACTGTTCTTCGACTTCCCAAATTCACCATGGGGACCACACAACATGACGCGTGCGCGCCCCATCGATACTCTCATTGCCAAGCCTTTGGCACAACTCCCTGCGTCGGTCGCCCGTGACGGCCCAACTAGTTTGCCTCTACGTAATCTACTGCGCGGTCGCGCGTTCGACCTTCCGTCGGGACAAGCTATCGCGGTTGCCATGGGACTCACTAAGGATCAGATTCTAGGTCAAGGCCGCCCGTTTGAGATCGACCACCTAGGCATCGGGAACTCCACCATCGAGCGCGGGGGAGTAGCAGTCGACCTGAAGGCGCTTGAGGCAGACCTTCAGAAGGACGCTCCACTCTGGTATTACACACTGGCAGAAGCTCAAGCGTTCGAACACGGACTGCGCCTTGGTCCGATGGCCTCTTGCATGATGGCAGAAGTATTCGCTGGACTCATGCTCGCGGACCAGTCGTCTTTCCTCAATATCGATCCCCGCTGGGCTCCGGCTGCGCAGAAGTTCGGTTGCAGCCAAGACCGTAAATTCGAGATCGCTGATCTGATTGCATGGGCAATCAGCTAAGGGCCGTTGGTAGCAGCCGGTAGTAGCGGTCGCCTTGCTCCGTGGGATCGAAAGTCGCGCTGTATTCGGTCGCGAACCTTTCGCGCTGTGCGCTGCGTGTACAGAGAAAAGAGCCCCGCGCGAGGCGGGGCGAAGTCCTCTGGAGAGGAGGGGGAGATCCAGCTACTTTTGCGCCGCCGCTTGCGCGGTCTGTGTATCCTGCTCGTCTCGCGGCATGTTCGTGCGCCTGGCCACGTCCTTGTCATAGGTCACGCTCAGGCGTCCGGCGGCGACTTCTCCGCGCAGCATGTTCGTACGCTCGGCTACGTCTTTGTCGTAGGAGATCGCCACTGCGCTTGAAGGATTCGGCGCGCGCAGACGAGCGATGCGGTCGGAGTGGACCAGGCCACCCGCGCGGCCCTGCCATCGGCTCATTTGGGACGGGTCGCTGCCGTGCACGTTGTCCGCCGACCAGGAAAGCGGGATTGCGCTCCCGGTTGCCAGGAGCGCCCCGAGCAGGAATCGAATCTGGAGATGACGCTTCATCATGCCTCCTTCGTTTCGGATTTGGTATGACCGAACGTGGTGACTCTCGAGCCGACGCTCGCTGACTGCGCCGTCCGGTTGAGCAGATACTGCTTCCGACCCAACGAGTAGGAAATCGAAAGAACGACATAGCCAGGACCGGCCGTGCGGGTGCACCGCCCCGAGTCCTGCCCGAGCGCCTCCTGCCGAAATGTCGAATGTCTACGGACTGGCCGATCGGCCTATTGGAAGCGAACGCGACCGCGTACCGGCTCCCTTTACCGCAGTCTGATACGCTGCCTCAGTAACGATTCACGGGCAGGATGACGATCTGCGCAATCTGCACATGGCGCGGCTCGTTGATGGCGAACATGATGCTGCGAGCAATGTCCTCTGGCGCCATCGCCATCTTGAATTGATCGAAATAGGCCTTTTCCTTCTCTTTGTCGCCGCGATAGCGCGTCAAGATGATATTGGTCTTCGTCAGACCGGGATTGAGCTCCACGACGCGAACGTTCGTCTCGGTAAGCTCGCCACGCAGCGTCTCCGTGAACATGTGCACGCCGGCCTTCGAAGCGCTGTACGGCGCCATGTCGGGGATGATTCGCAGCGCGTTGATCGAGCTCATATTGACGATATCCCCGCTGTTACGCGCCACCATCCCTGGCAGGATGGCGCGCGTGATTCGCATCAGTCCGATCAGGTTTGTTTCGACGATGGCAGCCCAGTCGTCGGGCGAACCCTCGGCGAATGGCGTGCGTCCACCGATATCGTGGCCTGCATTGTTGACGAGAATGTCGATCGGCTTGAATGCGTCAGGAATGGCATCCAGGAGACCGGCCGTTGCATTGGCATCCGTGATGTCCAGCACCAGTGGAACGGACTTCGGACCAAGTTCCTTTGCGACCGCTTCAACCGCGCCTGCGTCCCGGTCTGCAAGCACCACCGAATGCCCGGCATCTACCAGCGCCTTGCAGATCGCTCGGCCCATGCCGCCGGCAGCTCCCGTCACCAGTGCATTCCGTGCTCCACCCATGTTCGTTCTCCTTAGACGGTCATCTGAATCGCAATTCCAGAAACTGTACTATCTGGCTCGCAACAAAATTCTAAAGCATTGCGGACTTGCGCCTTAGGAGACGATGGAGTGAGCGCCGACACGAACGTGCGGCTCAATGCGCAGCCGCTTGATCCTGTCATGCTGCAGAATGCGCTGGCCGAGAGCGACCCGCAACTTCTCCTCATGCTCCTCGTGCAGTTGACGGGCAACATCGGCCTGCTCGAGGAGTTTCGTCCTTTCATCAAGAAGGTCAAAGAGCAGCAGCCGGAGGACATTCCTGCCGAGAAGGCGGCCTTCCTGCGCTCCAGATTGACCGAAGTCCTGAATCGGACAGTCTCGGCCCGAGTCAGCGATACGAACGTTGCAGCCAGCATCCTTCGCACCGTGATGGGAGAGCCGGTTCCCGACGAGTATGTGCCAATGATCCTCGAGTTTTCAAGGATCACGCCTGGTCGAGCGGAAGCGCCGACCGCACGGGAAGGTTTCCGCGTTGCGATCATCGGCGGTGGCCTGCTCGGAATCGCTGCGGCTGTCTATCTGCAGAACGCCGGCTTCGAGGTCATCCTGATCGAGAAGAGCAACGCGCCTGGCGGGACCTGGAACGACAATCGATACCCCGGCTGCGGAGTCGACACGGCCAGCCATTTCTACACCTATTCCTTTGCGCCCAACCCCGATTGGAGACATTACTTCGCCACGCAAGCCGAGATTGCCGCCTATATCTCGGATTGCGTGAGGCGCTTTGGTCTTGACAGGAAGACCCGTCTGAACACGGAAGTGCGTGCCGCGCGATACGACGGCGCAACGCGGTCGTGGGCTGTCGATGTTCTCGACGCGAACGGAGCGGCGGAAACCCTGCGCGTCAACGCCGTGGTCAGTGCGGTCGGACAGTTGAACGTGCCGGCCATTCCGAAGATCGACGGGTTGGAGCAATTCGGCGGACCGGTCGTGCACACGGCGCGCTGGCCGCAGGATCTGCTCTACAAGAACAAGCGGGTGGTATTGATCGGCGCAGGATCGAGCAGCGTGCAGGTCGGACCGACCATTGCACCCGAGGTCGAACGCCTCATCGTGTTTCAACGCTCGCCTCAGTGGTTCGCCAGCCGCGTCAACTATCACGGCGAGGTAAGCGAGGTTCAGCGCTGGGCATTTCGTCACATCCCTTTGTTCTGGGAATGGTACCGGGCGCGCCTGATCTGGGCATTCGGCGACCTGCTGTGGCCGGCACTGTTCGCGGACAGCGCTCCCGCCCCCGGTGTCAACGTTTCGATTGCCAACGACGCGCTGCGCGAGCTTTGGACCGCCTACATTCACGACAAACTGAAGAATCGGCCGGATCTGATTCCACAGATGACTCCAACCTACCCGCCGCTGGTCAAGCGGCCGCCGATCGACAATGGGTGGTTCGAGATGATCCAGCGCGACAACGTGGAGCTCGTCCGATCCGAGGTCGATCATATCGAGCCGGGTCGTGTGGTGGCGTCGAACGGCACGACGCACGATGCCGACATCATCGTTCTGGCAACCGGCTTCCAGGCCAGTCGCATGTTGCAGACCGTGCATGTGACCGGACGGGAGGGGCAGGACATCCGCGAGTTGTGGGGCGAAGACAATCCGCAGGCGTATCTGGGCATTACCGTACCCGGCTTCCCGAATTTCTTCCTCATGTACGGCCCCAACACCAATCTTGCCCACGGCGGCAACCTCATTCTCCACGGGGAATGTCAGGCCAATTACATCGTGTCGTGCCTGCGCCACCTCGACACCCGGGGGCGCGGCGCCATCGAGGTCAGGCGCGAGGCGTTCGACCGCTATGTGGCCGAGGTGGATGATCGCCTCGCCCGCTCCGTCTGGAGTACCCCGGGGATCAGCAGTTGGTTCAAGAACAGCAGCGGACGCGTGACGACCAACTCGCCGTGGCGGCTGGTCGAGTATTGGCAGATGACGCGTTGCATGGACCCGACCGATTACACGTTCAGTTAGCAGGTTCGCCGGGGCACCGGCACCGAAAGCATCTACAAGGAGGAGGAAACGATGAACTTGATGCGCCTTCTGGCAATTGCGATCCCGCTCGTTGCAGTCTGCCCGGCCGCCGCGGACGATCAGGTGACCAAGCTGAAATTCGAGTCAGCCTTCCCGGTGTCGACCCTGCTGTTCGAGAACTCAAAGTACTTTGTCGAACGGGTCAAGGCAATGACGGGTGGCAAGCTGCAGATCGAGATGCTGCCGCCCGGTGCGGTCGTGCCGCCTTTCGAAGTGCTCGATGCCGTGCACAAGGGCGTTCTCGACGGCGCACACAGCGGCCCCACCTACTGGGTAGGCAAGAACCGCGCTGCAGGATTGTTCGGCCCGTCGCCGGGCGGAGGCTTCGGCATGGACCTGCTGGATTTTCTCGGTTGGATGTATGAGGCCGGCGGCTTCGAACTGTACCAAGAGTTCTATCAAAAGCAGCTTCAACGCAATATCGTGGCGCTGCCGATGAGTGCCGCAGGGCCGCAGATCCTGGGCTGGTTCAAGAAGCCGGTCAAGAGTTGGGGCGACCTGAAGGGCCGCAAATGTCGCCAGGCCGGCATCACTGCCGAGGTGTTCAGCAAATCCGGAATGAACACGGTGAACATACCTGGTGGCGAGATCATTCCCTCCGGTCAGCGCGGCGTGATCGATTGTGCGGAGTTCGTCGGTCCAGCCGAGGACATGCGGATCGGCTTCCATACGGTATGGAAGTATGCGCACATGCCGTCGACACACGAGCCCGCAACCGTGGGGGAGATCATCATCAATGCCGCTGTCTGGAACAGACTGCCGGAGCATCATAAGGAAATCATCAAATCCGCCACCATGGAGGCGACGCTGCGCTCGCAGATGGTCATGAACAGGCTCAACGCAGACGCGTTGGCAGAACTTAAGGCCAAGCACGGCGTAACCGTGGTGCGTACCCCCCCGGACATTCTGAAGAAAACACTCGAGACATGGGACCAGATGGTTAAGGAGGACGTGGCGAAGAATCCGTTCTTCAAGAAGGTCTACGACTCACAGCGCAGCTACGCATCGCGCGTAGTGCCCGCGCGGCGCGACATCTACCCACCGTACGAGCTCAGCGCCGACCACTACTGGCCGCAGAGGCGGTGACAGGGACCCGGACGCTCAGCAATTAACCGGCATTCATCCGCTCCATTCGCACGCAACTCGATCATCAACGACTCGTGGCAGCCATCGGCCTGGACATTCATTCACCTGACTCTGCTCTAGAACCAACGTTGCGTTGAGCCACCTTCCATGGTGACGCTACGCTTGCGTTGCGCTGATCGACGTTCGATCGGCATTTCGAATAGAGGAGTGAACGATGAAATCCACGAGTGCTATAGAGCATGTCATGGCAGTGGCGGCGGGAAGCCTGTTCCTGGGCGCCGCCGCGGTCGCGGACGAAGGTGTGTACGGTCGAGCCGGTGGACCGGTGGGCGCGGATGCGATCTCGCAGGTGGCACGTGACGCCCGCCCGGCTGGCACGAAGAGCGAGAGCCATGCATCCATCGTCTACGGACACGCAGGACAACCGGTCGGCGCAGACGCGATCGAGTACGTGGTGAAACGAGCCAGGCGCTCGATGGCCGGCGACCGTCAGATGGACGCCTATTTCGGACGGGCAGGCGGAGCGATCGGAGTCGATCGGGTCGGGAACGGCGATACGGCGCGCTTTGCACAGGCCGGACGTTGAGGCCTCAGGACGGATCGGTGGCCGTGCATGTTCTCGCCCGGCTGCCGGTCTCCTGGCTAGGTCGTAGGACCGTCGTGCAGGATGACTTCAGCTCAATCGGCGATTCCGGTTGACGCAAGCAGGGCCTGCAACAAGACATTGCAGCCTGCCTCCAGATCCTCCGGCTTGGCGTTTTCGATCTCGTTGTGCGAGATGCCACCTTCGCAGGGCACGAAAATCATTCCGGTGGGAGCCACGCGCGCGAGGTAGCAGGCATCGTGTCCGGCTCCGCTGACGATTCTGCTGTGGCGGTATCCAAGCGCCTCGGCTGCGCGACGCACAGCCTCGATACAGTTCTCGTCGAACTGCACTGGCGCGTAACTGGTCACACGGCTCAGTTCGACTTGCAGTGCGCACTCGGCTGCGATCGCATGCACCTGCGCCCTCAGTTCCGCTTCCATCTCGTCAAGTCCCGCTTCGGTGGGATGGCGCATGTCAACGGACATCCGGACGCTTCCGGGTACCACGTTTCGGGAGTTGGGCGTCACCTGCATGAAGCCGACAGTGGTACGCGCATCGGGTTGCCGCTGGAGCGCGAGGCGGTTCACTGCTTCGACGATGCGAGCTGCCCCCAACAGGCCATCCCGGCGTAGGTGCATCGGTGTCGGCCCCGCATGCGCATCCAGTCCCGTCAGCGACAGGTCGTACCAGCGCAGACCCAGAGCACCCGTCACGACTCCGATCGTATGGCCGAGATCCTCGAGGATCGGTCCTTGCTCGATGTGCGCTTCGAAGTAGGCAAGCGGCCGACCACCCACTGGCGCCTCGCCAGCATAGCCGATGGCGTTCAACGCCTGGTCGACCGACACGCGGTCCAAATCGCGTTGTGCGAGTGCATGCTCGAGCGTGAATGTGTTAGCGCCGGAGTAAAAATGACCCACCTGGTCGGTTGAATTTTGACCCACCTGGGGTGTAAGACGGCGGTTTTCAGCCGCCGCCATGTTGACCCAGGAGAGCCAAGTGGAAATAGCAGTGCTGTATCGACAGGGCATGCCGATCCGGGCGATCGCGCGGCAGTTGGGGGTATCGAGGAACACGGTGCGCTCGGCGCTGCGCGCCAAGGATCCGCGCCGGTACGGACCACGTGCACCGCGGGCCACGAAATTGGAGGCCTTTGAAGGCTACGTTCGGGATCGGGTAGGCAGCGCCGGCGATTTTCGACTGCCGGCCACGGTGCTGCTGCGCGAGATTCGCGAACAAGGCTACCGCGGTGGATTGACGCAGCTGAAGGTGCTGATGCAATCGCTGCAGCCGCCCAAGCGCGAGGACCCGTTGGTGCGCTTCGAGACCGCGCCGGGGCAGCAGATGCAGGTCGATTTCGTGGTGTTTCGCCGCCGCGGCGAGCGGCTCAGCGCTTTCGTGGCCACGCTCGGCTACAGCCGCATGAGTTTCGTGCGTTTCGTGACCGATGAGACCTGGTCCACCGTCAAGGAGGGACTGAAGGCCGCCTTTGCCTACTTCGGCGGTGTGCCGCGCGAAGTGCTGTTCGACAACATGAAGGCGGTGGTGCTCGAGCGCAACGCCTACGGGCGCGGCACGCACCGCTTGCATACCGGGCTGCTCGATCTGTCGAAGGAGCTGGGGTTCTCGGTACGCCTGTGCCGCCCGTATCGAGCCAAGACCAAGGGCAAGGTCGAGCGGTTCAACCGCTACCTGCGCGAGAGCTTCTACAACCCGCTGGTCACCCGCTTGCAGGCGCACGTGCTGCTCGATGCCGAGACCGCCAACGTCGAAGTGCTCAAGTGGTTGCGCGACGTCGCGAACGTGCGCGAGCACAAGGGCACGGGGAGCAGGCCGGTGGATCGGCTGGCGGAGGAACTCGTCCACATGCTTCCCTACGATCCGGCCCTGTTGCCCCCGAGCGTGAAGGCGTCGGTTCGCCTGCGTATGCCAGTCCCGGTGGAGAGCCTGCAGCATCCCCTGTCGGTCTATGCGGAGCTGCTCGCGCCGGAGGTGCGGCCGTGAACCTGCAAAGCGAGCACATCGCACAGCTGTGCCGGCAGCTCAAGCTCGAGCGCGTTCTGGCCGAGTATCCGGCCCTGGCGCAAGGCGCGGTGCGCGACAAGGCGAGCTTCACCGATTTCCTCGAGCGCCTGCTCAAGGCCGAGAGCGACTTCCGCACCGAGCGCACCCGCCAGATGCTGGCCAAGCTGGCCGGCTTCCCAACCGCCAAGACGCTGGAGGCCTTCGACTTCGGCTTCGCGGTGGGCGCGCCCAAGGCGTTGATCACCGAACTGGCCACGCTCGCCTTCGTCGAGCGGGCCGAGAACGTGGTGCTGCTGGGCCCTTCCGGCGTGGGCAAGACTCATCTGGCCATCGCGCTGGGATTGCGTGCAACCAGCGCCTCGATCAAGACGCGCTTCATCAGCGCGGCGGATCTGATGCTGCAGCTGCAAACGGCCGCACGGCAGGGTCGCTTCGCCAACTACTTGAACCACGCCATTCTGGGGCCGAAGCTGCTGGTGATCGACGAGATCGGCTATCTGCCCTTCGGCCGGGAGGAGGCGAACCTGTTCTTCCAAGTGGTCGCCAAGCGCTACGAGCGCGGATCGATCGTGCTGACTTCGAATCTGCCCTTCGCGCAGTGGGCCAGCGCCTTCGCCGACGATGCAACCTTGAGCGCAGCGATGCTCGATCGGCTGCTGCACCACGCGCACATCGTTCAGATCCAGGGCGACAGCTACCGGCTCAAGGACAAGCGCAAGGCAGGCGTCATCCGAAAGAGTACAGCCGAGGGGACGGCCAAATCTGAGCAGTGAGAGGACCCGGGTGGGTCAGATTTACTCCGACCGAATCAGGGATAAGTGGGTCAGAATTCAACCGACGTTGACATGAATGCACCTGCGAATACACCCGAGCCCATCATCACCGGCGCGAACCGACTGCCCTCCTCGTTCGTCCAGACGGCAATCTCGATCGGCGAAAGGGTTCTCAGCGCACGGTCGTTGAGCGTGCGGACGACTTCGAGCGCTGCCATCACACCGTAGCTGCCGTCGAACTTCCCGCCGGACGGCTGCGTATCGATATGGCTTCCGGTCATGACGGGAGACGCCGAATGATCCATACCCTCTCGACGCGCGAAGAGGTTTCCGATGCGATCGACCGTGAGCCGCAATCCTGCTTCACGGAACCAGGAGCAGACGAGATCCCGTCCCTGTCGATCGAGATCCGACAGCGCGAGGCGCCGCACGCCTCCCTTTTCGGTGGCGCCGATCTCTGCGAGCTGCATCATCGAACGCCATAGACGCTCACCATTCACGCGAACTGTTCGCATCGCTTTCGTTCAGGTCGGCGAGAGAAAGCAACATGCTGCCTCATTCTCATCACGCCTGCATCGCATGCATACGATGCAGATTGGAGTCGTGCTTCAAACCTTACAAACTGTCAGGTTCACATTCTCGGCCACTTCGTGAAATATCATCGTGATGAATGCATATGGCATGATTGACCTTGACACGACATGTGCTTTGCAATCAAATTGACCTACCCCATGCG
This sequence comes from Pseudomonadota bacterium, assembly GCA_023430065.1. Taxonomy (GTDB): domain Bacteria; phylum Pseudomonadota; class Gammaproteobacteria; order Burkholderiales; family SHXO01; genus SHXO01. The sequence goes on along the minus strand of JAEZCG010000224.1, from coordinate 1,147 downwards.
TTTGTCATCTCTCACGAAGGAGTGTGATATGTCGTGTTCACATCGTCAAAGAAGGTGCAAGCACGCGTTATCGAGGTACGAGGCCGCCATGCACATCTACTCGGCGGTCCAACAGAGTGTCGCGAATGGGGAAGATTCGGAATGGGATGACGAGTTCGGCGGCGACGATCTCGAAGACACGTGCCATGTCGAGGGCGCCATCGACGACGAGCAGGATGCGCTCGAAGAGTTCGCGCTGAAGAGGTTTACCGACGAAAGTGACTAGAGCAGTTGGCGGCAGAGCGAGCTGGTGCGATGACCATGCGCGCATGGCATCGTCGAATGGGGGGACGACTGAGGCGCGACTGCGATTCGCACCAGCTCGCTCTTTTTTTGTTCGAACGATCAGTCGTGCTGCATCCGTGGTTTCCGGATGCAGAAACGCAGAAGCCCGCGCGAGGCGGGCTTCTGCGTTGGAAGGGTCTCTGACGATGACCTACTTTCGCGCGGTATACCCCGCACTATCATCGGCGCTGCGTCGTTTCACGGTCCTGTTCGGAATGGGAAGGCGTGGGGCCAACGCGCTATGGTCGTCAGAGAAGCGGGTGGGAGGTCGCGGCGGCATTCAGCCTCGCCCTCCGGCATCGTTCTCGGTGTCTTTAACTGGCTGGAAGAAGTAAGTTCCGGGTGTTGTGATTGCGCGCGCAACCAAGTTCGCGCTCCGCCTGTGCGCTTCGCCTCGAAGCACTTGCGGTTATAGGATCAAGCCACACGGGCAATTAGTACGCCTTAGCTTAACGCATTGCTGCGCTTCCACACGGCGCCTATCAACGTCCTGGTCTCGAACGACCCTTTAGCGAGGTTAACCCTCGGGGAAGTCTCATCTTGGGGCAAGTTTCCCGCTTAGATGCTTTCAGCGGTTATCTCTTCCGCACTTAGCTACCCGGCCGTGCCACTGGCGTGACAACCGGTGCACCAGAGGTGCGTCCTTCCCGGTCCTCTCGTACTAGGGAAAGATCCTCTCAAGTCTCCAACACCCACGGCAGATAGGGACCGAACTGTCTCACGACGTTCTAAACCCAGCTCACGTACCGCTTTAATCGGCGAACAGCCGAACCCTTGGGACCTGCTCCAGCCCCGGGATGCGATGAGCCGACATCGAGGTGCC
>JAEZCG010000191.1 GCA_023430065.1 Pseudomonadota bacterium | reverse complement strand
GTCGCACCGACACCTTCGCGCCCGGCGTGACGCGCAGCTGTCCCGCGGTGATCACCTGTTCGCCCGGCTGCACGCCCTCGGCGATCACGGCGCTTTGGCCCTCGGTGCGCTGCACCTTCACGGGCCGCAGCTCAGCGGTCTGGTCGGCCAGGATCACGTAGACGTACGGGCCGTCGGGACCGTTCTGCACGGCCTGCGCGGGAACGACCACGGCGTCCACCTGTTCCGCCAGCGTGAGGGTGATGGTGACGAACTGGCCGGGCCACAGGCGCCGGTCGCCGTTGTCGAATGTCGCGTGCAGGCGAATGGTCCCGGTCTGCGCGTCCACGGCATTGTCGACGAAACTCAGCCGGCCGAGGACGGGCGCCGCCTCGCCGCCCTCGATCGTCACGCCGACGCGCAGGGGTTCGCCGCCGGGGGGCGTGCGCACCTGGGCGAGCAGGCGCTCCGGCACGGCGAAGCTCACGTTGATCGGCGCCATGCGGTTGATGGTCACGAGCGCGCGCGTGTCGTTGGCGCTGACCGTGCTGCCTACCTTCAGCGCCACGCGTCCCACGCGCCCGTCGATCGGCGCTTCGATGCGCGTGTACGAGAGCTCCACGCGCGCGGTCTGAACCGCAGCGCGGTCGGCCTCCACCGTCGCCTCGGCCGCCTCGCGTCCCGTGCGCGCCTGCGTCAGCGCTTCCTCCGAGACGAAACCCTTCGCGTGCAGTTCCGCCTGGCGCTGCTCGAGCGAACGCGCATTGGCGAGCAGGGCCAGATCGCGCGCCTCCTGGGCTTCGAGCTGCTTGAGTTGCGCTTCCAGAAAGCGGCCGTCGAGCTCGAACAGCAGCTGGCCGCGCCGCACTTCCTGGCCGTCGTTCACGTGCACCGCGACGATCTGGCCGTCGATGCGCGACTTGACCTCGACGCTCTCGATCGGCTCGACGTTGCCCACCGCGGTGACGGTGAGGGGAACGGTGCGGCGATCCACGCTGGCGACCGTCACCGGTGCAGGGGGCGCCTCCTTCTTCGAGGCCACGCTCTTGCCGTCGCTGCAGGCGGTGATCGCCATGGCGAGCGCAAGCGCCGCAGCGGCCGGCCAGTGCGCGCTCATTGCTCGCGCCCGGCGGGAAGCGTGCGCTCGCCGGCGAACAGGGCGCTCACGCGCTCGCGCTCGCGCACCAGATGCAGCACGTCGCCGTCGACCAGCACTTCTGCCGCACGCGGCCGCGTGTTGTAGTTCGAGCTCATGCTCATGCCGTACGCCCCGGCCGACATCACGGCCAGCAGATCGCCCTCGGCGATGGCCAGCTCGCGTCCCTGCCCGAGAAAATCCCCGCTCTCGCACACCGGGCCGACGACCTCCCAGCGACGCGCTTCGCGCACATCGGGCCGAACGGGCACGATGGCGTGGTAGGCGTCGTACAGCGCTGGCCGCATGAGGTCGTTCATGGCGGCGTCGACGATCGCAAAGTTCCGGGTCGCCCCGGGCTTCAGGTACTCCACGCGGGTCAGGAGCACGCCGGCGTTGCCGACCAGCGCGCGGCCGGGCTCGAGGATGATGGTCTCGCTGCGTGCGCCGAGCCGGGACAGCATCGCTTCGATGTAGCGCTCCGGTTCAGGCGGTGTCTCGTCGGCATAGCGGATGCCGAGGCCGCCCCCGAGGTCGAGATGGTGCAGGCGGATGCCTTCCGCCTCGAGCTGTTCGACCAGGCCGAGCAGCCGGTCGAGCGCATCCAGGAATGGCGGGATCTCGGTGATCTGCGATCCGATGTGGTAGTCGATGCCGACGATGCGCAACCCCGGGAGGCTGCGCGCCCGCCGGTACAGCGCGAGCGCATCCTCGAACGCGACGCCGAACTTGTTGTTCTTCAGCCCGGTGGAGATGTAGGGATGGGTCCGGGGATCGACATCGGGATTCACCCTCAGACTGACCGGTGCGTCGATGCGCCGGTGCGCGGCGATGGACGAGATGCGTTCCAGTTCGCTCGCCGACTCGACATTGAAGCACAGGATGCCCTGGTCCAGCGCCAGTTCGATTTCGTCGACGCGCTTGCCCACCCCGGAGAACACCACCTTGCCGGCATCGCCTCCGGCGGCCAGCACGCGCTCGAGCTCGCCGCCCGATACGATGTCGAAACCGCTGCCGAGCCGCGCGAACAGTCCGAGAATCGCCAGGTTCGAATTCGCCTTGGCGGCATAGCACAGCAGATGCGGACGCGATCCGAACGGGCGCGTGAAGCTTTCGAATGCCTGTGCCAGGTGCGCACGCGAATAGACGAAACAGGGCGTACCGAAGGCGTCGGCGATCTGCGGGAGCGGGACCGACTCGGCGCAGAGGGTGCCCGCACGATAGCGGAAGAAGCGCGAATGCGGCGGGTCGATGGGCATGAGTGACCTGAAAACGCCTATCGGTCGGCGGGCTCGATGGGGGACGGCGGCGCGGTTTCTGGCGGTGCCGCCGGCGGTGCGCGCCGCTCGCGCTCCAGCGCCTCGGCTGCGCGCTCGCGCTGTGCGCGCG
>JAEZCG010000055.1 GCA_023430065.1 Pseudomonadota bacterium | reverse complement strand
GTTCGCGGCGCTGGCCTGCGCCGTGGCCAAGGACTTGGCGTTCGACATGCGCAAGGTCAACCCCAACGGCGGTGCCATCGCGCTCGGTCACCCGATCGGCGCCACCGGCTGCATCCTGAGCGTGAAGGCGATCTACGAACTGCATCGCACCGGCGGGCGGTATGCACTGGTCACCATGTGCATCGGCGGCGGACAAGGCATCGCGGCAATCTACGAACGCCTGTAAGCCTGTTTCGCGGGTGGCGGGCCGGCGCCGGACGGCCCCTTTCGCTGCAACGCAGAAAACGGTTGACACGACCCTCGGAACGCCTACAATGGCGTTCGTTTTGCACTGCAGCATTTCCTCCCCTCCTTTTCAGCCAGGAGAAGCCGCGATGATGTTTGCCGTACCGGAAGAATTCAGCGCGTACCATAAGGCGCAACTCGACACGTTCCTCAAGTTCACCGATGCCGCCGGTCAAGCATCCGAGGAGTGGTTCGATCTGAACTTCAGAAGCGCCAAAGCCGCCGCGGCCGAGAGCATGAAGCAGTTGCGTGCACTGGCGGGCGCCAAGGACGTGCAGGAACTCGCCTCTCTGCAGACCAGCTTCTCGCAGGCCAATGCCGAAAAGGTTGCCGGTTTCGCCCGTGCCGCCTACGCCTGGGCCGCTGAGACGCAGGCCGAGATCGGCAAGCTGTTCGACGGCCAGGTCGCGGAGGTGAACAAGTCACTGGCGGCTGCTCTCGACAAGGCCGCCAAGACCGCCCCCACCGGGTCCGAGTATGCGTTCGCCGCAGTCAAGCAGGCGATGAGTTCGGCCAATCAAGCCTACGACGCGATCACCAAGGCCGGCAAGCAGGTCGTGGAGATGACCGAGGCCACCGTAGCCAATACTACGGCCAGCATCGCGCCCGCCGCCAAAAAGAAGGCCGCCTGACCGGATTCGCCACGACTCCCGAGAAGCCCCCGCAAGGGGGCTTTTTGTTGTCTCGGGAGCGCCGTCCGTTTGCGCGGACTGTGCTACAAGACGGGTTGTAGCAATCCTCCGGAACCAACCGCATGCCGGCCCCCCTCACCGAACTTCCGGCGTGGCAGGCGCTGCGCGAGCACCAGGACCGCGTCGCACCGCTGCACCTGCGCGATCTGTTCCAGACCGATCCCGGCCGCGCCGACCGGTTCTGCACCGAGGGCGCGGGACTCGTCCTCGATTTTTCCAAGCATCGCATCGTCGACGACACGCTGAGCCTGCTGACCCGGCTCGCGGACCAGACCGGGCTGGCGGCCCGCCGTGACGCGATGTTCTCCGGCGCGCCGATCAATGTCACCGAAGGGCGGGCAGTGCTGCACACGGCACTGCGCAACCGGGGCGGCGCACCCGTGATGGTGGACGGCGTGGATGTGATGCCCGGCATTCGGCGCGTGCTGGCGCAGATGCGCGCCTTCTCCGACGGCGTGCGCGCCGGCCGCATCGCCGGACACACGGGACAGCCGATTCGCGACGTCGTCAATCTCGGCATCGGCGGATCGGACCTGGGACCGCTGATGGCGTGCGAGGCGCTGGAGCCCTACGCACGGCCTGATCTGCGCGTGCACTTCGTGTCCAACGTCGATGGGGCGCACTTGGGGCGCGTGCTCAAGCGGCTCGATCCCGCCACCACGCTGTTCATCGTCGCCTCGAAGACCTTCACCACCCAGGAGACACTGACCAACGCCCGCTCGGCGCGCACCTGGCTGGTTTCCGGACTGGGCAGCGAATCGGCGGTGGCCAGGCATTTCGCCGCACTGTCCACCAACCTGAACGGCACGGCCGCCTTCGGCATCCCCGACGATCGCGTATTCGAGTTCTGGGACTGGGTGGGAGGCCGCTACTCACTGTGGTCGGCAATCGGCTTGTCCATCGCCCTGTACGTCGGCATGGACACCTTCGACGCCTTGCTCGACGGTGCGCACGCGATGGACGAGCACTTCCGCAGCGCGCCCTGGGAGCGGAACCTGCCGGCGCTCATGGGGCTGCTCGGCGTCTGGTACCGCGACTTCTGGGGTGCCGCCACGCATGCGGTGCTGCCCTACGACCAGAGCCTGCACCGCTTCGCGGCACACCTGCAGCAGCTGGACATGGAGAGCAACGGCAAGCGCGTGGATCTGCAAGGGCGCCCCATCCCCTATTCGACCGGGCCGGTGATCTGGGGCGAGCCCGGCACCAACGGGCAGCACGCCTTTTTCCAGCACCTGCACCAGAGCACGGACTGGACGCCGTGCGACTTCATCCTGCCGCTGCGCTCCCACTACGCGATGGGCGATCACCATCACATGCTGATCGCGAACTGCTTCGCGCAGTCGCAGGCGCTGATGCAGGGGCGGACCCTGGAGGAGGCGCGCGACGAACTGATCGCCCAGGGCAAGGACGCGGGATCAATCGAATCGCTGGCGCCGCACCGGGTGTTTCCAGGGAATCGGCCGAGCAGCACGCTGCTGCTGCCCCAGCTCACGCCGCATGCGCTGGGCGCGCTGATCGCGCTATACGAGCACAAGGTGCTCGTGCAGGGCACGATCTGGAACGTCAACTCGTTCGATCAGTGGGGCGTGGAGCTGGGCAAGGTGCTCGCGGGCCGCATCCTGCAGGACTTGGCGCAGGGCACGCCGGCGGCCGGGCACGATGCCTCGACCGCAGGACTCATCCGGCGCGCGCTGGACGCCGGCTCATAGGCGCAAGAAGTTCTGCCGGTAATAGCGCATCTCCTCGATCGACTCGTAGATGTCGGCGAGCGCCTCGTGCTTCCCCTGCTTGGTCAGGCCGCCCAGCAGGTCCGGCTTCCATCTGCGCGCGAGTTCCTTGAGCGTGCTCACGTCCAGGTTGCGATAATGGAAATAGGCTTCGAGCCGTGGCATGTAGCGCGCAAGGAAGCGTCGGTCCTGGCAGATCGAGTTGCCGCACATGGGAGAGATGCCCGGCGGGATCAGCGGCTCGAGGAAGGCGATCATTTTCTCCTCGACCTGCGCTTCATCGAACCCTGACTTGCGCACCCGCTCGGTCAGCCCGGTGCGCGCATGCGTAGCGGTATTCCAGCTGTCCATGCCGTCCAGCACCGCGTCGTTCTGGTGGACCACCAGCACCGGGGCCTCGGCAACGACGTTCAGTTCCTGGTCGGTGACCACCAACCCCACTTCCAGGATGACATCCGAGTCGGGCTTGAGCCCGCTCATCTCCATGTCGATCCAGATCAGACGATTGTTGTCCTGTGCCATGTTTCTCAAGAATTTCCTTAGCGCCCATTGTGTCACAATGAAATCGCAAGCGAACGACCCGCAGCCATGCACATGAACCCGTTCACCATCGTCTTCCTGCTCGCTCTCGCGGTCACCATTGCGGTGCGCATATGGCTGGCGCGCCGCCACGTACGCCATATCCAGCGTAACCGCGACGCGGTGCCTGCCGAGTTCTCCCGCGAGATCAGCCTGGAGGCGCATCAGAAGGCGGCCGACTACAGCACCGCCCGTACCCGCTTCAACGTGATGCATTCGGGCGTCGACTGGGCCGTCCTGCTGATCCTGACCTTCGGCGGCCTGCTGCAGGGGCTCGATCATGTCGCCCGCGGTTGGTTCGACCACCCTCTCCTTCAGGGTACCGCGCTGATCGCGCTATTCACGCTGTTCACCTCTGCCGTGGATCTGCCGCTGGGCTACTACCGCACCTTCTCGATCGAGTCGCGCTTCGGCTTCAACAAGATGAGCCCGGCAATGTGGCTGTCCGACGTGGTCAAACAGGGCGTGGTGGCCACGGCCTTTGGCCTGCCACTCGTGCTGGCAGTGCTCTGGCTGATGCAGTCGATGGGCGCCTGGTGGTGGATCTACGTATGGCTCGTCTGGATCGCGTTCAGCATCTTCGTGCTGGCCGTCTACCCGGCGTTCATCGCCCCGCTGTTCAACAAGTTCTCCCCCATGGAGGAAGGGTCGCTCAAGTCCCGCATCGAGGAGCTGCTCGCCAAGTGCGGGTTCCGCTCCAGCGGACTGTTCGTGATGGACGGGTCGAAACGCAGCAGCCACGGCAATGCGTACTTCACCGGCTTCGGCAAGACCAAGCGCATCGTCTTCTTCGACACGCTGATCTCCCGCCTGGAGGAGAGCGAGGTCGAGGCGGTGCTCGCTCACGAGCTCGGCCACTTCAAGCTCAACCACGTCCTGCGCCGCATGGCGTGGACGTTCGTCGTCAGCCTGGTCTTCCTGGCACTGCTGGGGTGGGTGAAGGATGCCGCATGGTTCTACAACGGACTGGGTGTGGCCTATCCGGCGAGCGATGCGATGGCGCTCATCCTGTTCATGCTGGTGGTTCCGGTGTTCACCTTCCTGCTCAACCCGCTGGCCGCGCGCTATTCCCGCAAGCACGAGTTCGAAGCAGACGCCTATGCGGCGCGCTACAGCTCGGCACGCGAGCTGGTCAGTGCACTGGTCAAGCTCTACAAGGACAACGCCGCGACGCTGACGCCAGACCCGGTGCACTCCGCGTTCTACGACTCGCATCCGCCGGCGCGCATTCGCATCGAGCGCCTGCAGGCGCTGGCCGGCACGCGCTGAGGGGGCCCCCGCCCATGAACGAGATCGCCGCGGCACTGCGCAGGAGGACATGTACCCCGTGCGCACCCGGCACGGGCGCGCTGCCTCCGGAGGAAGTTCGGACGCTGCTCCAGGCACTGCCGGGATGGGAGATGGAGGGCGGCTGCATCGCGAGAACCTTTCGCTTCGCCAACTACCACGAGACGATGGCCTTCGTGAACGCCGTGGCATGGACCTCGCATCGACAGGACCATCATCCCGAGCTGCTGATCTGCTACGACCGCTGCAAGGTGACCTACATCACGCATTCCATCGGCGGTCTGTCGGAGAACGATTTCATCTGCGCGGCCAAGGTGGACGCGCTGTTCCAAGACTGATCCGGCCATGCGACTTTACCTTGCATTGACGTTGTGCGTGCTCGCACCCGGGTGCGCGACGCGCCAGCCCGAGCCGCCACCCGAGGTGCGCGGCTGCCTGCCCGAGCGCCGTCTGATCGGCGGCGAATACGAGAATCGCCTCGCCCGTCTGTCCGAGCGCGCCCGCACGTTCGCGGCCTGCATGGAACCGAGGGGCTACGTGCTCGACGAGGCGGCGCTCGACGACGCGCTCCTGCGCCACGAATACACGCTCAACGCCGATCCGCTGGGCGGAGATCCGCAGCGCAGTCTGAACATCCGCAAGCAGGAGTTGCTGGTCGACCCTGCTTTCTGGCGCAAACCTGGAAACGATTCTCCCGCGCCCGGCGACGCGTCCTAAAGTTTCCTCAGCTCCGACTGATATATCGATTGCGGCTGAGCCGGGAAAGACACCTCACGGCCGGTCGGGTCGCGACGCTTGCGTGGCCACTTTGTCAACTGCAAGGGCAAACCCATCGAAAGGTGGGGACGCAAAGTCACCGGTCTAAGGAGCCAGGCTCTAGGACAGCGGGACCGCCAGCTGCCAGGGGGACGAACGATCCTCCGCCTCGCGCTCCCCCGGGCCTGCCCACGCCGTGACTGTCGTAGACGTCAATCGAGGGCGAGGACATGACCACCACCACCGCAGCTGCTTCCAACGTCATCCCGATGCGCGAGTTCGACCGCGGCACCACCTCGCCGGAGGCGGTGAACTTCCAGAAACTCCTGCGCGAATGTCACCAACTGGCCTCCGATCGCCTATCCAGTTCGGTCGCGCACATGCTCGAGAAGATCGAGCAGACGGTCTGGACCGGGACCGGCGGTCCCAACGAGCGCGAGGCACGCGACCAGTTCGCACTGGCCAAGCAGTCGATCCTCTCTTGCCGCACGCAGGTCCGGGAGCGTTTCGACGCCCACTTCCTCGGCGAGTTCGAGACCGCGACCCTCGGCAGGCACCCGGCCACCAACTTTGCGGAGAAGGATCTGTCCTCGACCGAGCTCTCCCTGGTGGACGAGAGCGACTTCGAGGAGACGCTGCGCGTGAACGAAATGTCGGTGAAGCTGCGCCGCTACTGCGACGAGGAAGTGGTCGCACTGGACCAGCGCGTGGGCGTGCTGCTCGGTGACGCCACCCTGCAGGGCAAGGCCAATCCGTTCAGTCCGCAGGCGATTTGCAACGCCTTCCGCCGCACCTGTGCGGACATCGAGCGGGACATCAAGATCCGCCTGACGCTGCTCAAGATGTTCGACGACCACGTGCTCGACGACATCCGCTCGATCTACAAGGATCTCAACGCCCTGCTGGTACGCAACTCGATCCTGCCCAAGATCCGCTACGGGACGTCACGTCGTTCTTCAGCACTGAACGGGCTTGCCGGGAAGGCGCCCGAGGTATCCGACGCACTGGATGCCGAATTGTCCGCTGGCGTAACTCCGGCGGGTGGCGACCCGGACTTCTTCTCGATGCTGCAGGGTCTGATGGGCGCTGTCCGGCCATCCGCCGTAACCGGCCCTGCCCTGCAGATACCGGGCTTCCCGCCCATCGGCGGCGCGCTCGGCGCCGCTGCAGGGGCCGCTGCCGTCAGTGCGAATGATCTCGTCCAGTCGCTCACGCGAATCCAGCAGGGCGACGTGACCGGACTCGATGGTGGAACCGTGCCGCACCCCACTACGTTCGTGGCGGCCGGTGCCACCAACGTCCTTCGCGACCTCAAGGCCACCAGCCTTGGCAGCGGCATGGGACAGACAGAAGGGATGACGCTCGACATCGTCATCATGCTGTTCGACCAGATCTTCGACGATCGCAAGATCCCGAGCCCGATGAAAGGCATCATCGGCCGGCTGCAGATTCCGACGCTGAAAGTCGCGATCCTCGACAAGAGTTTTTTCTCCAAGAAGTCGCACCCGGCCCGCCGGCTCCTCGATGCGCTCGGCGACATCGCGTTGCAGCTGCCCGACGATTTTGGTTCCTCCAGTCCCCTCTACGTTCAGCTAGACGGCCTGGTGCAGAAGCTCATCGACAACTTCCAGGACGACCTGGACGTGTTCGAGACCGTTTGCGGCGAGGTCGAGCACCTCGCCAGCGAGAGTGTGCAGCGCGCAGAGCAGCAGGCGCGCGACCTTGCGCAGGAGGTCGAGCAGAAGGAGAAGCTGGCACTTGCGAAGGCGGTGGCGCAGCATGCCATCAGGCTGCGCGTGGAGAGCAAGAAGCTCCCGCCCCTGGTGGTGCGCTTCCTGAGCCAGCAATGGGTGAAGCTGCTGCTCGTCGCCTATGCCAAGCACGGTGCGGACAGTGAGACCTACAAGGCGGCCGCAGCGACCATGGATCTGCTCATCTGGAGCGTCAGTCCCATGCAGTCGCTCGAGGAGCGCCGCCGGCTGGCCACACGACTGCCCGGCCTGCTCAAGCGCCTGAACCTGGGCATGCAGCTGATCGGCACCGAGCACGCCACGCGCCGCACGTTCTTCGCCAAGCTGATGCGCTGCCACACGCGCATCATCAATACCGGCAGTTCGAGCACCCTGGCGAAAGCGCCTGTGCCCGCCGAATTGCCGCCGGTCGAGACCGCGCCCGCGCCGACGCCGGAACCGACACCGCGGCCGCAGATTCCGGTCCTCACGGATGCCGTCGAGGCGGGGGTCGAGACCCAGGCCGGCGACGTCCCCGAGACTCCTCCCGCCACCGGCCTCGATCATGACGAGGAACCGACCGAAGCCGAGGCGACCTTCTCCGCCGTCACCATTCCCAATCCCTTCGGCGACGGCGAGATCGAGGTCGAGGAAATCGACCTCGCGGAGTTCTCGAACGGGCCGGCGGTGGGCACGCTCACGGACATTCCCGGCATGCCTCAGCCCGCCGCACCGCGCGGCGATGGCGCCGACGAGCACACGCACCTGGTGAGCTCGCTCGCCGAGGGCGCATGGGTGGAGTTCCGCGACGACGAGGACAACCTCAGGCCGGCCCGTCTGTCCTACATCAGCCCGCTCAAAGGCACCTACCTGTTCGTCAACCGCCAGGGCCGCAAAGTCGGGGAGTACTCGCTGTATCAGCTTGCACGCGAGTTCCGCACGGGACGCGCGACCCAGATGAACGCGGAACCGTTGTTCGAGCGCGCCATGACCGGCCTGGTCGGCATCCTCAAGAAGGCGAGCTGAGCATCACATCTGCCGCCGCGTCAGGGCCACGTGGCGGCATGACGGCATGACACGGCGTCTCTCCGGCGCAATCACGCGCATGAGGGGGCGCGCGAGACCTACAATACGGCTTTCGCACATCGAGCCGCATCTTTGTCTGTCGATAGCCCCCTGCATGCCGGCCAGGTGATCGCCGTCCATGGACGTCAGTACCTGGTGGAACTGCGAGACGGGAATATCCTCTCGTGCTTTCCGCGCGGCAAGCGGAGCGAACTTGCCTGCGGCGACCGGGTGGCGGTGCTGCGTACCGCGCCTGGACAGGGAGTCATCGAGGCAACCGATCCACGCCGCACGCTGCTCTATCGGTCCGATCTGCACCGCCAGAAGCTGATCGCCGCGAATGCGGATCAGATGATCGTGGTCCTGGCGGCAGCACCGTCCTTCTATGAGGAGCTGCTGGATCGCTGCCTGGTGGCTGCCGAGCAGCAGCGCATCGCCGCTCTGATCGTGCTCAACAAGTTCGACCTGGCCGCATCGACCGCGGCACTGGATCGCCTGCAGCGCTATGCCTTGCTGGGCTACGAGGTGCTCCCGCTTGCCGCGCGCGAGAGCGTGGAGCCGCTGCGCGCACGGCTCACCGGTCGCACGAGCGTACTCGTGGGCCAGTCCGGCATGGGCAAGTCGACCATCGTCAACGCACTGCTGCCGGATGCGCGTGCGGCGATCGGAGACATCTCGATCGCACTCGACTCCGGCCGCCACACTACCACGCACGCACGCCTGTACCGCTTGGACGCTGCGTCGGCACTGATCGACTCACCCGGCATGCAGGAGTTCGGCCTGCACCACGTCGCGATCGAGGCGTTGCAGCATTGCTTCGTGGAATTTCGTCCCTGGATCGGCCAGTGCCGTTTCAACGACTGCAAGCACCTGTCCGAACCTGACTGCGCCGTTCAGGCCGCGCAGTCGCGCGGCGAGATCGACGCACTGCGTCTTGCGGTGTATCGCAAACTGGTGGTCGAGGCGCAACGGCGCGCGCAGCGCAGATACTGAAATGCGGCTGCCCGCTACACGCCGGCCCAGCTGGCGAGCGTCATCAGCAACAGCAGCACCAGCCAGACGATGAGGGCCCGCCACAGCAGGCTGAGCGCGTTCTGGAGGTAATCGACCTGGGGCAGTTCTCCCTCGCCCAGTTCCGGTCGGAAGCGCATGCCCTGGACCATGGGTAGCGGACCGCCCAGCCGGACCCCGAGCGCCCCGGCCCCGCTGGCGAGCACGATCCCGTCGGACGGATTGATCCACGATCGCGCCTGCGTGCGCCACGCGGTAATCGCGTCCTCGAAGTTGCCAGCGATGGCAAAGCCGACCGCGGACAGGCGCACCGGCAACCAATCGAGCACGCGAAAGGCCTTCGCAGCGAACAGACCGAACGGACCGAAGGCTTCGTCCTGGCGCATGCCCCAGCGCCGGTCCAGTTCTTCGCACAGGCGGTAGAGCAAGGCACCGGCGGGACCGGGCAGCAGCACGAACCAGAAGATGATGCCGAACACCTGCCGGTGCACCCTCACCAGCGCAGTCTCGATCGCCGCCTTGGCGATCTCGGATTCGCCGTAGCCCAGCGCCGGCTCTCCGCGCCACGTGGCGAGCAGCCCGCGTGCGTGCTCCAGTTCGCCGGCGCGGCTCGCCTCGAAAATCTCGCGCAGCGGCTGCAGCGATTCGCGGAAGCCGAGGCACGCGTACAGCACGAACAGTGTCCAGATCCAGCCGAGCGGGGCAGCGATGTAATGCAGTGCGTAGAACACGAGTAGGGCGATGAGCACCCACGGCAGGACCGCCGCACACCACCCGATCACGCCGTGCACGCGCTCGCCCGCGTTCAGGTCGTGCTCGAGCCGATCCGCATAGCGCCCGAACGCGCCGATCAGGGCACCCGTCCATGGCAGCGGACGTGCGTTCTCGATCAGCAGCGCGAGCAGGATGGTGAAGAAGGACATGGGCCGATTTTAAACGACGCACGCGCCGGCGCGCTGTCGCCGGCCGCGGACAGGCTCAGCTCGTCAGCCGCAGGTAGAGGGCGGGGAGCTGTTCGGGCAGTCGCCGCAGGTGATCGAGCACCATGAAGTTGCGCGCGCCGAAGATGCGCGTGACGTACTCGTCGGCCGCGGGATCGAGGCTGAGGCAGAAAGTGGCGACGCCATAGCGGCGCTGGTCCTCGACGGCGCGCTTGGCATCGAAGATCAGGTACTGGCGATCGTGCACGTCGATGTCGTGCGGCTCACCATCGGTGAGCAGCAGGATGAGCCGGTGGGCGGCGCGACGCTGCCGCAGGAAGTGGCCGGCGTGGCGCAGTGCCGTTCCCATGCGGGTGGACAGCTGCCCCTTCATCCCCGCCAGGCGCGCGCGCGCCTGCTCGTCGTAGGGCTGGTCGAAGTCCTTGAAGCGGTAGTACTCGATCTCGTGCCTGCCGTTGGAGTCGAAGCCGTGGATGGCGAAGTTGTCGCCGAGGTCATCCATCGCGTGAGCCACCAGCGCGGTGGCCTCGCGCGCGAGATTGAGCACGCTCGTGCCCGCCGCCGGCACCCAGTCGTTGGTCGACTGCGACAGGTCAAGCAGCACGAGCACCGCGAGGTCCCGGCTGTTGCGCCCGAGTCGCTGGTGGACGCGAGGATCCGGTGCGCGGCCGGTGCGCAGGTCGATGGTCGCACCGATGCAGGCGTCCAGGTCGAGCCGGTCGCCTTCGAGCTGTTTCTTCAGACGCTGGGGACGCTGCATCTGCACCGCTTTGATCATGCTGGTGAGGCGGCGCACGGTTTCATCGTTGCGCAGCAGGACCTCATCGATCGCGCGCGGATCGCCCGTCGGGGAATGCTTCTCGATCAGGGTACACCAACCCGGACGGTCGATGCCGATCAGGTAGTCCCACTCGTCATAGACATAGGGTTGCAGCAAGGCCGCCTCGATTGCCGCAATCTGGCTGGCGTCGGCCTGCTCCGGCCGCGCAGTGTCGGGTTCCGCGGGACCGCCATGATCTTCCTCGAACTCGGCGTTGGACTGCTCCCCGCCTTCCTGCTGCTCGAGCTTGACCGACTGCACAATCGTCTCCTGGTCGTCGCTGCGCTGCTCCCCCGCGTCGCCCATGTCCCACAGGTGCAGGTTGTCGTCGCGGTACAGCGGTTCGACGACGTAGGTCTTGAAGTTGAACTGGACACGCATCTGCCCGAGATCGTTGCCGAGCAGGTTGCCCATCTCACGGCTGATCGCCGGATCATGGAGGCGGTCCTGCGCCAGCGCGAACATCCGGCGGCCCCTGGCGACGAACGGGTTGGCGTCCTCGTAACCGGGCTCGATCAACGCGCGCGCCAGCCGCTGCATCAATGACACCGCCGTGACCGTGAAGGTGGGTAAGGCGACGTGGAAGGGCTGCCACAGCGCGCGCAGCCCCGGCATCTCGCGCATGGCGAGTTGCTCGACACGCGCATCCTCGATCAGCGACACCAGCGAAACCTGGATTGGCCGCAAAGCACGCAGCGGGAAGCGTTGCGTGGAGAACTGCAGGTGGGCCGCCGCGTGTGCGGCCGCCGCACGGTAGAGCGTCAGGCCGTCCTGGCCGGGGAAGGTCTCGAAGGCCTGAGGCATGCGAATGGTGCCTTCGACAATGGCCACCCGCTTGCCTCGCTTGCCTTCATTTGCCTGCGCCGCCGCGGGCCGCAGCACGTCGTCACGCGCCCACAGCGCGCGCAGGTAGAAATCCAGGCGGCGTTCGACCGCGGAGAACAACACGCCGTCGCCCGCCGCGCGCAAAACGGCGCATGCGTCGCGGCTCTGAAGACGGAACCAGGCAATGCGTTCGCCCGGGTCGGTGCCGTGCGACTGCACGCCGAGCAGCGCCCATCGGCGCAGGCCCTCGAGTGCGAGCCGATCAAGCAGCTGGCCAGTGCGCTGGAAAAACTCGATCAGCACGTCCGGAGCGGCTTCGCTCAGCTCGTCGACGATCTCGAGATAGCCCTGCAGCTGCTCGACTGCGGGAAGTCGCCGTAGCGCCTGCGGCAGGCTGTCCAGCAGCGCGTCGAGCGCGATCGCATCTGCGCGCGCGAGAACCGACAGCGACACGTCGATGAGCGCGTCCAAGCTGCGCTCGCCGTAGGCACGCAGCACCGCCGGCGCGGCACGCAGCCAGGACACCACTGCCGCCATCCCGCTGTCGCTCTGCAGCAGCCGCTGGATGCCCTCGAGCAACGCCTGCTGGTTCTCGAGGCTCAGGCCGCACGAAGCCTCGTTCCAGCCGGCAGAGATCAGCCCGCGCGCCTGGGACGGAAGCCGCGCGAAGAGCTCCGGATGTGCCTGTGCCACCAATTGCACGACGACTTCCGCGAATCTAGAAGAACGCCTTCACTGCGGCGTCGAGGGCATCACGCATATCGGCATCGTCGGTGATCGGGCGCACCAGGGCGACGCTGCACGCCGCCACCGGCTCGACGCCGCCGGCGATCAACTGACCGGCGTACACCAGCATGCGCGTGGACATCCCCTCTTCCAGCCCGTGGCCCTTGAGATTGCGCGACTTCTCGCCGATCGACACCAGCCGTCCCGCGATCTCCGGCGACACGCCGGATTCATGCGCGACGATCTCGATCTCGACCTCGTGTGCCGGCCACGTGAAGTCCAGCGCGCCAAAGCGCTGTTTGGTGGACTGCTTGAGGTCCTTCATGATGTTCTGGTAACCGGGGTTGTAGGAGACCACCAGTTGAAAATCCGGATGCGCGTGCACCAGTTCGCCCTTTTTCTCGAGCGGCAGCACGCGCCGCGCATCGGTCAGGGGATGGATCACCACGGTGGTGTCCTGCCTCGCCTCGACCACCTCGTCCAGGTAGCAGATGGCGCCATGGCGCACCGCGAGGGTGAGCGGACCATCGCTCCAGTGCGTCCCCCCGGCATCCAGCAGATGCCGTCCGACCAGATCCGAGGCGGTCATGTCCTCATGGCAGGCGATGGTGATCAACGGCTTGCCCAGCCGCCAGGCCATGTACTCGACGAAGCGCGTCTTGCCGCAGCCCGTCGGCCCCTTGAGCATCATCGGCATGCGCACCGCGTACGCAGCGTCGTACAGGGCGACCTCCTGGCCGGTGGCGCGGTAGTAGGGTTCCTCTTCGATCACGTACTGCGCGATCATGTTCTCGCTGGGAAGACGGTCCATGGTGGTGTCCTGACTGCAGGCTATGGAATGAAGCGTTCCGATCGATCGAGGGTCACTTGCGGCGCAGCGACGGCGGCGACCCCAGGAGCGCGCAACGCACGGCACTCCATGCACTGTACAGGGCGGCGCGCAAGGCGTGGGCGTCCGGAGCGAGCACCCGGGCCCATAGCCCGGCCGAATCTGGCAGCAGGCTCGCCGCCGCGTATGCATCCGCATGCGACGCAAGCGCCGTGCGAACATCGTGCAGGACCTTCCCGGAAGGTGGGAGTGTGGCGATCACCGCGAACCCGGCCTGGCAGCCGTGGGAACCGGTGACGCCGGGCAGGCGCTGGCCGAGCGTCGCGCCGTGCAGCCGGTAGCGATCGCGCGCGCGCAGACGTCCGTTCAGCGTCTCGATACGCAGGGTGGCGTCGATCCAGTCGAAATGCGCATCCTGTTCGGTGTGATCGTGCGGCACGACGCAGTCCCACACTACCACTGCCGCCGAGGGGTGCGCCCGGATGCGCACCACGGTGGCAACGCGCGCATCGGGAAGCAGGACGAAGGGATCGGGCAGGTACTCGACCAGACTGCCCGCCTGAGCATGGATGCACACCTCCTGCCGCGCATGGTCGGCGCGCGCGGCATGCACGACGGTCGAGGCTGAACTGGTCAGGTGCACGCGGACGCCGGCCTCTGCCGTCACCCGCCAGTGCAGGCGGTCGCCGTCGAACATACCCCCGCTGCAGCACTGCACGTAGTAGGTGGGCATGCCCTCTGGATCGCCCGGCGCGTACAGGCTGCGGCCCAGGTGGAAGGGGTAGCGCACGTGTTGCGCGGCGAGGAAGGTCTGTCGGTCGGCGTCCGTGTCGAAGCGCAGGTCGACGTGCGCCGGCACCGAGGACGCGACGGTGTCCGTAGTGTCACGCCGGCGCAGCGCGGATCGCGCGAGGGGCTCTTCCAGCAGACGGTCGCCGGTCATGCGCGCCGCACTCAGCGATCGAACAGCACGTCGGCGGCGATGCGCTCGACCACTGCGTCGACGCCTTCGCCGGAGTGGCAGTTGGTAAGCAGGATCGGGCGGCCGCTGCGCGCTTGCGTGCCCTCGCGGATCATGCGCTGCAGGTCGACGCGCACGTAAGTCGCGAGGTCGACTTTGTTGATCACGAGCAGGTCGGACTGCAGGATGCCCAGCCCGCGCTTGCGCGGAATGTCGTCGCCGCCGGCGGTGTCGATCACGAACAGCCAGTAGTCGACCAGGTCGAGCGAGAAGGTCGACGCCAGGTTGTCGCCGCCGCTCTCGATCAGCACCAGATCGAGTGGTCCGAACTTCGCCTCCAGTTCGTCCGCCGCCTGGATGTTCAGCGTGGGATCCTCGCGGATCGCCGTGTGCGGGCAGGCGCCCGTCTCCACGGCCATCACGCGTTCCGGATCGATCAGACCGCTGCGCTTGACGCGCTCGGCATCCTCCTTGGTCACCAGGTCATTGGTGATCACCGCGATGCGCGTCCCGCGCGCGACGAAGCGCGGGATCAGCTGCTCGAGCAGAGCGGTCTTCCCGGAGCCGACCGGGCCGCCGATGCCGACGCGGGCAGCGCCGGGATGCTGGGAAGCGGCGCGGGGTAGAGAGGGGTGCGGGGCGTTCATTCGGGCTGTTGGGACGTTTGGTGCGATTCGTGACCAGTGGGGGGAAGAGAGCAAGAATCGCGAGTCGCGAATCACCTGAACATGTACCGCTGCGCCAACGGCACGACCTTGGCCGGTTCGCAGGTGATCACATTGCCGTCGATCATCACATCGAAGGTCTGCGGGTTCACCGTGATGTTGGGGCAGGCATCATTGTGCAGCATGTGCGTCTTGTTCAGCTTGCGCGTGCCTTTCGCC
>JAEZCG010000052.1 GCA_023430065.1 Pseudomonadota bacterium | reverse complement strand
CCACGGCGTGCATGGCATTGCCCACGAACACCGACTGGTCGAACAGGAACGACATCCGCAGACCCTGCGGCAGTTCCACCCGGCCCAGTCGCTCGCGCACCTGGCCGATGATGTCCAGCGTGGAGGCGCCGCTGCTCTTGAGGACCGTGATCAGGCTGGACTTGCGCCCGTCGTGCCGAACCAGGCTGGTCTGCTCGTTGTAGCCGTCGCGCACCGTGGCCACGTCGCGGATGTAGACCATGGCGCCGTTGATGGACTTCAACGGCAGATCGCCGATCAGGTCGATCTTGTCGGGCGAGTTGTTGATGCCCAGGATGTACTCCCGCTCGCCGATCTGCGTCGAACCGGTGGGAAGGTTCACGTTCTGACGATTGAGCGCCTCGTTCACCTCGCGTGCCGAGATGCCGCGCGCGTGCATGCGCTCGGGGTCGAGGTCGATCATGACCAGGCGCGGGCGCCCGCCGTAGGGCAGAGGGACGGTCGCGCCCGGCACCGGCACCACCTCGTTGCGTACGATCCACAGCCCCTTGTCGTAGAGCTCCTGCTCCGAGAGCGTGTCGCTGCCCAGGGCGATCTGCAGGATGGGGACGCTGGAGGCGTCGTACTGCACGATCTGCGGCGGCGTCATGCCGGGCGGCATGCGGCGGATGATGGTCTGCGAGGTGGCGGTGATCTGCGACACCGCCTGGTCAATCCGCACGTTCGGCTGGAAGTAGATGCGGATGACGTTCTTGCCGTAGATCGTGTGCGACTCGATGCGCTTGACGTTGCTGACGGTGGTGTTGATCTGCTGTTCCGAGAAGATGGTGACCTGCTTCTCGAAGGCATCAGCCGGAATGCCCACGTACTGCCAGATCAGCGTGACGATGGGTTCCGTGATCTCGGGGAAGACGTCCTTGGGCATGCGCACGATCGCCACGACGCCCAGGATCAGGATGGCGAACGCCAGGACCACGAAAGTATACGGAGCCCGCAGTGCGAGCCGCACCAGCCACATGCCTCGGCCTACCCGGTTGCAGTTTTATTACAGACAGGTTACAACACTCCGGTACCGAAACACCAGAGACCGGGCTCACGCCGGCTGCGGGCCGGCGCTTCGTGCCCGGGAGGAGGAGGAGGGTTCAGGATGCACCTACACGGGGAACTGGCGCGGCTGCGCTGGGTGCTCGCTTCACCGGAGCGAGCGGCGGCGCGCGCCAGGCTCGCGTTGGCCGCAGGCGCGGTCGTCGTCTCGGGCCTGTTCGCGATCCGCCTGTGGCCGCGCTGGGACGCGCTGCGCGTGGCCCAGGCCGATACTTCGGCCGAGCCGGTCCAGACGGTGGTCTACGTCCACGCCGTGCCCGGCAAGGGCAGTCACGACCTGTCGTTGCCCGCCAGCGTACGCGCCTACCAGGAAGCGACGCTCTACGCCCGCACCAATGGCTATCTGAAGCGCTGGCTGGTCGACATCGGCGACCGCGTACGTGCCGGCCAGCTGCTGGCGGAGATCGAGGTTCCGGAGGCCGAGCGCGAGCTCGAGGAGGCGCGCGCCCGCGTGCGTCAGGTCAGTGCGCACCTCGAACTGGCGCGCATCACGGCAGAGCGGTATCGCAACGCCAGCCGGGATGAAGCCGTATCGCCACAGGAGCTGGACGAGAAGCTCGGGGCCGAGCGCGTGCGCGAAGCCGATCTCGCCGCGGCCAAGGCACACGTGCAGCGGCTCGAGCAGATGCGCGCCTACCAGCGCGTGACCGCGCCATTCGCCGGTACCATCGTGGCACGCAACGTCGAGGTGGGCTCCCTGGTCCAGGCCGGCAGTTCATCGGCCAACGGCTGGCTGTTCAAGCTGTCCCAGACCGACCGCATGCGCGTGCAGGTCAACGTCCCGCAGAGCTACGCGCGGATGATCCAGCCCGGCATGAGCGCCGGCCTGGTGGTGCGCGAGCTCGGCAACGAGGCGTTCGGCGGAAAGGTCGAGCGCACGGCCGGCGCGTTCGACCCGGCCACGCGCACGATCGTGGCGGAACTGCTGGTCCCCAATCCCCACGGCAAAATCCTCCCGGGTATGTACGGGCAGGCGCGGTTCGAGGTCATCGACGCGCATCCGAACATCGTGATCCCGGTCACGGCACTCATCGTGGGCGGAGACGGGCTGCAGGTGGCGGTTCTGGATGGCAAGGACGCTGTCCGGTTTCGGAAGGTCAGCGTGCTGCGCGATCTGGGCAAGCAGGTGGAGGTCACTGACGGACTGATCGCCAAGGAGCGGGTGATCAACAACCCGCGCGACACGCTGCAGGAGGGGCAGCAGGTGCGCGCGGTGCTGCAGGAGCAGCCGGGCGACAAGGAGCGGAAAGCCGGGCCGAGACCCGCCGACGCGCGGGCGGACAAGGCAAAGACATGAAGGGCAGCGGACTCCGGCCCGCTGCCGGTGCGATTCTGTTCGCAACCCTGCTGCTCGGCGCGTGCACGGCGGTAGGCCCCGACCATCGACGTCCGGATGTGGCGGTGCCGCTCGCCTACCGCGAAGCGGATCCCTGGCGTGAGGCTACGCCACGCGACGACATCTCCAAGGGCGCCTGGTGGGAGTTCTTTGACGATCCGGTGCTGAACGATCTGCAGGCGCGCGCGCAGGCGGGCAACGTACGTTTGCAGGCGGCCGCAGCGCGCGTGGATCAGGCGCGCGCGCTGAGCGGGCTGGCGCGCGCAGGCAGCATGCCGGTGCTCGAACTGGCGCCGGACGTCGCGCGCTACCGGGTGTCGGAGAATCGCCCCGATCAGCCGAGCAAGGTGCCGGGTAACGAAGCCTACACGACCGATCGCTTTCGCCTGCCGCTGATCGCGGCCTACGAGGTGGACCTGTGGGGCAGGCTCGCGCGCCAGCGCGAAGGTGCGCAGGCACGGCTGGAGGCGAGTCAGGCCGCTTATCACACCGTCCTGCTCACGCTGCAGGGTGAGGTGGCGCAGACGTACTTCTCCATGCGGGCGCGGGAGGAGGAACTGCGCATCCTCACCGACAATTTGGACATCCGCCGCAAGTCGCATGCGATCGTCGAGGCACGCCGGCGCAACGGGCTGGCAACGGAGTTCGACGTCGCGCGCGTAGACGCAGAACTGGCCCTGACCGAGAGTGAACTGCAAGCGGTCCGCCGGCAGCGGGCGGAACTGGAACACGCGCTCGCCGTGCTGCTGGGTGAACCGCCGGCCGCGTTCACGCTCGCCGCTGCGGGCGCCAAGCCTACTCTGCCCGTCGTGCCGCTCGGCCTGCCGTCGGATCTGCTCGAACGTCGTCCGGACGTCGCCGAGGCCGAGCGCCTGCTCGCCGCACGCAATGCCGATATCGGGGTCGCGCAGGCCGCGTTCTTTCCGTCCATCCGATTGACCGGCTCGCTGGGCTTCGAGAGTGCCGATCTGTCCGATCTGCTGGACACGGACAGCTTCATTTGGGGCATCGCCGGCGGCCTGGTGCAACCATTGTTCGACGGCGGACGGCTTCGGGCGAACCGCGATCGGGTTGAGGCGGCGTGGCGCGAGAATCTCGCCGGCTACCGCGAGCGCCTGTTGGTCGCATTCCGTGAGGTGGAAGACGCGTTGGCTGCGGTGCGCTACCTGGATGCGCAGCAGGAGGCGCTGTCGCGGGCCAGCGCCCGCGCTCACCGGGCGGAACAACTCGCCGGAGCCCGCTATCGCGCGGGCCTGGTCACCGTTCTCGAGGTGGTCGACGCGCAGCGCAGCCGGCTGCAGGCCGAGCGCCAGTACAATGCAGTGTGGAATCAGCAGCTGCTGGCGAGCGTGGCACTGGTCAAAGCCCTCGGCGGTGGATGGGAAGCACGCCCGACGGGCGCCCCGGATCTGCGCGCCGTCTCCCAGCTTGGCGATGCCGAACAAGGAGCAGTGAGATGAACCAACCGAAGATGCTTTTCCTGGCGGCCCTCGCGACGCTCGCCACGGGCTGTGCGACGGGCGGCATGCAGGACCAGGCGGCCGACGAGGTCAGAACCTACTGCGCGCAGCGCCTCGCTGACGCCCGCATCGATCCGCTGCGGGAGAAGATCCTGCTCCCGCTGTCCATCGGCGAGCCACAGCCGATCGAGATGCTGGCCAACCGCACCTTCGCCACGAGCGACGCGGAGCGGCAGGCGATCCTCGCCCTGGCGGAAGCCCAGGTCGCGTGCGATAGATTCGCCGCCCGAAAGCTGGGCGAACCGCCGAGTTATCGCACGGCGAGCCAGGACCGCATCACTTCCACGCTAGCGGATCTGTACGCTGGCGACATCACCTACGGCGACTTTGCCAAATCGATGCTGTACATCGGGGCCCGCGATCAGGCGGCTCGCGAAGACATCGATCAGGCGATCCGTGCGCGTGAGCGCTGGGCGGAGATCGACGCCACGAACTGATCGGCGTCAGCTACCCGGGCGACCGCTCGTCGCCCGGCTTTCCTGAGAATGTAAGCCCTCTGTCGGCATTGACCGGGCGACCGGACCACCGGCGTGCTTGACATCCGTTCGCTATATCAACGAAGATACAGCGCCGTTGTATCGAGTACTATATAGCGAACCACGGAACGAGGGACAACAAATTGAAGACTCGACGACCTCCCTTCCGACTGGGCCGGTGCACTGCGGCGCTCGTGCTGACGTGGCTCATCGCACCGGGCGACGCCGGCGCCCAGGATGCCGAGGAACGCATCCGCCGGCTCGAGGAGCAACTGCGCACGCTGACCCAGGAGTTAAAAGCGTTGAAGGCTGCGGTACAGGCGCCCGCGCCCTTGCCGACGGCAACGGAGGACACGGAAGCGGTCGACCAAGAGGTGCGGCCGACTCAGCCCGAAGCGGCCTCAGCAGCCGCGGAGGCGTCCACCCTGAACGAGCGGGTCCAGACACTGGAACAAAAGGTCGATCAGCAGGGGATCCAGGCCCGTTTCGCACAAGGCATCCTGTTCGAAGATCCGCGCGGGAATTGGGCCATCAAACTCGGCGGGCGTGTCCAACTCGACTATCGCGACTTCCACCCGGACGATGCAGTCGCAGACACATTCGGACTTCGGCGCGCGCGCTTCGGCGTGGACGCGACGCTGCTCAAGGATTACCGCATCGTCGTCGAAGGCGAGTTCGCCAACGGGAATGCATCCGGCTCGACAGCGCAGAACGTCGCATTGACGCTGGGCTATTTCGATGTCGGATGGTTCGCTCCGTACACCCGCTTCCGGCTCGGGCAGTTCAAACCTGCCTTTGGCTACGAACAGACCTTGCTCGACCTGTACAGCGATTTCATGGAGCGTGGCCTGCAGCACAATCTGCTGCAGAACCTCAACTACGATCGCGGCATCATGGCGTACGGGTCGCCATACAAAGGCCTGTGGTATGGCGCGACGGTGAGCAATGGCGTGGGTACGAATTTGGAGGAGCGACAGGGGAATCCCAACGACGTGCGGGCCGACAGCAAGGAGGTCACGCTGCGAGGGGTGGTCAATGTCGCGCAACTCTTCGACGTTCCCGATGCCATCGTGCATCTTGGGGGGTCGTTCAAGCAGGCTAAAATCGCGAACGGTGCCAGCAATCCCTACGTCGCCGCGACCATGCAGACCGAGGCCCGCGGCGCAACGTTCTTCACGCCGGCCGGCTTTGGCGCCCCTGGCGTCACGGTCAGCAATATCGATCGCACGTTCAGCAACGCGGAGTTCCTGCTCTCCTATGGACCTGTCAAGGTCCAGGGTGAGTACACCCAAGTGGAGTACGAGGGTGCCCGCCTTGCCCCCGGTCCGGAGTTGCGCTTCACGCGCAAGTTGTCAGCGAGCACGGTTTCCGCGTTCTGGCTCATCACCGGGGAGGCGTATGCGGATTTCTACCGCGATGCACAGGTCACCAAGATTCTTCCGCGCAACCGATTCACCCGCGGAAAGGGGGGCGGCTGGGGCGCGTGGGAAGTCGGCCTCCGCTACAGCCAGTTCGATGGCGATGATTTCAGCACTTCCAACCCGGCAGGGACGGGCCGCTTAGGGTCCACCTCCCCCGTCAGCACTTCCACCACCGGGGCGCACGCGGTGACGGCACAGCTCAAATGGATTCCCAACGTCTACACCCGCTTCTGGTTCGACTATGTCGACACAAGGTTCGATACGCCGATCGTGGTGAACGGCGTGACCGAGGACAAGGAACGCGCGATCCTATTGCGTGGGCAGATCGATTTCTAACGGGGACAGACCAGTGCATCCCAATTTCCCTCGATTCATCCTCGCACTTCAATTGACGCTCGGACTGGCGTTTTCGACATTGGCTGGCGCAACGGACGTCATCGTCTCGGCTGCCGCAAGCCTCACGAATGCATTTACCGAAATCGGGAAGGAGTACGAAACGGCTCACCCGGGCGACCGTGTTCAGTTCAATTTCGGTGCGTCCGGATCGCTGCTACAGCAGATCGCACGTGGTGCGCCCGTTGACGTATTCGCCGCAGCCGACCAGGAAACGATGGATCGGGCAGAAAAGCGAAATCTGCTCGTCAAGGGGCCCCGTGAAGATTTCGCATCGAACAGGCTCGTCGTGGTCGTTCCCAAAGATTCGAGCGTCACTTTCCGGGATCTGACCGATTTGTCCAGCGATGCCATCCGGCGCATTGCGCTCGGCATCCCGGACAGCGTGCCGGCCGGGCGCTATGCCAAGGGCGCGCTGGAAGCCGCGAAGCTTTGGGAGGCGTTGCAGCCGAAGTACGTCTACACGCAGAACGTGCGTCAGAGCCTGGACTATGTCATGCGGGGGGAGACGGACGCGGGTTTCGTGTATGCGACTGACGCGGAACTCGTGAAGGGTAAGGTGCGGACCGCTCTCGAAGTGCCGACGGCCACGCCGATTCGGTATCCGATTGCTGCGGTGAAGGGCAACGGACAGGAGATGCATGCGCGTAAGTTCGTCACGTTCATCCAGTCCGAGGCGGCGCAGAGAATCCTTCTGAAGTACGGATTCGGAAAGCCTTGAGGCATTCCAGCCCGCAATGCGGCGACCGGCATGGAGGCATTCATGTGCGGCACCTCTTCAGGTGCCGTCTATAATCCCGCGCCATGCTTGGACCCGCCCTCGTTCCGCTGCTGCTCACCCTGAAGGTCGCGGGTTTTGCGACGCTGCTTGCGCTCGTCATCGGCGTCGCCGTCGCATTCGTCCTGGCGCGCTACGAGTTCCCGGGTCGCGACCTGATGGACGCGGTGTGCACCCTGCCTATGGTCATGCCGCCGACCGTGCTGGGTTACTACCTCATCGTGCTGATCGGACGGCGCGGCTGGATCGGCGAGTGGATCTGGGAGACGTTCGGCATCACCCTCATGTTCACCTGGCAGGGTGCGGTGTTCGCCGCGGCCATCGTCGCCTTTCCGCTGGTGTTCAAGGCGGCGCGCGCCGCCGTCGAAAGCGTCGACCGGCAGCTCGAGGGGGCGGCACGCACGCTGGGCGTATCGGAGGGGGGCGTGTTCTTCCGCGTCACCTTCCCGCTGGCGTGGCGCGGTGTCCTGGCGGGGACGATGCTGGCCTTCGCACGTGCCATGGGCGAATTCGGCGCGACGCTGATGGTTGCCGGCAACATTCCGGGCAGGACGCAGACGCTCTCACTCGCCGTCTACGACGCAGTGCAGGCGGGCCAGGACGATCTGGCCAACTTTCTCGTGCTGCTGACGTCGGTGGTGTGCGTGGCCATCCTGTTCGGCTCCGGCAAGCTGCTCAAGCCACGCGACTGATCCAGCCATGAAGCTGCGTGTCGACATCCGCAAGACGCTGCGCACGCGCGAACGGGCGTTCACGCTGCAGGCCTGCTTCACCACGCTGGACGACCGGGTGGTGGTCTTCGGGCCATCCGGTTCGGGCAAGAGCGTCACGATGCAGTGCATCGCCGGACTGATCTCCCCCGACGAGGGCGTGATCCAGGTCGGCGACCGCGTGCTGTTCGATTCCACCGCAGGCATCGACCTTCCGCCGCAGCAGCGCCGCGTGGGCTATCT
>JAEZCG010000092.1 GCA_023430065.1 Pseudomonadota bacterium | reverse complement strand
GGGCATGAACCCGCCCACGCTGCTTCGAGAACTTGTCAATCACCGAGTTCCGCTGCTCTGCTGGGCATCCGGTTGGCCCGGCTACGAAGTCAAGCACTTCAGCGACGTGCCCCTGAACGAGGACGCGCAGCGCATCGTCGATGATGCGGCGGACGTGGGCATTGCCACGAACGTCTTCGGTTTGATCGCTATCGATGACGCAGCGGCAGTCGCCGAAGGGCTGTAAGGCGACAGCGTAGATTGCGATTAAGGCGACATCCAGATTTACGAGTCGCCGGTTTGGGTTTATCCGTTCCCTCCTCGCGGCGCGAGTCCGGAGGCGGGGATGTGCAAGCTCAACCTGGAGGCCCGTATGACGATTCAGACTCTGGCGCGACAGAAGCTCGCGCACTGCGAGATTGCCCGACTGCTCGGGATAACCGAAGGTGCGGTGCGCTATCAGCTGCGGCGCATGGCCGCTGGCGCCGTGGACGGACGCAGCGCTCAGCCGATGCGTGCCGAGGCGGTGACCGAGGCGATCGCCTTGTGGCGGGAGCAGAACAGCGATCTGGCTCTCAACCTCGCCGCGCTGCACGTGTGGCTGGTGAGCGAGCACGGCTACCGACTTCGAACCTGCCCTTCGCGCAGTGGGCCAGCGCCTTCGCCGACGATGCGACCTTGAGTGCAGCGATGCTCGATCGATTTTTGCACCACGCGCACATCGTGCAGATCCAGGGCGACAGCTATCGGCTCAAGGACAAGCGCAAGGCAGGTGTCATCCGAAAGAGCACGGTCGAAGGGACGACCAAATCACAGCAGTGAGAGGGCCTGGGTGGGTCAGATTTACTCCGACCAAATCAGGGATAAGTGGGTCAGAATTCAGCCGACGTTGACAGGGGCGCGGTATTCCCGCTCGGCATGTACGCGGCAGGCACGCACCGGATGGTCGAGGCGATGGGGATCGGCTTCCTGAACTTCCTGCCGCCGGTGTTCTTCGGCCTCGCGCTGGCCGCGTGGACCGCGGCATTCGCCGGCCTGGTGCTGGATCTGCTGCGCCGCGCGCGGGGTACGGCCGGGCGGCGAGGCGATTGCCCATGAGCCTGCTCGCCTACACCGGGCGGTCGGGGAATGTGATCATGGAGCCCGGCCCGGTGGAAGTGCGCGCAGACAGCAGTTCGAGCCACCTGCGGTATGGCGAAACATCTCAGCCCCCGCTGAGCCCATACCCAATGACTTCGACGAGGTCCAGTGTTTCGGCGGCGGAGTTCAATGCAGTTGCGGTCGGCTGCTGCCGCCGCCGAACACGCTCGCCCCGAGCTGCTCGCTGATGTACTCGATGGCCTTCATCGCCCGCACGCTGTTGCCGGCGGCGTTCAATCGCGGCGAGAAGCCGACGATCGCCATGCGCCCCGGCACGACGGCAACGATCCCTCCGCCCACACCAGTCTTCGCCGGCAATCCGGCCGTATAGGCCCACAGCCCCGCTTCGTTGTAGAAGCCGGCCGTCAACATGATCGCCAGCACCTTCGGCACGTAGGCCGCATCGAGCACCCGCTCGCCGGTCGACGGATTGACACCGCCATTGGCCAGGGTTGCGCCCATCACCGCGAGCTGCCTGGCGGTCACCCCGATGGAGCATTGGCGTGTGTACACATCCACCGCTTCCATCGGCTCGGAATAGAGGCGTCCACTGGCCGCCAGGATATACGCGTGCGCACGGTTGCGCTGGTTCGTTGCCGCCTCGGATTCGTAGACGTCCTCGAGTACGCTGAGATCGGCCGCGGCCAGCTTGTTGTAGAAACCGATGATGGCTTCGAAGCGCTCTTGCGCACTGTGCGCCTTGAGCAGGCTGACCGCGGCGATGGCGCCGGAATTGACCAGCGGGTTTACCGAGACCTGAGGAATCGTTTGCGTGGCAAGGATCGAGTTGAACGGCTGACCTGTGGGTTCCACGCCGATCTTCTCGACGATCACCTGGTCGCTTCTGTATTGCTGCATGACCAGGGCCGCGGTAAAGGGTTTGGATACCGACTGAATGCTGAACGGGTGGTCTACGTCGCCCGCAGCATACACTTCGCCGCGGGCTGTCACGATCACCACGCCGAACAGGTCGGAAGGCACTTTCGTCAGCTCCGGGATGTAGTCCGCATTGGCCCCGTCCTTCAAGTCCTTGAAGTGGGTATGCGCCTCCTCGACCACGCGGCTCAACGTCTCGGCGCTCGGGCTCAGCTGCGCCAGCGCGGCAAGAGGAACCAGCGCGAGGATCACCGCGACGAGGAGCGCAAGCGGCTCACGGCAGCGCAAACGGACTTCTACGATCTTCATATCGAACCCTCCCTGTAATGGAGTGGCTGCACCCGATTCCGGCAGGCGCGGCGCGCACGCGTGAGGGCGTGCAAACGGACGGCCCCCCCATCGGTGGCGCTTCCGCACCTAAGCACGCGCCTCAACTCGTATGTCCATACGAATGTCCCTTTCACGGCCTGATAGGACATGAGACTATAGTTTGGCCTGCCTTGCACGGCGCCCGCGTCGCCTCCTACGATGTCTCGCCGTTACCGCTAGAACTCCAGTCCGACGTTCACAGTGAATCGCTGCTGCAGCTCCGAGGCGTTCTTGCCGACCACCGCGTCGTAGTTGTAATCGTAGCGCAGGCCTAGCGACCAGGCGGTGCCGAGTTTCTGGACGAGGTCGACGCCCAGTCGCGCGGAGTAGTCGTCGCTATCCTCGAGCGAGTAGATGTAGTCCAGCGTCTGCGTGAGCCGCAGCGTCGAGGTGACGTCAAAGCGTGCCTCCTGAAACAGAGCCGCCACGGCATGGGTGCCGCTGTCCACCCCGCCCACTTCCCGCCATTGCGCACCGATGGCAGGCGTGAGCGCAAGGCCCCAGCGTTCGCCTTCCAGGCGCGCGCCGACGCCTACCGTCTGCGTCAATTCGTGGTTCAGCTCCTTGATGGCATCCCGGTGGTAGGTGCTGAGCGATTGCAGGATCAAGCGTTGGGAGAGGTCGTGCCGATAGCGGTAGCCGCCGGTCAGCAACTCGTCGGTGGCGTCGCGCACGTCGTCCGCGAGCACGTCTTCCGCGTAGTAATAGCGCGCCTCCAGCCGGTGCTCGTCCCCGCCCGCGGTCCTGCGCTCGCTCTCGAAGCTGAGCGTGAGATCGTTGTCGTTGTCGTCGCCGCGCCGCCCGATAAAGCCGAAAGTAAGCCTGGTCTTCCAGCCCTTGAGCGGATTGATGCGGGCCAGGAAGCGGCCAAGCGCATCCCTGCTGAGGGCCTCCTGGCGCTCGCCCGCGGCGGTCTCCTCCGCTTGCTCGGCGAGCGTCTTGCCGGGTGCGGTGGCCTGTTCCGCGTGCGCTTCAGGCGCCGGCTCACCGGGCGGCACCCCTGGGACCGAGGTCGCCGTGAGGCGGGCGATGCGATTACGCTCGATGGTCACCCGACCGAGCGACTCCGACTCGAAGACGACGAAGCCCGGCTGCTCTTCGACGATCTTGCCGATCAGCAACTCGCCATTGACCGTATGAAGCTCGGCTGCGCCTGCGGTGCTCGCGACAAGCAGGAGAAGAAGGGGCAGCCTTGGGGCGCCTGCAAGTAATGAAGCCCGCATGGGCGAATGATGCCAGTTTTGGGTCCAACCACTGCAACGCTTGTCGCGGATCCATCCTGTGCCGCATTCAGCACGGCGGCATCATTTCGGTGTGGCGTTCATCGCAAGCATCGTGAACGTTCGGTTGAGCTCAGTGCTTTCAGCTGTGATCGGATCGGGCTCGGGGCAACAACGAGGATGAAGCGACGCGGCTAGGCGGAGCCACACGCCCTCTTCCCAGCAGTTGCCCAAAGCGCGCAGAAAGGGCGGGACTATCCGAGACCTTTTGCGGTAACTATACTTGCCCGATGGTTCGCTGGAAGTCCATCCTCGTGCTGGCGTTACTCCTCTGGCTTCCCCTGCAGGGGATCGCCTCCGTGGCAATGCCGTTCTGCCGCCACGCGGAATCGATGCAGGCATCCACCGCACACGGCTCGGATTCCCACGCAGGCACCCATGACCCGGCGACACACGCCGGCGGCGACACCGGCCACCCTTACCCAATGGGTGCCGATCCGCATGGGGGCGTCGAAGGTTCCAACCTGAGTTGCAACGACTGCGGTTCCTGTCAGCTCGCCTGCGCGCCCGTGATGGCTTCGGCGCTGTGGAGCATGCTCGCGCCACCCGCCACGTCCGAACGGATCGCGATGGATCCTTCCGCGCTTCTCACGTTCATCCCCGAACAGCCTAAGCGGCCTCCCCTACGCGGCTGAACCGCCGCTGCCCGGACCGGCCGCAATCTCGGATTCGCGGCCGCGCCTCGTCGCCTGTGCGTTGCCCGGCGCGCCCGCGCGCTGCATCGCCGCACTTCCTGTCGCAGTGAGGAGAAATCGAATGAACAGCCAGTTCTTTCGGCGGACTTGCATCGTCGTCCTGCCGCTCAGTCTGTGGGCGTGTGCCGCTCCGGGCCCAGCCCCCTTGGACAGTCGCCATCCTGCCAATCCAGCGGCAGCTTCCGCCCCGATGTACAGATTGCAGGTGCTGCGTACCTACCAGGACTTCCCGACGCAGCCCGCGCGCGCAGCGCAAGGAGAACCGCGCGAAGAGCACGATGATGACCCGCGAACCGGCGAGGAGTCGGAGCATCATGTGCATTGAGCGCCCTTTCACTCCGCTGATCGCCGGTGCTCTTCTCTTCGTTCTGCTCTCCGGTTGCGCAACCGTCCGACCGCAGACACGTCTGGATGAGGTCCAGTCCCAGGTGGGGGCACGCACCGGCCAGCAGGTCGCCTGGCACCAGGGCGACGAGGACCGCCAGTGGACCGAGTCGGCGGTGAAGACGCTGCTGCAGGATGGGATGACCGCGGACGAAGCGGTCCAAATCGCCTTGATCAACAGTCCAGCTCTGCAGGCGACCTACGAGCGCCTGGGCATCGTGCAGGCGGATCTCGTGCAGGCCGGCCTCGCGGAGAACCCGACGCTGTCGCTGCAGTACCTTTCCGGGAACGCCGGCAACATCTTCGAAGGCGCCATCGTCCAGGATTTCGTCAGCCTGTTCACCCTCTCGGCGGGTCGGAAGATCGGTGCAGCGGGCGCCAGGCAGGCGACGCTCGAAGTCAGCCAGGCGGTGACCGACCGCGCGGCTGAAGTGCGAGCAGCGTACTTCTCCGTCGTCGCCGATGCGCAATCACTGGAGTTACTGCAGCAGGTCGCCAACGCGACGGCGGCCGGCGCCGAGCTCGCTGCCCGGCAGTACGCAGCGGGCACGCTCGCACAGCGCGACCAGTTGGCGCAGCAGTCGTTGTACGGCCAGACCATTGCCGAGGCAGCGCGCGCGGAGGCCCAGCTGGCGGCGGATCGGGAACGGGTGAACCGCCTGCTCGGCCTGTCCGGCGATCAGACGCAGTGGAGCGTGCCCCAACGCCTGCCTGAGCTCCCCGCCCGGCTGCCGGCGCTGGAAGACGTGGAGGCGGTGGCGGTATCGCAGCGCCTCGATCTGGCAGCGGCCAACGCCGAGGTGGAGACTCTTGCCCGAGTGTCCGGTCTCACGCGCAGCACGCGCTGGCTGCGCTTCCTCGGCGTGGGCGTCGCCTACAAACGCGAGCCAGGCAACGAGAACTTCTTCGGTCCGGAGGTTGAATTAGAGCTCCCGTTGTTCGATCAGGGACAGTCCCGTCTGGCGCGCGCGCAGGCGGAGCTTCTCGCCGCCGAGCGACGACTCGAGCAGCTGGCGGTGGAGATCCGGTCCGAAGCTCGGGAAGCGCGACTGCGCCTGCAGTCGGCCTACCAGCTCGCCCGCCACTACGAGGAAGCACTCCTGCCGCTACAGCAGCGACTTGTCGAGGAGACGACGAAGTTCTACAACGGCATGCTGATCGGCGCCTACGACCTCTTGCTCGTGCGGCAGCAGCAGATCGAGATCGCACGCGACTACATCGCCGCCTCGAAGGAGTTCTGGATTGCATGGGCCGAACTCGAACGGGCAGTGGGCGGAAGGATCGAACTGGTCCGCGCCGATGACAGCCGCACGGATCCGTCCACCCCGCCCGCGGCCACGCACGATCACTCGAAGCATTGACCGCATGGAGTCGATTCAGATGAACAGAAGACAACTGCTCAAGACGAGCGCAGCGCTCCTGACGGGCGGCGCGGTGACCGCGGTCTTCCGCGGCGCTTCGGCACAGGAGCGCACCTCCGCCGCGACACGTCCGCCGCGACCCCCTGCCGGCGCAGATCGCTACACACCCGTCGTCACGCTTAACGGATGGACTGCGCCCTGGAAGATGGACAACGGCGTGAAGGTGTTTCACCTGGTGGCAGAGCCGGTCGAGCGCGAGTTTGCACCCGGCATGGTGGTGAACTGCTGGGGCTACAACGGCACGACGCCCGGGCCGACGATCGAAGTCGTAGAGGGCGACCGGGTGCGCATCTTCCTGACCAACCGCCTGGCCGAGCACACTACCATCCACTGGCACGGGATATTTCTGCCCAACGGCATGGACGGCGTGGGCGGGCTCACGCAGCCTCACATCCAGCCTGGTGAGACCTACGTGTACGAGTTCACCATCAACCAGAACGGCACCTTCCTGTATCACCCGCACGCCGACGAAATGGTGCAGCTTGCACTGGGCATGTACGGTATGTTCATCGTGCATCCCAAGGAGGCCGAGACGCCGCGCATCGACCGGGACTACGCATTCATCCTCCACAACTTCGATGTGAAAGCCGGAACGTCGACACCCGATCCATCCGTGATGACCGACTTCAACATGTGGACGTTCAACAGCCGCGTGTTCCCGGGCATCGATCCTATGGTAGCCAGAGTTGGAGACCGCGTGCGCATCCGAATCGCGAACCTGTCGATGCACGAGCATCCCATCCACATCCACGGGACCGCTTTCGAAGTGACCGGCACCGATGCCGGTTGGATCCCCGAGTCGTCCCGATACCGGGAAACCACGATGCTGGTACCGGTAGGCAATATCCGGGTGGGCGAATTCGTCGCGGACCTGCCCGGAGACTGGGCCATCCACTGCCACAAGTCGCACCACGCCATGAACGCGATGGGGCACGACATCCCCAACATGATCGGCGTGGACCAGAGCGGCGTCGAAGAACGCATCCAGAAGCTGGTCCCGGACTACATGGCGATGGGCAGGGATGGCATGGCCGAACACGCTGCGCATACCGCGATGGGGCACATGAAGTTGCCGGACAACACGCTGCCCATGATGATGGGAGAGGGCCCCTTCGGACCTCTCGAGATGGGCGGCATGTTCACCGTGATCAAGATCCGCGACGACCTCGCAGCCGGCGACTACCGCGACCCGGGCTGGTACCAGCATCCGCCCGGCACGGTGGCCCGTAAGGCCAGCGACGAGGAGATGAAGCAGTTGTCGGGGTGAGGGCGGACGACGGTCCGTGTATCCACTTGCTCGTGATGGAGACGACGTGTGCACCGCGAGGCAACTCCACGACGCGCCGACATTCCTGGCATCGCGCTGGTCGCGGATCTGTCATGCTCCGCATTCAGCGCGCGCCGGCATCATATCGGTGTTCCGTCGATCGGGAGTTGCCTCATGAAAGTCGTCCTTTGGGGGTGGGTTCGCCCTGGCCGCCTTGCTGTGGACGGGCATGGCGGCACTGCTGACCCAAATCGTCGAGTGGTCGATCCGCGGTCTGGCGAGCGGCGGTGAGGCGTGGAAGGACACCGCGGGCGCAATCTGGGAGATGCCCGCGTGGCTGAGCCCCTGGATCGACCCCGGGGCCTGGGCCGCGCTGCAGGAAGGGGTGGTTCGTTTGCTGGGCAGCGTTTCCGGCGCGCTCCCGCCGCTCGGCAACGTTGCCGTCTGGCTCATCGCCGCCATCTGGGTGGCCTGGGGACTGGGCCTGCTGTCACTGCTCGGGCTCACGCTCGCGGGCGCCTGGCTGCTGCGTCGCTTCCACCGTACGGGGCGAAGCGGCACGCATGCAGCATGAGGTCACCGATCGTGCTCCACGCTTCGTTGGGTGGGCGTTCTATGATTCGGCGGGCTCGACGGATTGTTGTCGCCTGAGCGAGGCGCTAGTATTGTTGCGTCGATGGCCCAACCGGAAGGAGGGCATATGCTGACCAACGCCTCAGTGACCACCATGCTTCCCGTCAAAGACATGGCTCGCGCCCGCGCCTTCTATGAGGGGTGCCTTGGCCTGAGAGCGGGCAATCTCAAACCCGACGGAAAGTTCGAGTATGTCGTCGGCGGCAGCACCTTGGCCTTGTTTCCCAAGGCGGAAGGAACAAGGGCCGAGCACACCGCGATCAGCTTTCGGGTCACCGACATCGTCCAAAGTATTGCCGAGTTGGAACGGGCAGGTGTGGTCTTCGAGGATTACGACCTGCCCGGCTTTAAGACCGTACACCATGTCTGTGTCCTCGGTTCCGAGAAGGCTGCCTGGTTCAAGGACACCGAGGGTAACTACCTCTGCATTCACGAAGACCTCGCGTAGGGCATCAGGCGACTGGAGCAGTTCGATGCCACGCTGTCACGCAGTTTCTTCCATGCACCGAGCTCCCGGTTGGCTATTCGGTGGGTGAGGGCGAGCATGCGCTGAAAGGATGTCCGGAGCATTTCCTCGTCGGCTCGCACCGTGGTAGGCTTTGCAGCGCTCACCGGAGGAGGTTCGATGGCGATCGACACCAATTGGCTGGAAGCCTGGCGACCGCGCGCGCTGGCCATCCTTCGGATCGTCACCGCGTATCTTTTCATCCCGCACGGAACGGCGAAGTTGTTCGGTGTGCCGCACCTGGCGATGTTCGACGGGCTCACGCTCATGTCGCTCATGGGCCTTGCCGGCATTCTCGAGACGTTCGGCGGCCTGCTCATCCTTGTCGGCCTTTTCACGCGTCCCGTGGCTTTCGTCCTCTGCGGCTTCATGGCGGTCGCCTACTTCATGGGGCACGCTGGTCAGGGGCACATGCTGCTGCCGATGCTGAACCAGGGCGAACTCGCGGTGCTGTATTGCTTCGTGTTCCTCTATTTCGTGTTCGCCGGCGCGGGTGTGTGGAGCCTGGACAACATGCGCCAGCGCTCGAGAGTTGCGACAGCTCCAAGGTAGCACTGCTTCTTCTACAAATACCCGCCACGCCAGGATCCCATCCTCCGGCGTGAGCACCGCCTTTGGTGGCCGGCTTTACCGTGCTGGGGTACGAGGATGGGATCTTCGGAAGGAGTGAACATGAAGCAATACGGTGCAGAGTTCCTCGGTACCTTCTGGCTCGTTCTCGGTGGATGCGGCAGTGCCGTGCTCGCCGCGGCATTTCCCGAACTGGGCATCGGCCTGCACGGCGTGTCGCTCGCCTTCGGGCTGACCGTTCTGACGATGGCCTTTGCCATCGGACACATCTCCGGTTGCCACTTGAATCCTGCAGTGTCGATCGGCCTCTGGGCGAGCCGCCGCTTTCCGGCGAGCAAGCTGGCCCCTTACATCATTGCTCAGGTCGTCGGCGGCATCGCCGCCGGCGCGGTGCTGTACGTGATTGCCAGCGGCGCGCCCGATTTCAACGTTTCCGACGGGTTTGCCTCCAATGGGTATGGCGCCCATTCCCCCGGCGGATACTCGCTGACCTCGGCACTCGTCACCGAGGTGGTGATGACTGCGTTCTTTCTGCTGATCATCATCGGAGCGACCGACCGACGGGCGCCGGCCGGATTCGCGCCCATTGCCATCGGGCTTGCGCTCACGCTCATCCATCTGATCAGCATCCCGGTGACGAACACGTCGGTCAATCCCGCGCGCAGCACGGGCGTGGCCGTCTTCGTCGGTGATTGGGCGGTGGCGCAGCTGTGGCTGTTCTGGGCCGCCCCAATCGCGGGGGCGTTACTCGGAGCTGCCGCCTACCGTCTCGTCTCCACCGAGCCGGACTGAGCTTTCCCAGGTTATGGTGATGTCACGCAGCTACCTCGACCACATCACCGTCACGGCCCCTTCCCTCGAAATCGGGGCGGCATTCGTATCGCAAGCGCTCGGCGTCGACGCCCAGCCCGGAGGCAGGCATCCCAGGATGGGAACGCACAACCTTCTGCTGCGCCTCGGCGACGCGCTGTTCCTGGAAGTCATTTCACCCGATCCTGACGCGGCCGCGCCGGCGCGCCCGCGCTGGTTCGGCCTCGATCATCTGCACGCCGGCTCACCGCCGTTGCTGTCGACCTGGGTGGCGCGCACGGCCGACATTCGTGCAACCGCCGCAGCCAGCGCCGAACCGCTCGGCAACATCGAGCCCATGCGCCGCGGCAACCTCGAATGGCTGATTACCATTCCTGCGGACGGCAGCGTACCTGTCGACGGCGTGGCACCGGCCCTGATCACCTGGCAGTCGGACGTTCACCCGGCATCGACGCTTCGGGATCGTGGTCTCGTCCTGGTCGGACTCGAGATCTTCCACCCGGACCCGACACGCATCGGCCGACTGCTCTCGTCCATCGATCTCGAAGGTCCCGTTACGGTATCGGCGCTCGCCCGCGGCACGAGGCCATATCTGGTGGCGCACATCGACACGCCGCAGGGAACGCGCCAATTGTCGGCGCCTTCGTCGCTGCGTCCGTCTTGACCTGTCAGGCCATGTGATGTGTGCCGCTGTTCCAGGCCGACCGCTGATGGACCGCAGCTGCGGGATCCATCGGCGCAGGTATCGGTGGCACGCTAGAAGCCGGTATGGCGACCTCGACTATGCGTACTCGGCGACCGAAGCAAGCTTCTTCTCCATCCGCTTCATCATCAGGCGGCGCGCGTGCGCCCCGCAGGTCGCCGACACCGATGCGATCTGCGTCTGCAACTCTCGGGAAGTGAGCGGGTGGCCAATGAGATAGCCCTGCGCTTCATCGCACCTGCTCTCCTGAAGGAAGGCGAGCTGCTCCTCGTTTTCCACCCCCTCGGCCAACACACCGAGGTGCAGGTTATGCGCCATGGCGATGATGGCGCGCACGAGCGAGCGCCCGTTGGAGTCGCTGGCGACATCCCGCATGAAGGCGCGATCGATCTTGAGGCGATCGAACGGGAGCGCCTTGAGCGACCCGAGCGAGGAGTAACCCGATCCGAAGTCGTCCAGTGCAAGGCTGACACCCAGTTCCTTCAGCCGATTCAGCACGCGTTGGGCTTCGTCGCCCACCTGCAGCGCGTCCTCCGTCACCTCGAGTTCCAGCAGGGACGGCTCGAGTCCCGATTCGTTCAATGCGACCATCACCGCGTCCACGATGCGCGCGTTCTTGATCTGATGCGGGGAGACATTCACCGCAACCCGGAACGGATTCTCGGATACCGATTGCCACGCCACCGCCTCCTGGCATGCGACGCGAAGCACCCATTCCCCGATGAGCGAGATGAGACCGGCCTCCTCGGCTGCGCGGATGAACCGCCCAGGTAGCAGCAGTCCTTCGGTCGGGTGATCCCAGCGCACCAGGGCCTCGGCGGAAACGACCCGCCCGCTTTGGAGATCGAGCTGGGGTTGATAGTGCACGACGAGCTGAGACCGAAGATCCGGATGGCGCAACGCGTTCTGAAGCTGCAACTTCTCCAAGGCGAGCTTCGTCAGTTCGGGGGTGAAGAACTCGAAGCCCGCGCCGCCGCCATGCTTCGCGCGGTACATCGCCGCATCGGCGGATTTCAGAAGCTCCTCCACCGTCGTGCCGTGGGAAGGTCCGATCGCGATGCCGATGCTCGCTCGGGGCCTCAACTCGATCCCCTTCAACCAGTAGGGCATGGAGATCGCAACCAGAAGCTTTTCCGCGACTTGCGAGGCATCGAGTTGCGTCTGAACGTTTTCCAGCAGCACCACGAATTCGTCCCCGCCCAGCCGGGCGAGCGTGTCCGCAGTTCGAACGCAGCTGCCCAGACGCTGTGTCATCTCCTGCAGCAGCCGATCGCCCTCGGCGTGACCGAACGTGTCGTTCACATCCTTGAAGTCATCCAGATCGAGGTACAACAAGGCCACGGATAGTTGCGATCGCTGGGCACGCACCAGTGCGCGACGTCCGCGATCGAGCAGTAGACGCCGGTTCGGCAGAGCGGTCAGCGCATCGTAATGCGCAAGCTCGTCGAGCTTCCGCTCCACCTCCTTCATCTCGCTGATGTCGGTCACCACGAAGACGTAGTTGATCACCTTGCCATGGCGGTCCCGCACTGCGCTCACGTTCACCCACACCGGACGCACGCGCGAATCGTTCCGCCTCAACTCCAGCTCGCCTTGCCAGAATCCCCCGACCGTCAGCGCGTGGTGCATGCTTCTGACCGTGGAGTCGGCCGAATCGCCGAAGAGCTGAAGCGCATGGCATCCGTGGGCTTCGTTCTCGTCGTATCCGGTGATGCGGTGAAATGCCGGGTTGACCAGAGACAAGCCCAGCTTTCCATCGGTCAGGATGAGCGCATCGCGCGTGTTCTCGAAGACGACCGCTGTCTGGCGCTGATGCAGCTCGGCGGCAATCCTCGCTCGCAGATCCTGTGCGATGCAGACCAGCGCAGGGATCTGGTCACTTTGCATGGTGAGCCGCATCGCCGACAGGAGGACGGGAATCTCCGTCCCATCCTTGTGCCGTATCATCGCCGGCTGGTCCAGGATCTGCGCACTCTGCAGGGACGTCAGCAGCAGCTCCGGAGTGCTCGACAGGCGATGCAGGGCGGCGCCGACCAGCTCCGCTTCCTCGTACCCCAGCAGTCCCCGCGCGGCGGGATTGGCGGTTTGCACGATTCCCTGAGGGCAGACCACGAACAACGCCTCGGTCATCGAGTTCACCACCCCCTCCAAGTAGGCTCGGGAGACCGTCGTGCTCTGCAACTGGTCGGCCATGTTGTTGAAAGCGTCTGCCAGCTCACCGAGTTCGTCGCGGCTCTTCCAGTCGACCCGCCTGGAGAAATCACCCGCCGCCAGCCCGCGGCTCGAGGCGACCACCTTTCGAAGGGGTGCACGCACGGCGCGCACGGTCGCCCATGCAACAGCGGTCCCCAGGACGAATGCAATGAGCAGGCTGCGCGTGATCACCGCATTCGCCTCATGCGCGATCTTGGACGCACGAGCAACCGACGCAACGAGATCCGCGCGCGCTGCCGGCTGAACGGCATCGGTCAGCACTGCATCGAGGGACGCGACGCGGGCTTCCATTCGGATAGACGCGCGATCCTGCGCCACGACGCTCTGCTGATACGCGAACAGCGCGTTGGTGGACCGTGCATGCCAGCGTTGCACACTGGCGAGCCAGGCGCTGTCGGTCGCGGTGAGGGCGGAAGATCTGCGTTGCGCCGTCGACTTCACAAACCGGTCTCGTCTGGCTGCCAGATCGCCCGCTGCGCCGGGAGGCTGGTCTGCTCCCAGCAGGGCGTGCATTTCACGCACTTCGCGTTCGATGTCTGCGCCAAGGCTATGCGCGACGCTGGACGAGTCGCGCCCCTCTGCGTGTGCCTTCCTCTTCGCAAGAATCGTCTGCGCTTCGCGTCGCAGGGCTGAAAGCGATGCCCGCTTGGCTGCGCTCTCCGCGTGGCGCTGCAGCAACTCCTGGACAGCGAGCGTCAGGCCCTGGTACTCCGCACGAACCTTCTGTGCCAGCTGTAGGTCCGCTGGGGACTTCGCCAGCTCCCCATAGCGGCTCAGAGAATCTCCTAATGCCAACTGCGCCTGCTGAATCGAGGTGCGTTGCGCGGTTTGTCCATCGCGGACATAGGCATGAACCCGCCCGACCAGTGCCGACAGGTCCGTGCGCATCGCGTACCCGGCAGTACGGCGCTCGTCGCCGGGCAGAACGAGCTCGTTGAGCGTCTGATCGACGTCTCGCGCCGCATCGAGCGAGACGACGTTCGCGATGGCGAACAGCCCGAGCAGCAACAGGAGGCCGAGCCAGAGCCGCTGTGCGACGGTAAACCGCGGTAGGTGCATTTGCGACTGAGATC
>JAEZCG010000238.1 GCA_023430065.1 Pseudomonadota bacterium | reverse complement strand
GGCAATCACAGCGTGCATGCGAAAAATGTTGGTCATTCTCAATGCGATGCTCAAAACCCAGACACCCTGGCAAACACCGCAGATAGCTTGACTTTCAACGCAGTTGCTCTGTGTTAGGCGAGGTTGCTTTTCGTGTTCTTCGTGTTCTTCGTGCCTTCGTGCCTTCGTGCCTTCGTGATGAATGCCGTGATCAAATTTGGGTTAACTCACCGCGACGAGGGGGCGACACGCCACACCGTATTGCCGACGTCGTCGGCGACGAGCAGGTCGCCACGCCGATCGATCGCCACGCCGACCGGGCGCCCGCGCCCATTGCCGTCCTCATCGAGAAAGCCGGTCAGCACTTCGATTGGGACACCCGTGGGCTGGCCGTCGGCAAAGGGCACGAACACCACCTGGTAGCCACTGGGCGGTCGGCGGTTCCAGGATCCGTGCTGGGAAACGAACGCGCCCTGCGAGAACGGGGGTGGCAGCCGGCTTCCCTGGGCGAAGACCAGGCCGAGCGAAGCCGTGTGCGGGCCCAGTGCGTAGTCGGGCACGATCGCCTGTGCCACCAGATCGGGACGCTGCGGCTGCACCCGTGCGTCCACGTGTGCGCCGAAGTAGCTGTAGGGCCAGCCGTAGAAGCCACCGGCGCGCACCGACGTCATGTAGTCGGGCACCAGGTCGCTGCCCAGTTCGTCGCGTTCGTTCACCACGGTCCACAGTGCGCCGCTGCCCGGCTCCCACGCCATGCCCACGGGATTGCGCAGACCCGACGCGAAGAGGCGCCGTTCGCCGGTGACACGATCGATCTCCCAGATGGCGGCGCGCCCGCGTTCTGCCTCCAGGCCATGTTCACCGACGTTGCTGTTCGACCCCACGCCGACGTAGAGCCGGGTTCCGTCCGGACTGGCGAGCAGGCTCTTCGTCCAGTGATGATTGCGTATGCCCGCGGGAAGCTCGACCAGCGTCTCCGGCGCTGCGTCGATACGCGTCTGCCCCGGCGAGTACGGCACGCTCACCACGGCATCGGTGTTGGCGACGTACAGCCGGTCCTGCACCAGCGCCATCCCGAACGGAGAGCGCAGGCCGTCGATCAGCACCGACCGCAGCTCGGCCACCCCGTCGCCATCGGCGTCGCGCAGCAGCGCGATGCGCTCGGCACTGGTCACCGCTGCCCCGGCACGCCGCATCACCCAGTGCGCGACGCGTGCGCGAAGGCCCTCCACCTTCTTTGCCGGCGCGCCGGTTTCGGCCACCAGCACGTCGCCATTGGGTAGCACGTGCAGCCAGCGCGGATGCGACAGTCCGCTTGCGAAGGCGTTGACGTGCAGGCCCGGCACGGCAATTGGTCGTGCACCGGCGCGCCAGCCGACAGCGGGCGCAATATCGACGGTGGGGAGGAGCGAGCGACGCGGCTCAGGGAGTGTGGGTGCAGGCCCGGTCCCCGCCTCGATCGGCAGGTGCGCGCGTTCGCAGCCGGCGAGCGCGAGCAACAGCACCAGCGAGGCGGACAGGCTGATCCAGGGGTGGCGGAGGGCGATCATGAGTCGTTCACGAGGCAGGGTAGAGTGCATGCATGATGCCGGGCACGGCGTCGATTCTCGCGCGCCACTGTCCACGGCGACAAGGATCCTGCGGGGCGGCCCGCCTTGGGCTAACCTTGCGCCATGATCATCGCGCCCGGGGCATGCGACGGTCCAGGCCGGCATGGCGCTCGCCGACACGGATCGGAATGCTGACTTATGCCCGCCGAGAACGATTCAACCGTCTCCGTGCCGCCACTGCAGATCGCCCAGACACAGGGCGCCATGCTGCTTCGCCTGAGCGGCGCGCTCGACGCCCAGCACGTCGAACGCGTGTGGCATCCGGCACTCGAGGCCTTGCAGCGCACGCCCACGGCGCCGGTGGTGGTCGATGCCAGCGGGGTTTCGCGCCTGGATGGCGCCGGCATCGCATTCCTGCTCGATCTGCTGCGCCAGCCGCGCCACCCCGACGCCGCCGTGCGCGTCGAAGGGCTCTCGCCCCGCTATCGCGCGCTGCTGGACCAGTTCGACCCGGCGCACTTTCGACCCACCCCGCGCCGTGCACGCAAACCGGCGGGCGTGCGCGAGACGCTGGGGCGAGGGGGCACGGCAGCGGCCATCCGCGCCTCGGATGCCTTGGCGTTCGTCGGCGAGACTGCCGCCGCACTCGCAGACGCGCTCACTTCTCCGCGCCAGGTGCGCTGGCGCGATACGCTGACGCTCGCGCAGCGGGTGGGCGCGGACGCGCTGCCGATCGTGTCGCTCATCGCCTTCCTGATGGGCCTCATTCTCGCGTTCCAGGCAGCGGTGGCGATGCGCCAGTTCGGCGCCGAGCTCCTGGTGGCCGATCTGGTCGGCATCTCGCTGGTGCGCGAGCTGGCGCCGCTGATGACCGCAATCCTCCTGGCCGGGCGCACCGGCGCCGCGTTTGCCGCCGAGATCGGCACCATGCGCGTCAACGAGGAGGTGGACGCGCTCGTGACCATGGGGCTGGACCCGGTGCGCTTTCTCGTCGTGCCGCGCGTGCTCGCCACGCTCGCCATGACACCGCTGCTCACCCTGTACGCCAACATGGTGGGACTGCTGGGCGGGGCAGCCGTCATGTCCACCTTCGAGATTCCGCTGTCGGCATACATGCGCGAGACCTTCGCGTTCGTGACGCTGTCCGATTTCCTGGGCGGAATGGCGAAGAGCTTCGTTTTCGGCATCATCGTGGCCGGAGTCGGCTGTCTGCGCGGCTTGCAGAGCCAGGCCGGTGCCGAATCGGTGGGGATGGCCGCCACGCGCGCCGTGGTGACCTCGATCGTCCTCATCGTCGTCGCCGACGGGCTTTTCGCCCTCGTCTATTACCACCTGAACATATGACCGCGTCCATGCCGCTCGAATCGGAGGCCGACTGCATCATCCAGGTGCAGGCCCTCTCCATCGGCTATGGCGGCAAGGCGATGCTGCGCGAGTTGAACTTCGACGTACGCCGCGGCGAAGTGCTGGGGATCCTGGGCGGCTCGGGCTCCGGCAAGAGCACGCTGCTCAAGCACATGATCGGCCTGTATGCCCCGCTGTCGGGCCGCGTGCTGATTTGCGGCGAGGACATCGTGCGTGCCGAGGGTGCGCGGCGGCAGGCGCTCCTGCGACGTTTCGGCGTGATGTACCAGCATGGCGCGCTGTTCGGTTCGATGACGCTGCTCGAGAACGTGCGGTTGCCCCTGGAGATGTTCACCAACCTGAGCGCGCGCACCATCGATCTCGTGGCGCGCACCAAGATCGCGCTCGTGCAACTGGAGGGCGCGGAAGGGATGCTGCCGGCCGAATTGTCGGGAGGCATGCGTAAGCGCGCCGCCATCGCGCGCGCGATGGCACTCGATCCCGACATCCTATTTCTCGACGAGCCGTCCGCGGGACTCGATCCGATCGTGTCGGCGGAGGTGGACCGTCTCATCCTGCGCCTGTCGCGCAACCTGGGCGTGACCTTCGTCGTCGTCACGCACGAACTGCCGAGCATCTTCACCATCGCCAGCCGGGTCGTGATGCTCGACCGGCGCAGCAAGGGGATCGCCGCCATCGGCGATCCCCACCACCTGCGCGACCACGCGCCCGACGAGTGGGTGCGCCGCTTCCTCAATCGCGAGCCGGAGCCCGCATGAGCCAAGCCGGCACACGCGCGCGGCACGTGCGGCTGGGCGCCTTCATTCTCGGCGCCGTCGCCCTCGCCGTCATCTTCGTGATCGCCTTCGGCGCCGGCTGGTGGTGGCGTCCGAAGGTGCTGATGGAGACTTACTTCGACGAGTCGGTGCAAGGCATCGACGTGGGCTCGCAGCTGAAGTACCGGGGCGTGAACGTCGGCGAGGTGAGCCGCATCGGCTTCACCTACACCGAGTACGAACAGGACAAGCCTGCCGCGCAGCGCCGGCAGTACGTGCTGGTCGAGGCGACGCTGCGCACGCGCGAGCTCACCGGCGAACTGGGCCGCATGGACAGCACGATGGTGAGTGCGCTGATCGAGCGCGGTCTGCGCGTGCAGATCGCGGCACAGGGATTGACCGGCGCCTACTATCTGGAACTCGACTACGTCGACCCGGCGCGCAACACGCCTCTGCCGATCGAGTGGACGCCGGACAATCTCTACATTCCCTCGACCCGCAGCACGGTTGGCCA
Organism: Pseudomonadota bacterium; assembly: GCA_023430065.1. Lineage (GTDB taxonomy): Bacteria > Pseudomonadota > Gammaproteobacteria > Burkholderiales > SHXO01 > SHXO01. Next base: position 6,238 of record JAEZCG010000238.1, on the reverse strand, counting down.
GATCGTGAGCGGTGCCGAGTCACTCGTGCGCAAGCTCGAACGCGCCAACCTGGACGAGGTGATGCTGAATCTGAACGCGCTGCTGCTCACGCTCGACGGCACGCTCAAGGCGTTGAACGCCGATCGGCTCGGCGAGAGTACGGTGAATCTGCTCGGCGAACTGGGCGACACCAATCGCGCCCTCCAGCAGATCCTCGCCAATCCCGCCTGGCGCGAGCTGCCGGCGGATGCATCGGCGACGCTGGCCACCGCACGGCGCATGCTGGAGAGCGAGCGCCTGCCGCAGACCATCGACCGCGTGACGCAGACCCTGGAGACCTTCGATCGCGCGGCACAACGTCTCGACCGTACGCTGCTGGGACCCGAGCGCGACCTTCCGCTGATCCTGGACAACCTGCGTCAGACGACGGAGAACCTGCGCGACCTCACCGAGTCGCTGCGCCGCTCGCCCCGCGCGGTGCTATTCGCCGATCCACCCGCGCCGCTGGAGCGCCCCACCGGACCCCGCAGATGAACAGGACCGCGCGCGTTTTCCTGCTCGGCCTCGCGCTCGCCGTGAGCGGGTGCAGCCTGAATACGCCCACTCCGCCACGCAGCACGTTCCTGCCGCGGCCGGACCTGGAGCACGTATCGGCGCAGGCGGCCCCTCTGCCCGGCCTGCTACTGGTCAACGTGTTCTCGGTCGCCGAGGCGTTCGCGGGCAAACCCATGGTCTACCGCTTCGACGAGCACCGCTACGAGACCGACTTCTACAACCAGTTCCTGGTCGCCCCGCGCGATATCGTCACCCAGGGCGCGCTGGAATGGCTGCAACGTGCAAGCCCGTTCGAGCGCGTAGCGCCGGCGGCGGGGGCGCGAGCGCCGCACGCGCTCCTGCTGCAGGGCACGGTCAACGAGTTGTACGCAGACGTGCGCGACCCGCACCGCCCCGCTGCCGTCCTGGCGATCCGCTTCCACGTGGTGGATGAAATGCAGCCGGCGCGTCCTCTGCGCATGGCGGCGGAATTGAGGCGTTCGGTTCCGATGGCAGACGCGTCGGCCGGCGCCTTCGCCGACGGTGTGAGCCGTGCGATGACCGAAGTGTTCCAAGAGCTGGAACAGCGCCTGCGTGATGCGGCGGCGATGCCGCCAGGGTGACCAGCGCTTGCGCGGGGCGGGACGCGATGCAGTGTCAGGACCTGCTGTGCAAAGCACGTCGTGCGCTGCGGCGAGGTCGGCATGGTACGAAGTGAAGGCGCATGAGCGGCGTGAGGAAGGAATGAACATTGGAGCGGCGGCCAGGGCATCGGGCGTTTCGGCCAAGATGATCCGGCACTATGAATCCGTCGGACTGATGCCCGCCGCCGCGAGGACCGCAGCGGGGTATCGCCGCTATTCGGACAAGGACGTGCACGTGCTGCGCTTCGTCGCGCGTGCCCGGGATCTCGGGTTTTCCATCGCGCACATCGCGGCGCTGCTTGGCCTCTGGCAGGATCGGCGGCGCCCCAGCAGCAAGGTGAAGGCACTTGCCTTGCAGCACATCGACCTTCTGAACACGAAGATCCGCGAGCTCGAAGCGATGAGGGCGACGCTGGAGCACCTGGCATCCGCCTGCCACGGAGACCACCGTCCGGCGTGCCCGATTCTGGAGGACATTGCATCGGGTGACTCCGAGCCGGTTGCTCGCCGCACGCACCGCAGCGTTGCCTTGCGCGGCATTCGATAGCGGCCGCTGAGCGCCTGCACGAAGCCCCATGCCGGCTGGGGATTCGTCGCCACGGAGAACATGCTTGACCTTCCCGTCGTTGGAAGGTTCAGGATTGCCGTTGATACCACTTCCAGGAGCGATGGCGATGGCGACCCTGCACGCAAACCATGCAAACGGTTCGGACCGACCCACAGCGGCAAACGGGCGGGAAAGCGTCGCCTACACCTGTCCGATGCATCCCCAGATCCGCCAGATCGGTCCGGGCAACTGTCCGATCTGCGGCATGGCTCTCGAGCCGGTCGTGGCGACGGAAGAGACCGGAGCGAGCCCGGAACTGAAGGACTTTACGCGCCGCTTCTGGATCGGCCTGGTCCTGAGCATTCCGCTGCTCATCCTCGAGATGGGCGGCCACCTGATTGGAATGACTCATCTCGTTCCCCCGCAAACGCTGAACTGGATCCAGTTGGCGCTGGGCACGCCGGTCGTGCTGTGGGCCGGCGGACCCTTCTTCGAGCGCGCCTGGCGCTCCGTCGTCAACCGCAGCCTCAACATGTTCACGCTCATCGCGTTGGGGACCGGAACTGCCTGGGGCTACAGCCTGATCGCGACCCTCTTTCCTGAGAGCTTTCCAACCGAGTTCCGCACGCCAGGGGGCGCCGTCGCCGTCTACTTCGAAGCAGCGGCGGTGATCACCGTGCTCGTGCTGCTCGGCCAGGTGCTCGAGTTGCGGGCCCGGGAGCGTACGTCGGGCGCGATTCGCGCGCTGATCGATCTGACGCCGAAGACTGCAATGCGGGTGAATGCGGAAGGGGCCGACGAAACGGTGCCGCTCGACGCTATTCAGGTCGGGGACGTACTGCGCGTCAGGCCCGGTGAGAAAGTGCCGGTGGATGGGGAGGTGAGCGAAGGAACGGGCAGCATCGACGAGTCGATGCTCACCGGCGAGCCGATGCCGGTCGCCAAGTCACCCGGCTCGAAGGTGACCGCCGGGACGTTGAATCAGACGGGGAGTTTCACGATGCGAGCCGAACGGGTCGGTGCGGACACGCTGCTCTCCCAGATCGTCCACATGGTGGCGGCGGCGCAGCGCTCCCGGGCGCCCATCCAACGCCTTGCCGACCAGGTGGCCGGATGGTTCGTGCCGGTCGTGATGGGGGTTGCGCTGGCCACCTTCGCGGCATGGATGATCTGGGGGCCGAGTCCGCAATTCTCCTATGCGCTCGCGGCGGCCATCTCCGTCCTCATCATCGCGTGCCCCTGCGCCTTGGGGCTCGCCACCCCGATGTCGATCATGGTCGGTGTGGGGCGCGGGGCGCAGGCCGGCGTCCTCATCCGGGACGCCGAGGCGCTCGAGCGCATGGAGAGGGTGAATACGCTCGTCGTGGACAAGACCGGGACGCTCACCGAAGGACGTCCACGGGTGGTTCACATCGAGGCCGTGGAAGGCTTTCAGGAGAACGACCTGCTGCAGAGGCTTGCGAGCGTGGAGCGTGCCAGTGAGCACCCGCTCGCCGGGGCCATCGTCCATGCTGCGCGCGAACGCCAGCTTCGGCTGGGCGAGGTGAGTGACTTCGACGCACCGGCGGGCAAGGGCGTCATCGGGACAGTCACCGGTAATCGAGTGGTGGTCGGGAGCGCGATGTTCCTCGCCGAGCACGGGATCGACGTCGGCGCCTTGCAGGCCCGGGCCGAACCCGTGCGGGCCAGCCCGGCAACCGTGATCTTCGTTGCCATCGATGGACGTAGCGCGGGATTCATCGGCATCGCGGACCCGATCAAATCCACGACTGCCGAGGCGATAGCCCGGCTGAGAGCCGAGGGAATCCGGGTGGTCATGCTGACCGGCGACGGCCGGACCACCGCACAGGCCGTCGCCCGGCAGCTCGGAATCGATGATGTCATCGCGCAAGTCTTGCCCGCAGACAAGAGCGCCGTCGTGCAGCGCCTGAGGCGCGAGGGCCGCATCGTGGCAATGGCCGGGGACGGCGTGAACGACGCGCCGGCACTTGCCGCCGCAGAAGTGGGCATCGCGATGGGGACGGGAGCCGACGTTGCCATGGAAAGTTCGGGCATCACGCTCATGCAGGGGGACCTGTTGGGCATCGTTCGCGCGCGCCGGCTGTCACGCGCGACCATGCGCAACATCCGCCAGAACCTCTTCTTCGCATTCGTCTACAACGTGGCGGGCATTCCGCTCGCGGCCGGTGTACTGTATCCAATGATCGGGCTGCTGCTCTCGCCGATGGTGGCCGCCGCCGCCATGGCGCTCTCGTCGGTCAGTGTCATCGCCAACGCCTTGCGACTGAAAACCACGCAAGTGTCATAGAAGGCTGCCATTGCCGTCGCCATCGCAACCGGCCACGCACGCGCCGATCCCGCGCACCGAAGCATGGCCCGGAGGTGTGATACGGTTGCGCCTCGAACTCGTCCGGTACAGGCTCGCTGATCCCGACAGGACCGTGCTCATGCTTTCTGTAGTCTGTGCAGATGCGGCAAACTGTCCGGCCCCCGGAGCCTGGTCAACGCCGTCGGGTCACGGCGCATCCATGGCCGCGAACCAGCGGAGCTGAGGACAGGCGCATGAAACGTCGCACGTTCATCACGTTGCTGGCAGCGGGCTCCGTGGCCGCATGCGCCCGGCCGGATCACGCAACGATTCGCGGTCTCACCATGGGCACGAGCTACACCGTGCAGCTGGGCGCGCCGGTCGATGCGGCACTGCAAAGGCTGCTCGCGGCGCACATCGAGTCCGAGCTGACGGCCATCGATCGGGCCATGTCCACTTACGACCCGCGCTCGGAGCTGTCGGTCTTCAATAGACGGCAGGATCTGCATTGGGCGCCGGCGTCACGGGGTTTGCTCGAGGTGCTCGGCAGCGCGTCGCGCATCAGCGCCTCGACCGGGGGTGCGTTCGATGTGACCGTGGGGCCGCTGGTCGATCTCTGGGGATTCGGTCCGCAGGTCCGGACGCGGCGGGTTCCGCACGACGAGGACATCCAGCGGGCTCGGGAGAGCGTCGCCTACCAGCATGTGCAGATCGACGCATCCGCTGGGACGATCCGCAAGACGCACCCTCGCACGGGAGTCGACTTGAGCGCCATTGCCAAGGGGTTCGGTGTCGATCGCGTGGCCATGGTCCTCGAGCGCGAGGGCGTCGGCGACTACCTCGTGGAGATCGGTGGAGAGTTTCGCGCCCGCGGCACTACGGCGGAGGGAAGACCGTGGCGCGTCGCCATCGAGCGCCCGGTGCAGGGGCGACGCCGCCTTGGAGAGATCGTCGTCCTGGAGAGCCGGGCGATTGCCACGTCCGGCACCACCAAAGACTTCTTCGAGCAGGATGGACGGCGCTATTCGCACAGCCTCGACCCTGCGACGGGACGTCCGGTCGAACATCCTGCCATGGCGGTGAGCGTGGTCGCCGATACGGCAATGGAAGCCGACGCTTGGGCCACGGCGCTGCTCGTCCTCGGACCGGACCGAGGAATCGCGTTGGCCCAGACGCACGGTCTCGCCGCGTTGCTCGTGACGGCCGCCGGATCCGCATTCGATGTCCGTGTCACCGAGTCACTCCGTGCCCATCTCCTCGGCTAGCGCGCAGTTGCCGCCAGCCGAGCACCGGAGCCCGGCAGCGCTTTCTTCCTGTTTCGGCATCGCGGCATTCGTCTTCGTGGTATGGCTGACGCTCCTAGGTGCCTGCGGATCCGTATGGGCACGCGAGCAACCTGAATGGTTGAACCAGGACACGATCGTTCGCCTGTTTCCGGAGGCGATCCGCACCGGCCCACTGTCCGGCGAGCCGCCGGCCATCCCTGTGTACGGTCCCGGGAAGCTGCTCGGCTTTCTGTTCTCCACTGCAGAACTGACCGATGTCGTCGGCTTCTCCGGTGCGCCGTTCAACTTCGTGGTCGGACTCGATATGGGAGGGAAGATCGTCGGCGTCGTCCTCGTTGAGCACGCCGAGCCGATCATCGACTACAACTCCCTTGGCGCAGCGCTCACCCGATTCATCGACCAGTACGCCGGTCTCGATCCGAGCCGGTCGTTCTCGCTCTCCGGCCGGAACACGCCCGACGGAATCGACGGCATCAGCTCGGCGACGGTGAGTGCCCGGGCGTTCAATCATGCCATCGTTCAGAGCGCCCGCCTGGTGGCCCACGCGCGCGGACTGTCGGCGCGTGCCACGTCGACCGCCATGGTCGATATCGCGAGCTTCGAACCGCTGACCTGGTCGGAGCTCGTGGCGGCGGGTGCGATCGAGCGCATCCGTATTCACGACGGCGGCAAGGCGGACGCAGGCAAGCAGAACGTCGCGCTCGAGCTCTACGCGGCTGCGCTCACTCCCCCGTCGGTCGGTCGCAATCTTCTGGGCGCCATGCGCTACGGCGAGCACGTATCGGCGCACAGCCCGCAGGACCTGATCGTGCTGCTCATGGGCAAGGGACCGTACTCCTTCGTCGGTACCGACGTGTTCGAGACCGGCACGTTCGATCGCGTCCGGATCCGGCAAGGCGCACGCACATTCGTGCTGCAGCGAGAACCGAAGCACTATCT
>JAEZCG010000158.1 GCA_023430065.1 Pseudomonadota bacterium | reverse complement strand
ACAAGGTCCTCCACGAAAGCAAGGACGTACGCATCCTTGAGCTCACCTACAAGGCCGGACAGGCAGAGAACTGGCACGGCCACCCGCGCTATTTCGTCTATGTCGTCGAGCCGGGAAAGCTGAAGGTCGAGAACGACAAGGGCGAAGTCCACGAATACGACCTCACGCTTGGCCAGCACTTGTTAACTGGCCCGTTAACGAAACACCGGGTCACGAACGCGAGCGAGCACGTTGTTCGATTGCTTTCAATCGAACTGAAGAACGAATGATTCCCCTGGTGTGAGGCGGACGCACTGCGGCGATCGCGTTACGCGTTATGCGTGACGCCACGAGCCAAACTTGTTCGCAACCAAGCGTGATTGCTGCGTCCTTCGGCCTTGCGTTGATGCCTCCGCGTTCCGCGCCGGGAACGAACGAGGTATGAAGCCATTGTGGAGCACCTTTATGGATCACATTGGGCTCCGAACTGGCGTAAGACGCTGAGGACGAAGGGAATGGTGCCGGATAGAGGAATCGAACCCCCGACCTTCGCATTACAAGTGCGCTGCTCTACCGACTGAGCTAATCCGGCACGCGGGAAAATTATAGCGGGGGCGCGGGGAGCGCCCTGCCGAAAGCCTACTTGACGACCTGTAGCTTGGGCCGGCCGTTGCCGGTGGGCTTGGGTTTGTCGCCGCCGCCGTCGGGGTCGTCGTTGCCGGGTGCGACCACGGTCGCGCCGCCGTTGCCCGGACCGGTCTGGAAGGCGATGCCCTGGCCATTCTCCTTGGCGAAGATGCCGGCCACCGCCGCGATCGGCACCGACACCTCGTGCGACACGCCGTTGAAGCGCGCGGAGAACTGAATCAGGTCGTTGCCGATCTTGAGGTTGCGCGTGGCGTCGGGGCCGACGTTGAGGACGATCTCGCCGTTGCGCACGTACTCCATCGGCACGCGCGTGGCGCTATCCACCTTCACCGCGACGTACGGCGTGTAGCCGCAGTCGACGCACCACTCCCAGATGCCGCGGATCAGGTAGGGCGTGGTGGAGACCTCTTTCACTTACGCATCACCTTCTCGGAGGGCGTGAGCGCTTCGATGTAGGCCGGTCGGCTGAAGATGCGCTCCGCGTACTTCAGCAGCGATGCCGCCTGCTTGGGCAACTGGACGCCGTAGTAGTCCAGGCGCCACAGCAAAGGCGCGATGGCGACGTCGAGCATGGAGAACTCGTCGCCCAGCATGTACTTCTGCTTCACGAACACCGGCGCGATCTGGGTGAGGCTGTCGCGGATGAGTCCGCGTGCCTTGTCGGCCGCCTTCTGCTGGCCCTTCTCGATGGTGTCGATGTGGCAGAACAGTTCCTGCTCGAAACGGAACAGGAACAGGCGCGCGCGTGCGCGCATGACCGGATCCGCGGGCATCAGCTGGGGATGCGGGAAACGGTCGTCGATGTACTCGTTGATGATGTTCGACTCGTACAGGATCAGGTCGCGCTCGACCAGCACCGGGACGCGGTTGTACGGATTCATCACCGCGAGATCTTCCGGCTTGTTGTACAGATCGACGTCCACGATCTGGAAGTCCATGCCCTTCTCGTAGAGGACGATCCGGCAACGCTGGCTGAACGGGCAGGTCGTGCCCGAGTAGAGTGTCATCATGGTGTCGTTGGTACTCCCCCGCGGGTCAGTGGATGTCCTTCCAGTACTCTTTCTTGAGCAGGTACACCAGCACGAAGAGCACGGCCAGGCCGAGCAGCACGCCGTATCCCATTTGCATGCGCTGCGCGCGCATCGGTTCGCCCATGAACACCAGGTAGTTCACCAGGTCGGCCACCAACCGGTCGTACTCGGCGGGCGTCATCGTGCCGGGACTGGCGAGTTCAAGGGTCTGGACGTGCTCGGTGCCGTGCGCACCCTCGCGCTCGGTCACCTTCAGCACCTGCTGGCCCTGCTGTTCCCACAGCACGTGCGGCATGCCCACACTCGGAAACGCGACGTTGTTCCAGCCGGTTGACCGCGTCTCGTCGCGATAGAAGCCGCGCATGTAGGTGTAGAGCCAGTCGGCCCCGCGCGAACGCGCGATCACCGACAGGTCGGGCGGCGCAACCCCGAACCACTGAGCCGCCGTCTTTGCGGGCAGGGCGATGGTCATGGTGTCGCCCACCTTGCTGCCGGCAAACATCAGGTTGTCCTCGATCTGCTGCTCGGTCAGTCCGACGTCGGTCAGGCGGTTGTAGCGCATGTACTGCGCGCTGTGGCAGTTGAGGCAATAGTTCACGAACACCTGCGCGCCGCGCTGGATCGACGCCGCGTCCTTGATGTCGATCGGTGCCCGGTCGAGGGGGAGTTCGCCTACGGCGGCATGGGCCCCCAGAGGCAGCAACAAGAAAAGAAGCAGAAGCCTGGTCATGGTTTCGATGCGCACGGCGCGCTCCACGGATGCTCGGTTCAATGGGTCAACCGCTTGGGTTCCGGCCTGGTGCTGTCGATGCGGCTGTACCAGGGCATCAGCAGGAAGAACAGGAAGTACACCAAGGTGAACAGGCGCGCCAGGATCACCGCGGCGTCCATGCCGCCGATCTTGCCGAGGAAGTCCGTGGGCTTGACCCCGAGGTAGCCGAGCACGACGAAGCTCACCACGAACAGGGCCAGGGCGAACTTGTAGATCGGGCCGCGGTAGCGGATGGACTTGACGGGGCTGCGGTCCAGCCAGGGCAGGGCGAACAGGATGACTACCGCGGCGCCCATGACGATTACCCCGGGGAACTGCGATCCGAACATTGCGGGAACCGCCCGCAGCATCGCGTAGAAGGGCGTGAAGTACCAGACCGGCGCGATGTGCGCGGGGGTCTTCAGCGGATCGGCCGGAATGAAGTTGTTGTACTCGAGGAAGTAGCCGCCCAACTCCGGCGCGAAGAAGATGATGAAGCTGAACACAGCCAGGAAGACCACCACTCCGACCATGTCCTTCACCGTGTAGTACGGATGGAACGGAATGCCGTCCACCGGCCTGCCGTCCGGTCCCTTGTTCTTCTTGATCTCCACCCCGTCGGGATTGTTCGAGCCGACCTCGTGCAGCGCAATGATGTGCGCGACCACCAGCCCGAGGAGCACCAGCGGAATCGCAATCACGTGGAAGGCGAAGAAACGGTTCAGCGTGGCGTCGGACACGACGTAGTCACCGCGGATCCACACCGCCAGGTCCTCGCCGATGAATGGCACGGCGCCGAACAGGTTCACGATCACCTGCGCGCCCCAGTAGGACATCTGGCCCCACGGAAGGAGATACCCGAAGAAGGCCTCGGCCATCAGACACAGGTAAATCAGCACGCCGAGCACCCAGATCAGTTCGCGCGGCTTGCGGTGGGATCCGTACAGCAGCGCCCGGAACATGTGCAGATACACGACCACGAAGAACATCGACGCGCCGGTCGAGTGCATGTAGCGGATGATCCAGCCGCCCGGGACGTCGCGCATGATGTACTCGACCGAGCCGAACGCCTGCGCCGCGTCGGGCTTGTAGTTCATCGTCAGGAAGATGCCGGTGACGATCTGCAGCACCAGCACCAGCAGTGCGAGCGATCCGAAGTAGTACCAGAAGTTGAAGTTCTTCGGCGCGTAGTACTCCGCCAGGTGCTCCTTCCACAGCTTGGTGAGCGGGAAGCGCTCGTCGATCCAGTTCAACATTGCCTGCGATCGAGTCATGCTCACGCTCCTTTTCCGTCGTCACCGATCAGCAGACGGGTGTCGGTGAGGAACTGGTGTTTCGGGACTTCCAGGTTGCTCGGGGCCGGCATGTCCTTGAACACGCGTCCCGCCAGGTCGAACTTGGAACCGTGACAGGGACAGTAGAAACCGCCCCTCCATTCGCTGCCCATCCCGCTATCCGCACCGGCCTGCAGCTTGTCGGTCGGGGAACAGCCCAGGTGCGTGCAGATGCCCACCACGATCAGCCACTCGGGCTTGACGGAGCGCGTCTCGTTCCGGGCGTAGTCGGGTTGCATCGGCTGGTTGGAGTTCGGATCGGCGACCACCGGGTCGAGCGCATCGAGTGACTTCACCATTTCCGGCGTGCGGTGGAGGATCCACACCGGCTTGCTGCGCCATTCCGCACGAATCATCATGCCCGGCTCGACTTTCGAGATGTCGACTTCGACCGGGGCGCCGGCCGCACGCGCGCGGGCGCTGGGGAACATGCTTACGAAGAAAGGGGTCGCCGCCGCAACCGCCGCCACGCCGCCGGCCGCACTGGCGGCGCCGAGCAAGTACCGGCGTTGCTTGTTTACCGTGCCTTCAGCCATGCCGAGGGATCCTGTGCGCGCTGTCTGCGCCGTTGCAAAACCCTCGTATTCTAGAATATATCGCGCAGGAAATCAGCTTTTGCGATTCAAGCTACTGATTCGGGCTGATAAATTGGCGTCGCGCGAGTACGGATCGGACGGTCGCCGCAGCGCACATATTGCGTTGCAATCATCGCAGCGTGCCGGGACGGCGTCGTTGGCCGACGAGTGAAGATGCAGACGCTCGAAGGGTAGAGCGCAGCAAAAAAAAAGCGCAACCAATAGGTTGCGCTTAAATCCACCTTAGGAGGAGGATGGAGGAGACTGGTGTTGCGCGCTTGCGCGTGCAACCGACATGCGAATTGTTCCAGAAGCAGTGCACGAGCGCAAGCTTTTTTGCTGCGCCGCACCTAACAACCGGTCGCGCCGCGCACGAGCGGCCGGCAGATGAGGCTAAGACAATGAAAGTTCGCATCAAATGGGTGGAAGGCGTGAGCTTCCTGGCGGAGACCGAAAGCAGCCACACCATCCTCATGGACGGTGCCGCCGAGGGTGGCGGCCGGAATCTGGGGCCGCGGCCCATGGAGACGGTGCTGGCGGGAACGGGTGGATGCACGGCCTACGACGTGATCGCGATCCTGCGCAAGGCGCGCCAGAAGGTGACCGACTGTCACATCGAGATCGAGGCGGAACGCGCGCCGCAGGACCCGAAGGTGTTCACGCGCATCCACTTCCACTTCGTCGTCACCGGTATCGACGTCGATCCGCGTCACGTGGCGCGCGCGATCGAACTGTCGGCGGAAAAGTACTGCTCAGCCTCGATCATGCTGGGCAAGACCGCGCAGATCTCGCACGATTTCGAGATCCGCGCCGCAAACCAGGGCTAGGAGCCGGATAGACCGGTCGTTCAGAGGTAGCGGGTGGTGCCGGTCATCACCCGTGCCGCCAGCCGCATCGCCATCCTGGCTGGCAGCGGTAGCCGCGCAGCGCCCTCGCGTTCCGCGCTCATGGCGTGGCCGGCCTCGTCGGCACGCATCTGCTCGACCACTGCCCGGCTCCTGGCATCGGCGGCAGGCAGGCGCTCCATGTGTCCGGTCAGGTGTTGCTCCACCTGGCGCTCGGTCTCGGCGAGGAAGCCCAGGCTCCAGCGGTCGCCCAATAGGCCGGCACCGGCCCCGAGCGCCAGGGAGCCGGCATAGAAGAGCGGATCGAGCAGGCTCTTGCGCGCACCCAGTTCGCGCAGCCGCGATTCGGTCCAGGCCAGGTGCTCGGTCTCCTCGCGCGCGGCATGCTCCAGCAGCTTCTGCACGCGCGGCTCACGCGCCACCAGCATCTGCCCCTCGTACAACGCCTGGGCGCAGACCTCGCCGGTGTGGTTGATGCGCATCAGCGCGCCCGACAACCGGCGCGCGGCCTCGTCCAGCCGGGCCTCGGGCAACTCCTCGCCAGGGGTCCGCCGGCTCGAGTGCGGAGTGGCGAACAGCGTGCGCAGCGCGCGGTCGAGCGGGACGATGAAGCGGTCCAGGCTCATGTGATCTTCTTGCGCAGCAGGAAGCGATACTCACCTTCGCCGGCCGTGGAGCTGAGCAGGTCATGCCCGGTCTGCCGGGCGAATGCCTGGAAGTCGCGCACGGAACCGGGATCGGTCGCCACCACGTGCAGCGTCTGCCCACCTGCCATCTCGTTGAGCGCCTTCTTCGTGCGCAGGATCGGCAGCGGGCACTTCAGTCCGCGCGCGTCCAGTTCCCGATCGGGGCGCATGTCAGACTCCATGCGCCCTTCAGGAAAGCCGTGTGAGCGGGTGGCCTTCGCGCACCCAGGCGAGGATGCCGCCCTGCAGGTTGGTGACGCGCCCGAAGCCCTGCGAGGACAGCCAGCCGCACGCCTGGGCGGACCGGCCGCCCGACTGGCAGTACACCACCAGCGTCGCGCCCGGATCGAGCTCGCCGCAGCGCATCGGCAGCATGTGCAGCGGAATGTGCCGCGCCCCGGCGATCACGCCGCGCTCGACTTCGGCATCGGTGCGCACGTCGAGCAGCGAGACAGGCGCAGCGGCCTGCATTTCGCGCAGCTGCTGGACGGTGATGTCGTCTACCATCGTCTGTGATCGGCACTGGGAACGGGCGAACGATGATAGCGCGATTCATCCGAGCCGGTCGGTCAGACGACGGCGTTGCGCTCGAGCAGCTCGGACAGGCGCACGTCGGCGGCGTCGAGGCGCGCCACCAGCAGCTCGAGGAACGCAGCGGTGAAGCAGTGGCGGCAGCTTTCGGTCGCCGCTTCCAGTGCGTCGGGACGAATCTCGACCAGCGTGGCGTCCGTGCGTGAGCGGATGCTGGCGCTGCGCCTGAAGCTGCGCCGACCGAGGTAGGCCATCTCGCCGAAGCATTCGCCCGAGCGCAGCACCGTGAGCATGCGTGCGTTGCGCGTCACGTCCACCTCGCCGCCGGCGAGAATGTAGAAAGAGGTGCCGGCTTCACCCTCGCGGATCAGCATAGTACCCGCGCGCACGCGAGACCAGTTGGCGATGTGCAGGACCTGCCACAGGTCGACGTCACCGAAGTTGCGGAAGAACTGCAGCCGCCGCAGGGTATTGAACTTCTCGGTGTCCGGCACCGGTTGCTCGGGCGTCTTCTTCAGGTGGGTGAAGATGTCCACCAAGTCCTGGGCGAACTCCTCCCAGGTCGCATAGCGACTCTCCACGCGTTTTTGCAGCGCACGCTTCACCACCAGGTCGAGGCTGGCCGGAATCTCCGGACGGAAGATGCTCGGCGGTGGCGGATCGACGTTGATGATCTGGAACACCATGCTGTAGTTGTTGGTGGCCTTGAATGGCAGCGTGCCGGTGAGCAGCTGGTACATGACCACGCCGAGCGAGAAGATGTCGGTCTGGTGCGAGAGCGGCTGCTCCTGCACCTGCTCGGGAGACATGTAGGCGGGCGAGCCGACGCCGCTGACCTGCGTGGTCTCCGAGGCGCTGGTGAGCGCGGCGCCGAAGTCCGAGATCTTGATATCGGT
>JAEZCG010000111.1 GCA_023430065.1 Pseudomonadota bacterium | reverse complement strand
CATTCCGCCAGGTGCAACGGTGCATCCAGATCGATCAGGCCCTCGCGGGCCGCGATGCCGGCGAGCGCGGCCATGATGCTCTTGGCGGTCGACCATGTGCGGTAGCCGCTGGCGGGGCCGAACCCGGGGCGATAGCGCTCCGCGACGACGCGTCCGCGATGCAGGACGATGACCGCGGTCGTGACCCCTCCCGAGGGTGCGACGAAGGACGCGCCGTCGAAGGCTTGGTCGAGCACGTGGTGTAGCTTCGGATAGGCGGGATCGACCCCGGCAGCGGGCAGGTCGATCCGCTCCCCGGCGGGAAACGCCAGCGCACTCACGTCGGGGACCGGCGCAGGATCGACGGCAGGCAAGCGCACGACGTCTTTCACCCTCCCCTCTGGAGGCAGCAGCGTGCAGCCCATGCCCGGCCGGTAGGCCGCGATGCGCTCGATCGTGCCGGCGGAATCTCGGGAAATCACGATGCGGCGAACCGCATCGATCTCGGGACGCGGAAAACCATAGCGCTGCGTGTCCGACAGTTCCACGCGCTCGATGTCGTCCAGCGGTCGGTTCGCCACGAAGTGCGCGGAGCAGGTGAAGATCGCACGGTAACCGGCAACGATCGGCGGACTGCTCTCCTCGTCGATGCCCGCGACCGGTCGGTAGGCGCTTTGCGCGGCAGCGGTCGAGGCCAGCAGTGCGAGCGCGATGCCGAGCAGATGAGAGCGAAGCATGACGTGACGGCAGACGAAGGGGCCTGAGATTAGCACGGCGCCGTGATAGCGGCCCGGATGGGGAGGACTCCTTGCTCTGTCTAGGTCGAAGGTCAAGAGTCAAGACCTGACCCCAGGTTCGCTGGTTTGCGCGACGGCTTCCCGTCCTGGTCGGTGAACGGAAAGATTCCAGCGCGGAAACTCTGTGCCATATGGCGTGCCACGCGGATGGCGGTGTCGGCATCCTGGGGAGCGAGCGCGTCGCGTGCCGCGCTCTCGAACGTGGCGAGCCAGTGCTCGAAGGCCTCCGGACCGAAGTCGAGGCGCGCGTGGGGGGCGAATGCGTTGCCGCGATAGCGACCGGTGCCGTGCACGGCCCCCGACCAGAAGTCCGCCACGATTGCGATGTGCGGTTCCCAGTCGTGGATGGCGCCCCGAAAGATCGGACCGAGCACCTCGTCGCGCAGCCCGCGATCGTAGAACAGCCGCACCATGCGCTCGATCGCCGCCTCCTGCTCGGGTGTCGCGGTACCGCGACCGCGTTCGATCAGCGCCATGCCTTGCGTCTCCTTTCGTGTCGTGCGTCGGAAGTGTTCCGGGTGCGTCGCGCCGCGCGCCGCGAGGCACTGCCCTCGCCGCCGTGCCGGCGCGCCAGCATGTCGTCGATGGTCAGGGACAACTGCACCATCAGTTCGCGCGCCAGTTCCCCGTCGGGGAATACGTCTTCGCGGCGATAGGACAACCACGAGTAGGCCGCAGCGAGGCGGCACGCGTCCTCCGCCTCCTGCAGGTCCATGTGCTCGACCGCGTAGTCGCGCCGGAATCCGCAGGTCTCGCCGCGCGCCATCGCCCAGACCCAGCCGCGCCAGGCGGCATCGAGCACGATCACCTTGCTGTTGATCGGCACCAGCGAGAGCATGACGCGCTCCTGCAGCGACAGTCCGGTCCGGTCGAGCAGCGGCGCGCGTGCCAGCGGATCCTCGAGGTTGGCGGGCACGAAGAAATCGTCGCGCAGATCCAGATTGCGCACGAAGCGCTGCAGCAGCTTCTCCAGGGACTGCTCGCCGGTGACCTCCTGCAAGGCATGCAGGTGGTCCAGCGAGGGCGAGACCTGGAAGCGGGAAGTGTGCAGCGGCTCCGGCTGCTTGCGCATCTCGCGCTGGATGTGACGGTGCGCGAACTCGTCGAGGCCGGCAACACGGCCGGCCTCGTGAATCCCGAACCGGCCCGCACGACCTGCGATCTGATGCAGCAGCGCGCGCGGCAGGGTGCCTTCCTCGTAGCCGTCGAACTTGCTGACGCTGCTGAACACCACGCGCGCAATGGGCAGGTTCAACCCCATGCCGATGGCGTCGGTGGCGACGACAATGGACGCCTCGCCTGACTCGAAGCGCCGCGCCTGCGCCCGCCGCGCCTCCGGCGACAGGGCGCCGTAGATCGTGGCCACGCTGCGCCCCATGCGCGAGAGCTGTTGCGCGAGGAACAGCACGTCGCGTCGCGAAAAGGCGATGAGCGCATCCCCGCGCCGAAGTGCATTCAGTCCCATCACCGGCCTGGACTCGACTTCCAGGGGCGCCTTGCGCTCCAGGTGTTCGATCTCCAGCGGCACACCCAGCCGCGCCGCCAGCGCGCGCAGCGCGGGCTCCGCCGTCGGACTGCCGAGCAGGTAGACCGTCTGGGCCGGCACGCCGCACACTGCCGCGGTCCAGGCGCTGCCGCGCTCGGAATCCTCCAACATTTGCACTTCGTCGATCACGGCTACGTCGACCGGACGGTGCGGGTCGAGCATCTCCACCGTGCTGGCGAAGTGCGTGGCCTGTGCGTGCAGCTTGCGTTCCTCTCCGGTGACCAGGCTCACGGCGACGCCGGCTTCGGCCAGGCGCTCGTAGTTCTCGTTGGCCAGCAGGCGCAGCGGCGCCAGGTACACGCCGGAGCGCGCCTGCTTCAGCGCGTCCACCGCGCGATGTGTCTTGCCGGAATTGGTCGGCCCGAGCAGGGCGACGAACCGGCGCGGAAGTTTCGCTGCCGGAAAGCTCTCCGGATAGTCCTCGAGGCGCACGGCCTCCTTGATGCGTTGCGCGTTGCGCCGCTCAACCTGCTGCGCGTGCGCGGCCCGCATGCGCCCCTCGATCGTCGCGAAACGGCCCTGCTCCTCCAGGCCGTCGGTCTGCAGCGCGGACCAGTAGGGCTCAGGGTCGATGCCAAGCGCTGCGCCCAGGTCGCGCGTATGCGCGAGAAACGCCGACACCCGCTCGCGCATCGCCGCCACCGAGTGACCATGGATGCGCGCCTGCACCAGCGCAAGGCGCTTGTCCGCCGGCGTCTTCTTCCAGCGGTTGGCCTTCATCAGGGTGCCGTCGGGCGGCACGAGGCAGAAGGGAATCTCGCGCGTATCGATGTGCGCCGTGCCGCGCACCCGCACGCAGAACACGCTGTCGGTGCGGAACAGAACGGCGTCGTGCGCCTTCAGGTGAGCGAACAGCGCTTCGTGCGCGCGCGACGCATCCTGGGAGGGCGCGTCGACCTCAGGGTCGTCACCGACCCCCTCCGGTTCATGCAACGTTGGTCTCAACGACTCGGCCTGTCAGGAAACGATGAGGGGCGTGGGCAGATCCAGCGTGGTCACGCGCCGCAATTCCCGGCGATGACGCAGGTCGTCGAAACGCGTGGCCCGATGCATCGTCGCGCGGTTGTCCCACATCACGAAGTCATCCGGCTGCCAGACGTGGCGATAAACGAAGCACGGCTGGGTCGCGTGCTCCATCAGCTCTCCCAGCAGGAGCCGGGCCTCGGGAACCGGCCACTCGACGATGCGCGAGGCGTGCGACGCGAGGTAGAGACTGCGCCGCCCGCTCCCGGGAATCGTGCGCACCAGGGGATGGACGGCGCCCTGCAGCTTGTCGTACTCGGCCTGCGAGAACTCGAACCCGAGCGCGTGCCGCGACCAGGCGATGGAATGGTGAACGTGCAGACCTTCGAGCTCCTCCTGACGTGCCTGGGACAGCGCGTCGAAGGCGGCGCGCATGTCGGCGTATTGCGTGTCGGCGCCCACCGGCGGGATGACCCGCGCCGAGAGCATCGAATAGCGTCCCGGCGGATTCTGGAAGGACGCGTCGGTGTGCCACAGGCGATTGCCCAAGGCGTACATGCGGCGACGGTCGTCCGATTTCAAGATTCCGCCACCCTCGTCGACGTTGGAGATGTCCGTCAACGCTTCGTTGCCGAAGCGATTCTTTCCCAGTGCCGCCGCACCCGTCCTGCTGTGCAGCGTGCCGTCGAAACGCCGGGCGAAGCCGAGTTGCTCGTCGTCGGTCAGCGGCTGATTCCGGAACACCAGCACGGCGTAGCGGTCCATCGCCGCGCGGATGGCGGCCAGTGTCCCGGGCGCGTGCGCGGTGCGCACATCCACGCCGCGTACCTGCGCGACGAACAGAGGATGCAGTGGCTCGACCTGCAGAATCATGGTTGGGCTCGCCTCGGCGCCTGGCCCGCCAGCGGGCGGGCGGAATCATTCTACGCCGGGCCCGGTGCGAGACCGGGAACACCCGGGGGCGCGTACGAATCATAATGGCTGGGTCTTGCCGCTCTCCCGGGAGCGGTCAGCCATCAACTTACCAGGAGAGGCGATCATGCAAGTGCTGCTCAATTCCGACAACAATATCCGCGGCGATCAGCGTCTGACGGAGATCGTGGAAACCGAGGTGGATCGTGCCCTCGGGCGCTTCGCCGATCGCGTCACGCGCGTCGAGGTGCATGTGAACGACGTCAACAGCAGCGTCAAGAAGGGCGTCGTCGACAAGCGCTGCCAGATGGAGGCCCGGCTGAGCGGCATGCAGCCCCTGTCGGTGTCGCACCACGCCGGTTCGCTGATGGAAGCGATCACCGGCGCGGCGGAGAAGCTCGAGAAGGCACTCGAGCGCCAGCTCGGCCGCCTCGATACGCGCCACGACGCGCAGGCGCCCAGCGAGGAGGCGCCCAGCGAGGAGGCGTGACCCTCCTTCGGTCAGCGAGCCGGCTTCGTTCCCGGTCGCTTCATCGGCGTGGGTTTGCCGTGCTTGGGCAGGAGCAGCGTTCCGCGGCAGTTCTTTGACCCGCAGTAGCAGGGCCAGCGCTTCTTGAGAGTCGGGGTGAGGCGTTCGGGCAGCCG
The DNA here is from genome assembly GCA_023430065.1 of Pseudomonadota bacterium. Classification (GTDB taxonomy): domain Bacteria; phylum Pseudomonadota; class Gammaproteobacteria; order Burkholderiales; family SHXO01; genus SHXO01. The sequence goes on along the minus strand of JAEZCG010000111.1, from coordinate 504 downwards.
GATGTTGTAGTCGTAGCCTAGTTCCTCGCCCGCCGCGATGTTGCGCACCGCTTCGATGAAGATGCGGCCGCCGTCGTCCACCGCCTCGCAGTTCGGGTCGCACGAGTGGTTGATCCAGCGCGCGTCGTTTCCGCCCTGGTTGGCATCGATCACCATGTCGTCGTCGAGCTCGAACAGGAACGTATGGGTGGGCTCCCCCTCGACCTCAGGGTACTGGCGCGAGGCCCAGGCCCAGGACACGCGCTTTCCCGCGTATTCGATGACGCGGGTGCCTTTGCGGATGGGCGCAAGCGCGAACACGCCACGACCGTGACGGGGCGAGTTGGCGACGCGCAGCTTGACGGGCGTGAACTGTTCAGCGTCCCGGGCCGAGGCGTCGGGGCGGCGAGGCGGAGACATAGGGACGGGTAGCGGAAGGGTCGAGGTTGCACAAACGCGCGGGCCGGGGTGGGCCCGCGCCGGGTGAAGCGGCAATGATACGACCCTTTGCGCGTCAGCTTTTCG
>JAEZCG010000031.1 GCA_023430065.1 Pseudomonadota bacterium | reverse complement strand
GCCTGCGCCAGCGGCAGCGCGCGGCCCACGAAGGCCGGGCTGCCCGGCTGCAGGCCGGCGATGATGCGCTGGTAGAGGCGATCGGTCTCCGCGTCGGGCGCCACGCCGAGCTGGTCCTGCAGGGCGTCGCGCAGATGCGCATACCAGCGCAGCGCCGTGGCCCGGTTGCCGGCTTCGAGCTCGCGCTGCATCAGCGCGCGGTGCGCGGGCTCGTCGGAAGGCTCCAACTCCGCCAGCTTCTCCCAATCCCCGGCCGCGCGCAGCAAAGCGAGGTGGCGCGCGCGCAGGCGTTCGCGCGCACCCTCGGTCCACGCTTCGTAGCGCGAGCCGGGCAGCAGGTCACCCGCATAGGCGCCGGCCGCGCCGGCGCAGGCGGCCGGATCGCGCTGCGCCAGTGCGGCGTCGGCTGTCTGCTCGAAGTCGTCGGCGTCGACCACGATCGGCCGGGCCGGCCACAGCACCAGTTCGCTTCCCTGCGCCACCACGGCGTCGTGCCGCCCCAGCGCCTGACGCGCGTGGTGCAGCGCCTTGCGCAGGTTGGCCCCGCCGGCCTGGGCGTCGAGCTGCGGCCACAGGGCGTCGACCACCTGATCGCGCGTGAGGCGGTGGCGCGGCTGCAGCGCAAGCAGCTGCACCAGATGGCTGGCGCGCAGGCTCGGCCAGCGCTCGGCGCTCAGCTCGGTGCCGTCCACCCATACCGCGAAGCGGCCGAGCAGCTGCACGTGCAGCGTGGGTGGCGCGACGCCGGTGAGGTCGAGAGAAGCGAGTTCCATGAGGCCAGTGTGCGACCGAGGTGGGCCGGGGCGCAACCGGGTACGGAGCCGGGAACGTTCGAGGAACGCGCGGCTGGCATCGTGGCCCGGTCCGGGATATCCGGCGCCCTGTTTTCCGAAGGAGGCTCTCCATGAAAGCCCATGAACTCGAGTTTGGAGCCGGTGGCCCGGCACCGCTGCCTGGCCCCGGGCCTGCGCCTGCACGTCAATCGCTCTGGCGGCGCGTGGTGGATGCGGTGACCGACCCCGGTTCGGTCGAGTACGCATCCTGGCTGCAGGTGCTGCGCCACCTGGGTAGCCGAGACACCCATCTTCACACGAGGAGCAGCACCATGAGCACGCATGCGAATTCTTTGTACGACCGCCTGGGCCGCCGTGACGGCATCGTCCGCATCACGCGCACCCTGATCGAGAACCACATGGCCAACCCGCTGGTCAACGCGCGCTACGGCGCATCCGACATGGAGAAGGTCGAGCGACGTGTGATCGAGTTCTTCTGCGCGGGCGCGGTGGGACCGGAGACCTACACCGGCGAGGACATGGTCGCCGTGCACCGCGGCATGAACATCAATGAGCAGGAATTCGTCGCCGTGATCGACGACGCGATGGCGGCGCTGCACGCGCATGACATCGACCAGGCCACGTGCGACCAGGTGCTGGGGATTTTGTGGTCGCTGAAGGGGCAGGTCGTGAGAGTGTGAACGGACCGATGTAATCCCGTGCGCGAATGAGGGATCCTCGTTGTGCAACGATCATCGCGAGGATTCTTCTCTTCGGTCGGACGCGGCGCCACCGTTTTGGCACATCCCGCCATTCGGAGTAGCATTGCCAGGTCAGAGCGCTGTTCAACACAACCGCGGAGACCGACTCTATGAGTGTCAATGTCTCCCGCCGCCAGTTTTTCAAGGTCTGCGCGGCCGGGATGGGCAGCTCCAGCCTGGCGGCCTTGGGCTTCGCGCCCGCGGCAGCTTTGGCGGAAGTGCGCGAGTTCAAGCTCCTGCGCACCACCGAGACACGCAATACCTGTACGTACTGCTCGGTGGGCTGCGGGATCATCATGTACAGCCTCGGCGGCGGTGCCAAGAACGTGCATGCCGAGATCATCCACATCGAGGGCGACGCCGATCACCCGGTGAACCGCGGGACGCTTTGTCCCAAGGGCGCCGGACTGCTCGACTTCGTGCATGCACCCTCCCGGCTCAAGTACCCGGAAGTGCGGGTGCCAGGCTCCGGCGAGTGGAAGAGGATCTCCTGGGACGAGGCATTGGACCGCATCGCCGGTCACATGAAGGAAGACCGCGACCGCAACTTCGAGGCGAAGAACGCCGAGGGCGCGACCGTCAACCGCTGGCTCACGACCGGCGTGCTCGCCGCCTCAGCTTCGTCGAATGAGATCGGCTACATCACTCACAAGGTTGTCCGCAGCTTAGGCATACTGGGATTCGACAATCAGGCGCGTGTGTGACACGGACCTACGGTGGCAAGTCTTGCCCCTACGTTCGGTCGCGGCGCGATGACCAATAACTGGGTTGACATCAAGAATGCCAACCTGGTCCTGATCATGGGCGGCAATGCCGCCGAGGCCCATCCGTGCGGGTTCAAGTGGGTCACTGAAGCGAAGGCCCACAACAACGCGAAGCTGGTGGTGGTCGATCCGCGCTTCACGCGCTCGGCCGCCGTGGCGGACTACTACGCCCCGATCCGCGCGGGCAGCGACATCGCCTTCCTGGGTGGGGTGATCAACTACCTGCTCACCCACGACAGGATTCAGCACGAGTACGTCAAGGCGTACACCGACGTGAGCTTCATCGTGCGCGAAGACTTCGGCTTCGAGGACGGGTTGTTCAGCGGGTACGACGCCGACAAGCACGAGTACGCTGACAAGGCCAGTTGGAACTACGAGCTGGACGCGCAGGGGTACGTCAAGACCGACCCCACGCTCACGCACCCGCGCTGTGTCTTCAACCTGATGAAGGCGCATTACTCGCGTTACACGCCCGAGGTCGTCGCTCGCATTACCGGCACGCCGCAGGACCAGTTCCTGAAGATCTGCGAAATGATCGCCGAGTGCAGCGCGAAGGATCGCGTCATGACGATTCTCTACGCGCTGGGCTGGACGCAGCACACGCAGGGCTCGCAGATGATCCGCGCCGCGGCAATGGTGCAACTGCTGCTGGGCAACGTCGGCATGGCCGGCGGCGGACTGAACGCGCTGCGCGGCCACTCCAACATACAGGGCCTGACCGACCTGGGGCTGCTGACCAACCTGCTGCCCGGGTACATGACGCTGCCCTCGGAGAAGGAGACCGACTACGAGACCTACATCGAGAAGCGCACGCCCAAGCCGATGCGCCCCAACCAGTTGAACTACTGGTCCAACTACCCAAGGTTTCACGTCAGCCTGATGAAGGCGTGGTTCGGGAACGCGGCCACCAAGGAGAACAACTGGTGCTTCGACTGGCTGCCCAAGCTGGACAAGCCGCACGATGTCCTCCAGGTATTCGAGGACATGCACAACGGCAAGATCAACGGGTACATCTGCCAGGGCTTCAACCCGATCGCATCGTTTCCGAACAAGGCCAAGCTGGTCGAGAGCCTGTCCAAGCTAAAGTACCTGGTGATCATCGACCCGCTCGCGACCGAAACCTCCGAATTCTGGAAGAACTTCGGGCCGTACAACGAAGTCGATTCGACGAAGATCCAGACCGAGGTGTTCCGGCTGCCGTCCACCTGCTTCGCGGAGGACGACGGTTCACTGGTCAACAGCGGGCGCTGGCTGCAGTGGCACTGGAAGGGCGCCGAGCCGCCCGGTGAGGCCAAGGGTGATTCGGAGATCATCGCCGAGCTGTTCACGCGCCTGCGCGCGATGTATCGCAAGGACGGCGGCGCATTCCCGGATCCGATCCTGAACCTGACCTGGCCATATCTGCGGCCGAAGTCGCCGTCGCCGGAGGAGCTCGCGCGCGAGTTCAACGGCAAGGCGCTTGGGGACGTGACCGACCCGAAGGACCCGAAGACCGTGCTGGCGAAGGCCGGCGACCAGCTCGACAGCTTCGCCCAGCTGCGCGACGACGGCTCCACGTCGGCGGGCTGCTGGCTCTTCACTGGGGCGTGGACGAGCAAGGGCAACATGATGGCCCGGCGCGACAATGCCGATCCCAGCGGGCTGGGCAGCACGCTCGGCTGGGGGTTTGCATGGCCGGCCAACCGCCGCGTCCTCTACAACCGGGCCTCGTGCGATCCCGCCGGCGAGCCCTGGGATCCCGGACGCAAGCTGATCGCGTGGACCGGGCAGAAGTGGGCCGGCGTGGACGTGCCCGACTTCAAGGCGGACTCGCCGCCGGAGGAGGGCATGAACCCATTCATCATGAACCCGGAGGGCATTGCGCGCTTCTTCGCGGTCGACAAGATGAACGAGGGTCCGTTCCCCGAGCATTACGAGCCGATGGAATCCCCGCTCGAGAACAACCCGATGCACCCCGACAACCCGCTGGCGCGCAACAATCCGGCGGTGCGGGTGTTCAAGGGCGACAAGGAGGCCATGGGCACGGTCAAGGACTTCCCGTACGTGGCCACCACCTACCGCCTGACCGAGCACTTCCACTTCTGGACCAAGCACGCGAAGATCAACGCGATCCTGCAGCCGCAGCAGTTCGTCGAAATCGGCGAGGACCTGGCCAACGAGAAGGCCATCGCCAACGGCGACCAGGTGCGCGTGTGGTCGAAGCGCGGCGAGATTCGCGCTGTCGCCGTGGTCACCAAGCGCCTCAAGCGCCTCGACGTAGAGGGCAAGGCAGTGCACCAGATTGGCATCCCGATCCACTGGGGCTTTAAAGGCGAGGCGCGATCGGGCTACCTGGCCAACACCCTGACGCCATTCGTGGGCGACGCGAATACCAACACGCCCGAGTTCAAGTCATTCCTGGTGAACGTGGCCAAGGCGTAGGAGGGATCATGGCACTCCAATCGCTCGACATCCGAGCCCGCTCTGCCACGACCACGCCGCCGCCGAGCGTACGGCAAGGCGTCGAAGTCGCCAAGCTGATTGACATCAGCAAGTGCATCGGCTGCAAGGCCTGTCAGTCCGCATGCATGGAGTGGAACGACCTGCGCGATGCGGTGGGCGAGAACACCGGCAGCTACGAGAACCCCCAGAACCTCACCGAGAGCTCCTGGACGGTGATGCGATTCTTCGAGACCGAGCCGCAGGGCCACTTGGAGTGGCTGATCCGCAAGGACGGTTGCTTGCACTGCGCGGATCCGGGCTGCCTCAAGGCCTGTCCGGCGCCGGGCGCGATCGTTCAGTACGCCAACGGAATCGTCGATTTCCACCAGGAGAACTGCATCGGCTGCGGGTACTGCGTGGCGGGCTGCCCGTTCGACATTCCACGCATCGCGAAGAAGGACTCCAAGGCCTACAAGTGCACACTGTGCTCCGATCGCGTCGCGGTGGGGCTCGAGCCCGCGTGCATCAAGACCTGCCCCACCGGTGCACTCGTGTTCGGCTCCAAGGAAGACATGATCGCGCATGGCAACGGGCGCATTGCCGACCTGAAGGAACGCGGGTTTCAGAACGCCGGGCTGTACGATCCGGCCGGGGTCGGCGGGACCCATGTGATGTACGTGCTGCAGCACGCGGATCAGCCCGACCTCTACGGCTTGCCGAAAGATCCGAAGATCAGCCCGTTGGTGAGCCTGTGGAAAGGGATCAGCAAGCCCATCGCGCTGGCCGCGCTTGGACTGGCAGCGCTCGGCGCGTTCTTCCACCACATTCGCGTCGGCCCCAACGAGGTCACCGACGAGGAAGGAAAGCCATGACACAGCCCGGCCTGATCGAGCGCAATAGCCGCGCTGACCGTACCAACCACTGGCTGGTCGCAATCACCTTTATCCTGCTCGCGCTCTCGGGGCTCGCGCTATTCCACCCCGCCCTGTTCTTCCTGACCGATCTGTTCGGCGGCGGACCCTGGACGCGCATCCTGCATCCGTTCATCGGCGTGGTCATGTTCGCATCCTTCGCCGCCCTGTCCCTGCGCTTCTGGCGCCACAACGTGCTCGATCGCAAAGACCGGCAGTGGCTGGCGCAGTGGCGCGACGTGATGAACAACCGCGAGGATCGTCTGCCCGAGGTGGGTCGGTACAACGGCGGACAGAAAGTCCTGTTCTGGGTAATGGTCGCCTGTCTCGTGCTCCTGCTGTTGACGGGCATCGTGATCTGGAGGCCGTACTTCGCCCCCGCCTTTCCCATTACGGTCATTCGTGCAGCGCTGCTGCTGCACGCAGTGTCAGCCTTCGTGCTCATCCTCGGAATCATCGTGCACGTGTACGCCGCCATCTGGGTCAAGGGCACCATGCGCGCCATGACTCGCGGCACTGTCACTGCCGACTGGGCGCGCAAGCACCACCCCGGCTGGTACCGGCACATCACAGGGCAGCGGCAGTAGCGGCTCTGGTTGCCTGGCCGGGCTCCCGTCACCCCGCTCCCCCGGCCCCTTCGGGGGCACCCCTCCTAAGGCAGGAGGGGAAAGTTCTCGCCTCGGCTCTCACGAGGCGGCGTTTGCACTCACCCTGCTCTCTCCCGCAAGCGGGAGAGGGACCTCAGGTCTGTTGCGCCGGGGCGGTGTGGGGTAGACGGGCCGTTGTGAGTAAAATCGTAGCGTTTCCATCGCCTATTCAGTGATGAGCCAGCGAACAGTTACCGACGGCTCTGTGGGGGGCCGCATCGCGGAGATCCCCCACCTTCGGCCGGTACAAGCCGGCGTCTTTGCGGAACGGGCCGACCGGCTGCAACAGCTCGCCCGCGCCGGGGCGTGGCAGCCCTACCTGCGTTGGGCTGCAGCGCTGAGCGCGGCCCAGCACATCGCGCTGCGCGGTGCGCCTGCATTGCCCCAGCCCAGCGAAGACGTGCTTGCGCACTGCTTCGAGCACGCCATGCCGCCGCTCTCCCCGGAAGGGCACCCGCGCGATCCGCTATGGCGCACCGTGCTGTACGACGTGCTTCGAGCCGTGGACACAGGCGCACTCCCGCCGGCCGCAAAGTCCACCGTGGAGGCATTGCTGCACAGTCAGGATGCCAAGTTGGAAGCAGCGGCCGATGCCCTCTTGGCCGGTGCTTTCACCGAGGTCGATGTCGCACAAGCGCCTTTCGTCGCCGCGGCACTGCAGGTGTACTGGGCCAAGCTCGCGCTGCAGATCGGCGGGCCAGTGGGCGTGCCCATCGCCACTCGATTGTGTCCCCTGTGCGGATCGCCGCCAGTGGCCAGCGTCGTGCGAATCGACGGCGCGGCTTACGGCCTGCGCTATCTGGTGTGCTCGCTGTGCGCAACCGAATGGCACATGGTGCGGGTCAAGTGCAGCGCATGCGCCTCGACCAAGGGCATCTCCTATCTGGGTATCGACGGCGGCGGCGATGCGGTGAAAGCCGAGTGCTGCGATGAGTGCCACACCTATCTGAAAATCTTCTACCTGGAGAAGGACACGAGTGCTGTGCCGGCCGCCGACGACCTGGCAACGCTGGCGCTCGACATGCTCGTCGACGAGGAAGGCTATCATCGCGTCGGACCGAATCTGTTGTTCCTGCCCGGAGCAGCGTGAGGCGCGTTTGAACAAGCCGCTCCCCTCTTCGCTGTTGGCGCCACGACCAGGCGCAGCGGCACTGCCGTCGGTGGATCGCGTGCTCACTCTGGGCTTCGTCCCCGCGCTCATTGCTCGTTTCGGACGGCCAGCGGTGAGCGCTGCAGTGCGCTCGATACTCGACGACAAGCGGCGACAGATCGTGGCGGGCGTGACGCCGGAAGCAGCCTGGCCGCCAGGCGAGGGATGGCTCGAGTCGCAGCTGCGGGAGCGCT
>JAEZCG010000063.1 GCA_023430065.1 Pseudomonadota bacterium | reverse complement strand
GCGGAGAAGTACGGCGCAAAGCCGGCGCCGGAACTGCCGTTACTGTTCCAGCGCATCCTGCAGAACGCCATCCGTGACCACTATCGCCGCCACAAGGTCCGGTCGCTGTGGACCACTCTGCTATCGTCGTTCCAGAACAAGGACGATGACGACCACGATCCGCTCGACTCCCTCGAGGTGCAGGACGGCGCGAACCCGTTTGCCGGGCCGGCCGAGTACAGCGAGCGCAGCCAGATCATGGGTATCATCGAACAGGGAATCGCCGGGCTGCCCGCCCGTCAACGCGAGGCGTTTCTGCTACGTTACTGGGAGGAACTGGACGTATCGGAGACAGCGAAAGCCATGGGTTGCTCGGAGGGGAGCGTGAAGACGCACTGCTCTCGGGCCACCCATACCCTCGCGCTTTTCCTGAAGTCGAGGGGAGTCGAGTTGTGAACGACGACGAACTGGGACGCCACATCGCCAGCCGGCTGGAGGAGGGTCTGGACGCCCTTCCGCCACGGGTGGCGCGCCGGCTCGCCCTCGCTCGAGCCCAGGCGCTCGCGCGCTACGCCGACGTCGCGCAGGATGCCCCCCGCAGCGGAGGCAGCGGGCGAGCGGATCGCGTGCCCCGCGCCGTCTCCCCACGCCTCCTGGCGCCGGTGTTCGGGCTTGTGCTCGCTTTGATCGTCATGTTTTACTGGCAGGAATCCCAGCGACTGGAGTCGAATTACGCCGACATTGCGGATCTCGACGCGCAGATGCTGGCAGACGAACTGCCGGTCACCGCGTACCTCGATCAAGGATTCGAGATTTGGCTCTACCATCAGACCCCGGTCGACGCGCAGTAGTAGCCGCTCTCGCCGGATTGGCCCTGGGCGTCGCCCGGACCGGTCACGCGCAGGCCTGGTCGCAGCTGAACGCCGACGAGCAGCGCATCCTCGCACCGCTCAAGGAGGACTGGTCCAACATCGAGCAGAGCCGACGCGAGAAGTGGATCGGCATCGCCCGCCGATACGACTCGCTCAGTCCACAGCAGCGTGAGCGGCTGCAGGCCCGCATGCGCCAGTGGGCCGCGCTCAGTCCCGAGGAGCGCGCACAGGTGCGCGAGCGCTACAAGCGGCTCAAGGAAATGCCCCCCGAGAAGCGGGAGGCGATCAAGCGCAAGTGGCGCGAGTACGACAGCCTGACCGAGGAAGAGAAGGACACCCTGCGCCAGGCGCATCCGGCGAACAAGCCCTGACCGCATCCGACCCTCGCGCGCCGCGCGCCCCGGCGGCCCGGCTGTGGCCTCGATTTGCCAGCCTCTGCTATGAGGCGGTGCTCCTCGTTCCGATCCTGTTCGTGTCCGGGTATCTGTTTCTCGCCGTCGCGCGGGAAGCGCAGAGCGCGCCGATGCGCGGCCTGTTCCAGCTCTGGGTGCTGGGCTGGGTAGGCGCCTATCTGGTGTACTGCTGGGTGAAGGGCGGTCAGACGCTGGCCATGAAGGCGTGGCGCCTTCGGCTGCTCACCACCGACGGGAAGCCGGTCGGGCTGCGCCGCGCGCTGGTGCGCTACGTGGCAGCGGTCGCGGGACTGCTGCCGTTTGCCGCCGGATTCCTCTGGGCCCTGGTCGACCGCGACCGGCAATGCCTGCACGACCGTATCGCCGGCACGCGGCTGGTGCGGGCGGAGTGAGGCAGGCCCGTCAGCGCCGTTCCAGGCGGTAGATGAGGGTGAGCGCCAGGCCGAGAAACAGCGCGGTGGGCGCGAAGGCCGCGATCAGCGGGGGCCAGCCGGCGAGCATGCCGGCGTGGCCGAACAGCCGGCTCAGCAGATGGAAGCCCAGTCCGAGCATGATGCCGGCGAAGATGCGCGTGCTCACCCCGCCCTCGCGCACGTTCATGTAGGCGAACGGCAGCGCCAGGAACATCATCACCACCACCGCCAGCGGATAGACGATCTTGTTCCACAGCGCGATTTCGTAGCGCGCCGAGTCCTGGCGGTTTTCGCGCAGGTGCCGCACGTACGAGAACAGCGTGCCCACGGACATCTTGTCCGGAGGCAGAAGCAGAACGTTCAGGATGCGCGGGGTGAGCACGGAGTGCCACGTCGATTCGGTCATCCGCTCCACCGACGTGCCCTGGCCGGCGAAGCGCGTGCGCACGACATCCTCCAGCTGCCACTCGTTCTCGCGCAGGTAGCGGGCGCTGCGCGCCAGGCTGATGGTGCGCAGCCGATACGACTCGTCGAACTCATAGACCTTGATCTGCTCCAGTGTCGTGTCGTGCAGGATGCGGCCGACGTTGACGAAGCTGCCCGCATCCTTGACCCAGATGCCCGAGCGGAATGCCGACACCTTCACCTCGGCGTTGGTCTGGCGCAGCTTCATGCGCTGCCCTGCCTCGTCCGACCACGGGGCGACGAACTCCCCCACCGCGAAGGCGACCGCGGCGAATCCCAGTCCGATGATCGCCAGCGTGCGCCCCAGCGCGAGGATCGAGACACCGGCGGTACGCATCACCGCGTACTCGGAGTGCAGCACCAGTTGTGCGAGTGCGAACATGGTGCCGATCAGGACCGCGACCGGAAACAGCTCGTACAGGCGGCCAGGCAGTTCGAGCCCCACCAGCAGGAGCGCCGGCATGAGCGGATAGCGGCCCTTGGCCACGTCCTCGAGCTGCTGGATCAGGTCGAAGAAGCTAAATAGCATCAGCAGCCCGATCAGCACGAGGGCGACGCTCGTGACGATCTGGCGGGTGAGATAGCGGCGCAGGATCCTCATCTTCCGAACCACGCCCGGAGCTTGCCCATGCGCCACAAGAACAGCACCACCAGCACGCCGATCATGAGGACGTGCACGCCCCACGTGCCGATCCCCACCGGCACCTTCTCCTGCGCGATCCACGCCTGGGACATGCTCACCAGGTTGCTGTAGATCATGAACACCGGCACGGCCATGATGATGTTGGCGAAGCGACCGGTGCGCGGGTTCACCGCGCTCATGGGAATGGCGATGAACGCCAGCACGATGCTGGAGATGGGCAGACCGATGCGGAAGGCGAACTCCGCCAGATGGGCAGGGGAGGGCTTCTCCAGGAGCGCTTCGGTGGTCTGTGACTTCTGCGAGGGCATGAAGCGCTTGCCCTCCTCACGCTCGACCAGAACCGCGTAGCGGGAGAAGGACACCACGCGATAGTCGGCCTGTCCGGGTGTGCCCTCGTAGCGCCGGCCGTCGAGCATCACCAGATAGCGGTCGCCCTCGGGCGTGGTCTGCACGTAGCCCCGGCTCGCGACCATCACCCCCTGCTTGCCGTTCTGCGTGGTGTGCACGAACACGTTGGCGATCTGGGTGAGGTCGGGCGAGAGCTTCTCCACGAAGAACACCCGGTCGCCGCGCTTGGTCTCCTTGAATATTCCCGGGGCGATGGCCGAGACGTCGTCACGGCTCTCGAGCTGATGGCGGTACTGCTCGGCCTTGGTGACCGCCCACGGCGTGAGGTACAGGCTCAGCACGGCCACGGAGATCACGATCGGCAGTGCGAACAGCACCACCGGCTTAAGCCAGGACAGCAGGCCCAGCCCGGAGCTCTGCCACACCACCATCTCCGAGTCGCGATAGGCCCGGGTCATGGTGAGCAGGACTGCGAGGTAAAGGGTCGCCGACAGCAGCACCGAGAGGTAGCCGAGCGCGCTGAAGCCCATCAGCGTCACCACCGCGTCGGCCGGAATGCGGCCACGCGCCGCGGAGCCGAGCAGGCGGATGAGCTGGGACGTGAAGGTGATGACCAGCAGGACGGTGAACACGCCCACGCCCGCGGCGGCGAACTCGCGCAGCGTCGAACGCATGAAGATCATGAGTGCCGTGCTCCTCGCACGATGCGCGCGCGCGTCCCTGCCGGACGGCGTCGCGCTTTGACTTGTCGCAGCCCGGGAGCAATAATGCAGTCAGTTCCTAACCGATTCAAAATCAAAGCGAAAACAGGAGAGCGCGTGGAATTTAGCACAGTAGCCGGAGCACCGGAGAAAGCCCGCAGCGATTGTCTCGTGATCGGCATCTTCGAAGGCAACGAGTTGTCGGAGCCTGCGCGTCAGGTGGACAAGGCGTCGAAGGGCTTCGTCTCCGGCATCCTCGAGCACGGCGACCTGGAAGGCCGCGTCGGCAACACGTTTCTCGTGCACAACGTGCCCGGCATCGCCGCCGACCGCCTGCTTCTCGTTGGACTCGGCAAGCGCACGGAGTTCGGCGCGCGTGCTTATCGCGACGCGATGCGTGCAGCGGTGCGCACGCTGTCCGAGGGAGGTTCGGCCAGCGCTGCATTGTATCTGTCCCAGATCCCCCTGCAGGACCGGGACGGCGACTGGGCGCTGATGCACGCCGCCGCAGTGGCACGCGACGCCGGCTACCGCTTCGACCGGCTCAAGAGCCACAAGAACGAACGCAAGGGACCGAAGCGCTTCGCGCTGCACGCCGACGACGGCCCCGGCGGCGCGGCGGCCGTTGCGCGCGGCGCGGCGCTGGGCGAAGGCGTGGCGCTCGCCAAGGATCTCGGCAACCTGCCCGGCAACCTGTGCACGCCCACCTACCTGGCGAAGCAGGCGCAGGAGCTGGCCCGACGCCACAAGCTCGACTGCCAGGTGCTCGACGAGCGCGAGATGGAGAAGCTCGGCATGGGTGCGCTGCTGGCCGTCACGCGTGGCACGCGCGAACCGGCCAAGCTGATCGTGCTGCACTATCGTGGCGGCGCTCGCAAGGACAAGCCGGTCGTGCTCGTCGGCAAGGGCATCACCTTCGACACCGGAGGCATCTCGATCAAGCCGTCCGCGGAAATGGACGAGATGAAGTACGACATGTCGGGCGCGGGCAGCGTGCTGGGCACGTTCGAGGCAATTGCGCGCATGAAGCTGCCGCTCAACGTGGTCGGCATCATCCCCACGTGCGAGAACATGCCCGGCGGCAACGCCCTGAAACCCGGCGACATCGTCACCAGCATGTCCGGACAGACCATCGAGATCCTCAACACTGATGCGGAAGGACGGCTGGTCCTGTGCGACGCGCTCACCTACGCCGAGCGCTTCGAGCCGGAAGCGGTGATCGACATCGCCACCCTCACCGGCGCGTGCGTGATCGCGCTCGGCAGCGTGGCCACCGGCATGTACAGCAACGACGACGACCTGGCGCGCGAACTGCTCGACGCCGGGCAGCAGGCCTGGGATCGCGCCTGGCAGATGCCGCTGTGGTCGGACTACGACGAGCAGATCAAGAGTCCGTTCGCCGACGTCGCGAACGTCGGGGGACGGCCCGCGGGCAGCGTGACGGCGGCGTGCTTTCTGGCGCGCTTCGCCCGCAAGTTCAAGTGGGCGCACCTCGACATCGCGGGGACGGCGTGGCGTAGCGGCA
>JAEZCG010000242.1 GCA_023430065.1 Pseudomonadota bacterium | reverse complement strand
GGCCCGAACAGGTAGACGATCACGCGCAGCAGCACGGCAAGCACTGCTGCCAGCAGCAGCACGAGCCCAATCAAAATGAAGCTCTTCGGAATCCAGCGATACGGCAGTCCATTGGCGGACTCCGACGACTCGTTGTCGACGAATGCGACGGCGGTGAAGTCATACGCGAAGTAGATGGCAATCAGGCAATATGGAATGGCGAAGATCACGCAGCCGAGCAGCTCGATCCAGGCCCGGGTGCGCGGGCGCGCCCCGGCCACGGCGACGTCCACCCGCACGTGTGCGTTGCGGATGTAGCCGATCCCGATCCAGAACGAAAACAGCGCCGTATGCAGGTGCCATTCGAGTTCCTGCAGGCGCGTCGATCCCATCCCGGGAAGCTGGAAGCCGAACTTGCGTGACAAGACGTCGAAGACGATGACAGCGGTTGCGACCAGGAACAACCATCCTGCAATGGATGCGATTCGGGCGACGAGCGCTTCGATGCGGTCGCTGACGGCGAGCAGGGCCTCCATTGATCTCCCTTCATTGCGGCGCGTCACGGCGAGGCCGGTCGCGCACTCGTTCTTCTTACTCGGGGCTGGTTACTGCTGCAGGTAGCCGTGCTCGCGCCAGATCGCGTAGTTGGCCCGGAACGTCGAGTACGAATTCCACACCTTCTTGAAGTTCGGATTCTTCGCCGACTCCTCCTTGACCACCTCGTCCCAGGCCTTCGCGTATGCCTTCAGGATCTCCGGCGACCAGCGCATGATTTTCACGCCGTTCTTGTCGCGCATCTCCATCATCGCCTTGAACTGGGTCCCTTCCGTGCGCGCCGCCACCTCGCGCACCATGTCGCCGCATGCCAGTTCGATGACAGCCTTCTGCGTGTCGGAGAGTTTGTCGCACTTGGCCGTGTTGATGAACAGGTGCAGCAGCGATGCCTGCTGGTGCCAGCCCGGGAAGTAGTAATACTTGGCGACCTGATAGAAGCCCTGGCGCTGGTCGAGGGTGGGCATGGAGAACTCGGTGGCGTCGATCGTGCCGAGCTGCAATGCCTGGAAGATGTCGCCGGGCGCGAGCAGCTGGGTCGACACGCCGAGCTTCTCCATGACCTTCGCTCCGAAACCGAAGAAGCGCATCTTCAGCCCCTTCAGATCCTTCACCGTCTTGATCTCCTTGCGAAACCATCCCGAGGCCTCGGGCGCATGGATGCCGCACACGATGGCGTGGATGCCATGCTTGGCGAACAGCTCGTTCTGCAGTTCGACTCCACCGCCCTGGTACATCCACGCCAGATACTCGGGGATCGCTGGGCCGAACGGCACCGTGGAGAACATGTTGAAGGCCGAGTCGGTGCCCGAGTAGAACCCGGGACTGGACCACGCGCCGTCCACGGAACCCTTCGACACGGCCTGTATCGATTGCAGCGCCGGAACGAGCGCTCCCGGCTCGTGCACCTTGATGTCGATGCTGCCGCCCGAAGCCCGCTTGATGCGCTGAGCGAGCCACACCGCGGCTTCGCCGACCACCGGCAAGCTGTTCGGGAACGTGTTCGCGACCTGGAGCCTGACCTTCTTGTCCTGCGCCGCCGCCGGTGCGGCGACGAGCAGAGTCGTCGCGAGCAAGGATGCGACGAAGCCGATTCGATGCACGATGTTCATGCCTCTCCCCCTGTCCGAAGCCGGCGATGCGTGCCGCCGGGCAAATGTCCACGCATTACAAACGCTTTGGCGCCCGATGTCCAGTCACGTACATGCGTGATGTTTGACCTTTGCCGCTAGGCACGCAGGGGGGTGCGGGCTAACATGCTCGCAGAGACCTCGAACACGCCATACCGATAATCAGGGGGTACACCTCCGATGCTGGATCATCTGCTCTCGACGCTCGGCTCCGGGCTGCTGGGGCAATACCTGAGCGCGAGAGAGACGCAGGTCGCCGTGCTGCTGCCTGGCCTGTTCTCGATCGCGACCCTGGGCTACTACGCGTCGACTCGACGCATCTCCGCACGGCTGCAGGCCTTGTGGTGGCTCGCGCTTCCCATCAGCTATCTGTGTGCCACCTGGGTCGTCACCTCGGAACAGCAGAGCCTCTACATCTACAGCGCCTTCTCGGTGGCCTGCGCATTGCTGCTGTACCGCCGCGTGTGCGTGCCGGCCGCGCTGGCGTTCGCGCTAACGTTCGTCGCCTTGCTGTGCGTGGACCTCGCGCATGCACTCACGCGCGCCATCGTGACAGGCTCCTCGCTGAAGACCTTCTACTGGGGGGTGGGAGGCGCGGGCGCGCGCGACAGTCTCCTCGTGATGCCGGCGCTCACCGCGCTGGTCATGGCCTACGGTCAGCTGCGCATCCGCATGCGCGGCGAGACGTTGCTGGAATTCTAGGGGAGACGATGACATTCACGCCGGCGTGCGCGACATTCCGGCGGTCACGGCGAATCGCAACGCTTCCTCGGATGACATCGGGATCGGCTCGACGCGCTCGCGCGGCAACAATACCGTGTAGCCCCCGATCTGGTAGCTCATCGGCAGATAGACGGCAATCATTCCCTCGCCGCCGAGCTGGGCGGGCAAGCCGGTGAAATCCTCTCGCGTGACGAATCCCAGCAGGTACATCCCGCCGTCGACGCGCACCCGCACGACCTGACTCAGCGCCTTCTGCTTCGACGAGTCCGAGATGAATCCCGCGAAGTCCTTGATCGCGGCGTACAAGGTCTTGACCACCGGCACCCGCAGCAGCAGTTCCTCGACCAGTGTCACCAGGCGGCGGGCAACGTACAACTCCATCACCAGCCCGACGGCAAAGACCAGCGCGATCCCCATCGCGATGCCGAGCCCGGGTCGATAGAGCCAGCCCGGCAATGCCCATTGAAGGGGTCCACCGAGCATGCGTTCGGCGGTGACGGCGAACCAGTAGAGGATGTACAGCGTGAGGAGGACGGGGAGGAGAGTGACCAGTCCTCGCAGGAAGGTGGCGGTGAGGTGTTTCAAGGCGCATGCTCCCAGGCGGGCTCGATTGCGGCGCGCCGAGGCGGCGCCGCCGGCGCAAGAATAGCGATATCCGCGCGAGCCGGCACGACACCTCGCGCGCTTCCCACGCCCCGAAAACCGCCCTTCAGCATGGTTCCGGGTCCGCCGCGACAAGGCATCCCGCACGCCACGCGGCGTGCTCGGCCTGGCTACGGCAACGCGGTAAGTCCGGCCATTCCGCGCAGTGGATCACACCTGCGCGCAGGCGCTGCCTCATGCGAATGCGCGCACGATGCGAAGCGCAGCGCATGCTGCGCCGTAGCCGTTGTCGATGTTCATGACCGGAACGCCGGGCGCGCAGCTGGACAGCATCGAATGAAGGGCGGCGTGGCCTGCGGCGGCTACACCGTACCCCACCGAGGTGGGTACCGCGATGATCGCGCCGGGGTACAGGCCGCCGAGCACGGTCGGCAACGCCGCGTCCATTCCCGCCACGACGATGGCCACCTTCATGCGACGAATGTCGTCGAGTCGGGCGAGTAGCCGCCACAGTCCGGCAACACCGACATCGGTGATCTCCAGGTTCGGCACGCCGTAGTAGCGCAGCGTGCGTGCCGCCTCCCGACTCACCGAGACGTCCGAAGTGCCGGCTGCCACGATCGCCACCTGCGCCTCGCCCTGCAGCGCATGCGGCGTGCCGAAGAACCCGGTGCGTGACACCGGCTCGTAGTCGATGCGCGCCCGATGATGCTCGGGCAGATCCGCGAACTGCATCGGATGCAGCCGCGTGAGCAGGAACGGCAGTTCCTTTGCGTGGGCCTGGTCGAGGATCGCGGCAATATGCCCGACGGTCTTCTCGCCGCAGTAGATGGCCTCGTCGAACCCGAGTCGCGCAGCGCGCTGCAGGTCGAGCGTGATGTCCTGCTCCATGCGTTGCCTATCGCTCCAGCGACCTGACGTGGAGGAATGCGCTTCCCGTGCGATAAGGTGCGAAACGCACCGGCATGCCGGCCCGCGTGTCGGAGAAGATCGACTGGACCGACGCACCGATTGCGTCCCGCGCCGCCTCGTCGAGCGAGGCGAGCGTATCGTCATCGAGCTCGACCACGATCGCCTCGCCGCGTACGCGGCAGCGCACCGTGCTCGCGCAGAGCCGATCGGCGAGCATGCGCTCGGCGGCGTGAATCCCTGCCAGCACGCGCGGGTCGATGGCGATGCCGGTTTCGACCCGGCTGGACAGACAGGGCGAGGCAGGCAAGTCTGCCAGATCGCCGAGGCCGAGTTCGCGCGCGAGCGCGCGCACCTTCGCCTTGCTCATGGCGGCCTCGACGAACGGATGGCGCACGCCGTGTTCGCGCGCAGCCACCAGTCCCGGCCGATACTCTCCCAGGTCGTCGAGGTTGGTGCCGGACACGATCTGGGCGCGGGTGAGCGGGCGGATCGCGCCGTACAGGTTGCTCTTGCAGTAGAAGCAGCGGTTGACCGGGTTGGCCCGATAGTTCGCATCGTCGAACTCGCCGGCGTCGATCACCTGAAGGGCCCACCCCTGCCGCTCCGCCATTTCGCGCGTGCGCCGCGTCCCCTCGTCCGGCACTGCAGGCGACACCGCGTGGAACATCGACACGCGCCCCGGTGACAGGCGATGCGCGAAGGTGGCCAGAGTGAGGCTGTCCACCCCTCCGCTCACGGCCACCGCAACGTGCTGCATGCCCTGCAGCACGCTTTCCAGCCCGACCAGCTCGGGCAGCTGCTCACCCATTCTCTGCTTCCTCGTCCTCGGCGGCGCGCCGCACCCGTTCGCGCCCGGCGCGCCCGCCCGCAACGGCGCGCAAATCGTCGCTTTCCACTTTCGACGTCGCATGATCCCCGCGGGCGGCCACCTTCACCCGCAGTGTGCGTTCACCGAGACGCACGCGCACCTCGTCGCGCGCGAGAATGCGCCGCTCCACCATCTGCCGGCGCACGCCCAGCGTGCTGGTCTCGACGAACGCGGCCTGCGTCGCCTGGTCGGCGGCCTCGGCGGCGGCCAGGATCTGCACGTGCACGCTCATCCGGCCTTTCTTGCCGACAGCCGGCATCTGCAGAACGTCGAGCACACCCGGCAGTTCCCGAACGCGGTCCAGACCGATCGCGAGGTCCTCGGGCGACTGGTCGTCCACCTCGAACGTCAGAAGTGCCACGCGTTCGCTGCCGGTGGACGCCGGTGCAGCCTCTTCGAAGGCCATTAGACGCAGCACGTTGCTCAACCCCGGAAAGCGCCTGGTGCCGAAGCCGCAGCCGTTGGCACGCAAGCGTCTGCGCACTCCATCGGTCTCCTGGCGCGCGCCGAGATGGCTGAGGATGGCCGCGCCCGTGGGGGTCACCCGTTCGCCGTCGAGACCGTCATCCAGAAATTCGAAGCCGGTCAGCAGCCGGGCGGTTGCCGGCGCCGGCAACGGAATCCAGCCGTGAGCGGTCTTGGCGCGGCCGCGTCCGAGCGGAAGCGTGGATACGCTCCACGTGGCATCCAGCCGCGAGATCACGACGGCCGCTCCGACGATGTCCGCGATCGAGTCCCAGCCACCCAGCTCGTGGAAGCTCACGCGGTCGGCCGGGACGCCGTGGACTTCGCCCTCGACCCGCGCCAGGCGCGAGAACATGTCGAGCGCGCGCGCGCGTACGTCCGCGTGCAGGGATGCATGCTCCAGGCTCGAGCGGATGCTCGCGAATGGCGTCTCGTCGTGGTGATGGGCATGACCGTGCACATGCGCGTGGCGGTGCGCGTGCTCATGGGGATCGTCCACTTCGAAGCGCCGCCCGGTCAGCACCTCGTCGCGGTGCGCGACGAACCGGCACTGGACCTCGGGCGGCAGGCCCGCGGCGCGCTGCGCGGCGAGAACATCCTGTTCGAGTTCAGGAAACGCGTCGACCGCAGCGGCCAGGAACATGTCGCCGGCCACGCCGCCGATCGCGTCGAGGTGGATGTGGAGCGTGGAAGGCATGCGGGACTGGAGAGTCAGGACGGGGAGCAGCACGGGCTGGGGACCCAGAGTCGGAGGAGATCGCTCTCTCCCGCCCTTTGCATCGGCCTTCGGTCGGCGCAACTACCGAACAGTGCCGAGGACTTTCCCGGTCTTCCCCATCTCCCGTGCCGACGCCTTCAGGCGTGGGCGTTCTCGTGCATCGTGCCGAGCATCGGGTACAGCGTGCCCTTGGCGTCGAACTTCATTACCTGCGGTTCACCGACGATCTCGAATTGCGCAGGGTTCGCTTTCACCTGGGCGAGCAGCGGCTCGGACACATGAATGTCGACCAGTTCGAGCGTGGTGCGGATGCGCACGATCCTGCAGTCCTGCGGCTTGACACGGACCACGGACTTGACCGCCAGCGAAATGGCCTCCTGATCGGTGTTCATGATCATCGGAACGCAGCCGCCGTCGAGATAGGTCGACGCGATGATGTTGGCGTAGGTCTTGGCCACGTCCATGTCCTTGTACGCCCGCATCGTGGTCACGTCCGCCGCGCCGAGACCGCAGGCGTTGCCGTGCGTCTCTGGGGTGAGCCCGAGCACGACGATCTTCTTCACGAGCGGCTTCATGTTCCACTCGATGCCGCGGTTGTTGCGGCCGGTGATGTTCGGATCCATGCCGGCGCCGCTGATGTTCTTGCCGATGCGCTCGACGATCAGCACGTCCACTTCGTCGAAGCAGATGCGCGGCATGTACTCCTTGGCCTTGGCCTGCAGCACCGGCTCGCGCTCGAAGATCTGCTCGGCGGGCACCGCTTCGATGATCGCGGTCTCGTCGGCCGCGTTCTCGACCATGCCGATGCCCATCAGGACGTTCTTCTTGGACATGATGAAGCGGGCCGCCTTCGGCAGCAGCTCGCCGAAGCTGTCCATGCCGTAGGTGTGCAGCTCGCTGGCGCCGACGATCTTGCCCATCCCGATGGTGAGCATCTTCACGA
Source organism: Pseudomonadota bacterium (assembly GCA_023430065.1). Classification (GTDB taxonomy): domain Bacteria; phylum Pseudomonadota; class Gammaproteobacteria; order Burkholderiales; family SHXO01; genus SHXO01. The sequence goes on along the minus strand of JAEZCG010000242.1, from coordinate 41,300 downwards.
TGCCGCTCTCGATCGGCGCGCGGAAATTGGTGTGCGGCTTGATGCGGCACAGCACCACGACGCCGTCCGCGGCAGCGGCGAGCTTGTCCATGTAGACCGGCATGCCGTCCACCTGGCCCAACTCCACCACGTCCATCTGCGAGTGGATCGGACATCCGACATAGCTCTCGGTGATGCCGTAGCCCTCCAGCACCTCGCGCTGGCCTTCCGCAGTGGCGCCGCCATGGCTGCCCATGGCGGGGAAGATGAACGGCTTCGCGCCCAGCGCCTTCAACTCTGCGATGACCTGCTTGGCTGCCTCGGCGATGTTGGCGATGCCGCGGCTGCCGCAGCCCACGGCAATCGACATTCCGGGTTTCACCTTGGCCCGCACCTCCGGACGCTTGAACTGCTCGGCGATCGAATCGCTGACAGATCCCACCTTGGGGGTGGGGAACTTCTGCCGGATGTGGACCATGCGGGGCAGGGGGATGTCCAGGCCGCCCGCGATGTTGACTTCGATACGATCGCCGATCATGGGATGTCTCTCCTCCAGGAAGCAGAGAATTCTACTCGCAACGGCGCAGCCGGGCGCGTGCGGCCCCGGCCATGCTCACGCCGCTTGCACCGCAACCAGCGACTCGTACAACGCCACGTAGCGCTGTGCGCTGGCGTCCCAGCTGAAGTCACGCGCCATGCCGTTCTTCTGCAGCTGACGCCAGAGCTTCTTGTCGCGCCAGGCGGCAAGTGCGCGCCCCACCCCGGTGAGCAGCGCCTCGGGCGTCATCGGCGAGAACAGGAAGCCGGTCGCGCTCTTGTCCGCCACGCTCTTCGCAGTGCAATCCACAACCGAATCGACCAGTCCGCCGGTCGCATGCACCACCGGGGGCGTGCCATAGCGCTGGCTGTACATCTGGTTCAGTCCGCAGGGCTCGAAGCGCGAAGGCATGAGAAAGATGTCTGCACCCGCCTCGATCTGATGCGCCAGACTCTCGTCGTACCCGACCTGCACCCCGACCTTGCCGGGGTGGGCGCGCGCCAGCTGCAGGAACGCGTCCTGGAGCGGCGCGTCGCCGGAGCCAAGGATCGCCAACTGCACGGGAAGCTTGATCAGCGCCTGCGCGCATTCGAGGATCAGGTCGAATCCTTTCTGGTGCGTGAATCGCCCGACCGTGCCGACCAACGCAACGTCGTCGTGCTGCTGCAGCCCGAGGCGCGATTGCAGCGCGCGCTTGTTTTCCAGCTTCATGGGAAGCCGCGTCGAGTTGTAGTACTTGGCGATGTACGGGTCGGATTCCGGATCCCAGGCATCGGTGTCGATGCCGTTGAGGATCCCGGTGAGCTGGTGCGCGCGGTGCGCGAGCAGCCCCTGCATGCCCATCCCCAGCGGCTCGCGCTGGATCTCCTGCGCGTAGTTGGGGCTGACCGTGGTGAGGTGGTCGGCGTAGTGCAGGCCGCCTTTCAGGAAGGAGAGGTTGCCGTAGTACTCGACCCCGTCCGTGCTGAACGCGGACGGCGGCAAGCCCAGGCGGCTGAGTGTCACCGCCGGGTACACACCCTGGTAGGCCAGGTTGTGGATGGTCATCACCGTGCGCGCCTTCTCGCCCGGCATGAAGTGCAGATAGGCGGGTGCGAGTCCCGCCTGCCAGTCGTTGCAGTGCAGGATGCGGGGACGCCAGCCGATCGGCGAGTGGGAACTGGCCAGAAGCGCCGCGACATGGCACAGCAGACCGAAACGCAGGTCGTTGTCGGTCCAGTCCTTCCCCGTGATGTCCTGGTAGGGCCCGCCGGGACGCTTGTAGAGCGCCGGGCAGTCGACGATGAGCAGCGGTACTCCCCCCGGCAGCTTGCCGGCCAGCAGCTGACAGCCGGGCAGCTCGCCCATCGAGGGCAGGGTGGCGAGACGACCCTTGGCCTTGACGCCCTCCATGACGGCCGGGTAGCCCGGCATCAGCACGCGCACCTCGGCGCCCTGCCCCATGAGTGCCGCGGGGAGCGAGCCGCTCACGTCGGCGAGGCCACCGGTCTTGACCAGAGGTGCGGATTCGGAGGTGACGAACAGCACGGACAGTTTGCGCTTGGCAGGCATCAGGCAGGCTCCGGGGTGAGATCGACGCCGGCAAGCGGCGGTAGCGTGATCGCAGCGCAATGGGACAGGCCCATCCAGGGACGCGGTTCGGCGGGCACGCCCCCGGCGCCACCGGGGTTGCTCCCGGCGCAGCGCGAGGAATCGCTATCGAGGATCCCGGCGAAACGCCCTGCAATCGACAGGCCGATGCGGTAGGCCGCGGACACACGCAACCGCCGGCCGCGTCCATGCGAATGCAGACCCGGCACCGCGAAGCGGTCGTGCAGGCGCGCCGCGAGCAGCAGCTCGACGGGCATGGCGCCGGGGGAAGTCGAACGGGAATTCATCGGCGGGAGCACTGGACACGGGGCGGGACACGACCGCTGCGGCCGGATCGTCCCGGCGGCCACGCGGCACGCCCGGAGCGAAGGCAATCGGCGCGAACGAAACTGGTGGCGCGCGCCCGTCAGGCTCCGTATTATAGGATGGTGGGTCGCAAATTCCCATTTATTTTCATGGTTCGAGGAAACGTCGGGCCGCTGCAGGGATTGACTCGCATCAAGTCCGGGAAGCACTTCCTGCTCCACAATTGGACCGGACCGATCTCGAGGCAGCGCGATGGCAGACCCAGACACTCCCCTGGCCCGGAACGTCAATCCCGACGTGCGTTTCGTCAGCCTGCTCACCAACAGTACCTACGCCCTGATCCTCGCGGGCGGGCGCGGCAGCCGGCTGATGCAGCTGACCGACTGGCGCGCCAAGCCGGCGGTACCCTTTGGCGGAAAGTTCCGCATCATCGACTTTCCCCTGTCGAACTGCGTCAACTCGGGCATCCGCCGCATCGGAATCGCCACGCAGTACAAATCGCACAGCCTGATCAGGCATGTTCAGCGCGGGTGGAGCTTCCTGGACGGCCGGCTCAAGGAGTTCGTCGACCTGCTGCCCGCTTCCCAGCGGGTGGCAGAGGACCAGTGGTACCTGGGCACCGCCGACGCGGTGTTCCAGAATCTGGACATCATCAAGAGCAACGAGCCCGAGTACGTGCTCGTTCTGGCCGGCGACCACGTCTACAAGATGGATTACGGACGCATGCTCGCCTATCACGTGTCCAAGCAGGCCGACGTCACCGTGGGCTGCATCGAGGTCCCGCTGCGCGACGCGCGCAGTTTCGGGGTGATCGGTGTGGACGAGGACATGCGCGTGCGCGCCTTCAAGGAGAAGCCGGCGCAACCGGACGCGATTCCGGGCGACCCGGATCGCGCGCTGGCGAGCATGGGTATCTACGTGTTCAACGCCAAGTTCCTGTACGAGCAGGTCACACGCGATTCCGACGAGCCGGGCTCGAGCCACGACTTCGGCAAGGACCTCCTGCCTCACCTGGTGCCGCGCTACCGCGTGTTCGCGCACCGCTTCCAGGACAGCTGCGTGGGAATGAACGAGGGCCGCTCGTACTGGCGCGACGTGGGGACTGTGGACGCGTACTACGAGGCGAACATCGACCTGGTGCACGTGACGCCCGAACTCTCGCTCTACGATGATGTGTGGCCGATCTGGACCTACCAGGAGCAGTTGCCCCCGGCCAAGTTCGTCTTCGACGACGATGGCCGCCGCGGCATGGCGCTCGACTCGATGGTCTCCGGCGGCTGCATCATCAGCGGTTCGGCGGTGAAGCGCTCGCTGCTCTTCTCCAACGTGCGCGTGCACAGCTACTGCAGCGTGGAGGACGCGGTGCTCCTGCCCGACGTCGTGGTCAACCGGCATGTGAAGATGCGCCGCGCGGTCATCGACAAGGGCTGTGTGCTGCCGGAGGGATTCCAGGCAGGCTTCGATCCGGACGAGGACCGTCGCCGCTTCCACGTCACCGAAAGCGGCGTCACCCTGATCACCCCCGACATGCTCGGCCAGAAGATCCACTTCCACCACTGACCGCATAGACCGACGTCATGAGCGCCGAAACGCTCCAATTGATCCTCCTGTGGCACATGCACCAGCCCGACTTCCGCGACCACAACAGCGGCGAGTTCAAGCAGCCCTGGGTGTATCTGCATGCGCTCAAGGATTACAGCGACATGGCCGCGCACCTGGAGGCGCACCCGGGCGTCAGGGCGGTGGTCAACCTCGTGCCGATCCTGCTCGACCAGCTCGAGGACTACGCAGACCAGTTCGCCACATCGAGGCTGCGCGACCCGCTGCTGCGCCTGCTGGTGCACGAGGATCTCGACGGCATCGGCGAGGAGGAGCGCCAGCTCCTGCTCGACCAGTGCTTCCGCTCCAATCATTCGAAGATGGTCGAACCGTTCGCACCGTACAAGCGCCTGCGCGACCTGTACGACTTCGTCGCCGCGCAGGGCGCGGAGCACGCGCGCTACCTGTCCGGACAGTATCTGTCCGATCTCGTCACCTGGTACCACCTCGCCTGGACCGGCGAGACGCTGCGCCGGGAACGGGAACTGGTGGTGCAGCTGATGACGCAGGGCGCCGGCTTCAGTCTCGCGCAGCGCCGCGCATTGTTCGCTCTGGTCGCGGAAGTGGTGAGCGGCACCGTGGACCGCTACCGGCGGCTGGCGCAGTCGGGACAGGTCGAGCTATCGACCACGCCCTACTATCACCCCATCGGCCCGCTGCTGCTGGAGTTCGACAGCGCGCGCGAAGCGATGCCCGATGCGCCCTTTCCGCGCGTGCACGCCTATCCCGGCGGCCGGACGCGCCTCGTCTGGCACGTGCGCGAGGCGCAGTCGAGCCATGCGCGCCGCTTCGGTGCGCCGGCTGCGGGCATGTGGCCGGCCGAAGGCGCGGTCTCGCTGCCGTTCTGCGATCTGCTGGCGCAAGAGGGCATCGCCTGGTGCGCCAGCGGCGAGGCCGTGCTGCTCAACTCGTTGCGCAAGTCGAACCTGCCCACAGGATCGCGCGAACAGGCACTGTACCGCCCGTACCGCGTGGGCTCGGGACCGGCGCCGCTGACCTGCTTCTTCCGCGACGACCGGCTGTCCGACCTGATCGGCTTCGAGTACAAGGACTGGCGCGGCAACGACGCGGCGGCCGACTTCGTTCGGCACCTCGAGGCGATCCGTGCGACATCAGGCGCCGGCGAAACCCCTGTGGTGTGCGTGATGCTGGATGGAGAGAACGCCTGGGAGTACTACCCCTACAACGGCTACTACTTCCTCAGCAGCCTGTACCAGGCGCTCGGCTCGCATCCGTCGATCCGGACCGCCACCTGCTCCGAGGTGACGAACGATCCCCGCCACGCGAGCGAGGCCAATCGGCTCCCGGCGATGGTCACCGGAAGCTGGGTGTTCGGCAACCTTGCAACGTGGATCGGCTCCGCCGACAAGAACCGCGCGTGGGAGCTGCTCGTGAGCGCCAAGCAGAGCTACGACCTGGTGCTGGCGAGCGGACGCCTGAGCGAAGCCGAGGCGGCCGCGGCGGCCCCCCAGCTGGCCGCATGCGAGGGTTCGGACTGGTTCTGGTGGTTCGGCGACTACAACCCGGCCGAGTCGGTGCGCGGCTTCGACCGCCTGTTCCGTGCTTACCTCGCCAATCTCTACCGCCTGCTCAAGCTCGTGCCTCCCGCCCAGCTGGACGAGCCGGTCAGCCTCGGCGCAACGCACGCGCAGACGCACAACGCGATGCGCCGCGCGGCTTGAGTGCAGCGCTGCAGCGCGCGACGTTCCCACCTCCCTCCGGTACATCGAATTGACCGTCTCGCTTCTCCTGGGCGTGCACGCGCACCAGCCCGCCGGGAATTTCCCCGAGGTTCTCGAACGGGCGCACGCGCGCTGCTACCGTCCGTTCATTCACACCATGCACCGCTACCCGGCGTTCAAGTTCGCCGTGCACTTCAGCGGATGGTTGCTGCAGTACCTGGCCGATCGGCACCCATCCGAACTGGCCATGATGCGCGAGATGGTCGAGCGAGGCCAGATCGAGTTGTTCGGCGGCGGAGACATGGAACCAGTGCTCGCGTCGATCCCGGCGCACGATCGCATCGGCCAGCTGCGGGCCTTGTCGGACCGGCTCGAGAGACTGCTGGGCCGGCGTCCGCGCGGCGCCTGGCTCACCGAGCGGGTGTGGGAGGGCACCGTGGTGCCCTCGCTCGCCGCAGTCGGCATCGAGTACGTGACGGTCGACGACTATCACTTCCTGTGCGCGGGCAAGGCGCTGGCGGAACTGCGTGGCTATCACAGCACCGAGGAGGATGGACGGCGCCTCGACCTGTTCCCGATCTCGGAGGCGCTGCGCTATCGCGTGCCCTTCGCGCCGGCGCACGATGCGGTGCGCTTCATCGAGGCGCAGCAGGATGCCGCCCACGGCGCGAGCCCGGCAGCGGTGTACTTCGACGACATCGAGAAGTTCGGCATCTGGCCGGAAACCTACGAGTGGGTGTACGCAAAGGGATGGCTGTCCGCCTTCGTCGAGGGCGTGCTCGCCTCCCCGCACATCGCTACGCGGCATTTTCACGAGTATCGGGACGAGCAGGCCACACGGGGAACCGTCTATCTGCCGACGGCCTCCTACATCGAGATGAACGAGTGGACGCTTCCGGTGGATCATGCGCGGGCCTATGCATCGCTGGTGGAGGCGGCAAAGGCGGAGCAGCGTTACGAGCGGGACAAGGCCTTCCTGCGCGGCGGGATCTGGAAGAACTTCCTCACGCGCTACGCTGAAGCCAATTGGATGCACAAGCGGATGCTGTCGCTGTCGGCGCGGGTGAATGCGCTACAGCCCGATCAGCGCAGCGCGGCGATGCTCGACCTGCTGTACCGGGCTCAGGCCAACGACGCGTACTGGCACGGTCTGTTCGGCGGCCTCTACCTCCCCCACCTGCGGCGTGCCGTATACGCCGCGCTGGTGGAGCTCGAAGCGCTGCTCGACCGCACCACGCCACGGACCGCCGACGAGGTCTCCGATGTCGACATGGATGGAGTGGCCGGGGCCTTCGTGCGCAACGAGAACGTACAGGCGATCGTGCGCTGTGACGCCGAGGCTGCGGTGGTGGAGCTCGACGCCTATCGCTTGCGCCACAACCTGGGCGATACGCTGCGCCGCCGCCAGGAGCACTACTACGGGAAGGTGCATCTGCAGCCGCAGGCGCAGGCACGCCACGACGGCATCGCCTCGGCCCACGATCGCGTGAATCTCAAGCACGCGATCGAGCCGGCCGCCCTGGAGGCGGACGCACGGCCCCGCGCGTGCTTTCTGGACCGCGTGGGGCCGACCGGGCTCGGAGGCGCGCCCGCGTACCGGTTTCTGGGCCTGGTGGAATCCGCGGCGCGCTTCGCCGCCGCAGCGGACGGCGTACGGGTGAGCAAGTGCTATCGGGTGCACGAGGACCGGCTGCTGGTGCACTACGAGTTCGTGTGCGAAGGGGACGTGCAGTTCGAGACGCAGCTCAATCTGGCGATGCCAAGCTGCGACGGGTTCCTCGGTCGCTACGTATACGAGGGGCGCGTGCTCGGCGGGTTCGGACAAGCGCTGGCGCTGCCGTCGGTGACCACGCTATGCCTGGAGGACGGCGTGCTCGGCGGCAGCGTGGAACTGATGTGCAGCGCACCCGCGGCGCTGAGCGCAGCGCCCCATCACACGCTCTCGCAGTCCGAGGAGGGATTCGAGAAGATCATGCAGGCGCTGACCCTGAATCTGCGCTGGACCCTCCCCGCCGGAGCGTCCACCCTGTCCGTGGCGCTCGACATGCGGGCCGGCGAGCGGGCCGGGTGAGCACCTGCGACGGGCCGGCCCGCACGTGACACGTCCCGACCGGACGTCACACGACGACGATGCGCGCGGCGCGCATTTGGCCGATGCGCTGCGCGACCCGGCGGCATATCCCGAGCCGGGGACGGTCGAACATCTGGAGACGCACATCTCGCACGTGTTCCTGACCGGCGGGCACGCGTACAAGATCAAGAAGGCCGTGAACCTGGGTTTTCTCGACTTCACCACGCTCGCTCGACGGAAGCACTTCTGCGAAGAGGAACTGCGCATCAACCGGCGACTTGCCCCGGACGTCTATCTGGGAGTGGTCCCCATCACCGGCACTTCCGGTGCGCCGCAGGTGGAGGGTGCGGGCACGCCGATCGAGTATGCGGTGAAGATGCGCCGCTTTCCGCAGGAGAGCGTGCTCGACCGGCTGGCGGATGCGGGCGCGCTCGCCCCCGAGCACATCGACGACATCGCGCGGCAGCTTGCGGCATTCCATGACGCGGCTGCCATTGCGCCGCACGATGCGGATTTCGGCACGCCGGCGCGGATCCGCGCAGTCGCCGCGGACAACTTCGCGCCGATTCGTGCGCGGCTCGAGGACGAGATGGCACCTCGCCTGGCCGAACTGCAGGTCTGGACAGAGCACGAAGGCGTGCGTCTCGCGCCGCTGATGACGCTGCGCAAGCAACAAGGCAGGATTCGCGAGTGCCACGGGGACCTGCACCTGGGCAACATCGCCCTGCTGGACGGTCGCGCCGTCCTGTTCGATGCGCTGGAGTTCGATGAGGCGCTGCGCTGGATCGACGTGGTGAACGAAGTCTCCTTTCTCGCGATGGATCTGCACGCGCACGCGCGTTCCGACCTGGCCGCGCGCTTCGTCGATGCGTGGTGTTCGCACAGCGGCGACTACGCGGGTCTCGCGCTGTTGCGCTACTACGAAGTGTATCGTGCACTGGTGCGTGCCAAGGTCGCCGCGTTGCGAGCGACACAGCAGCCCGCCGATGGCGATGAGCTGCGCGCGTCCGCGCGTCGCTGCACCGGGCTGGTCACACTCGCCGATGGGCTGCGCCGTCCCGCGGCGCCGAGACTCGTGCTGCTGCACGGTGTCTCCGGATCGGGCAAGACCTGGGGCGCTCAGCGCATGCTGGAGGCAACCGGCGCGATACGCATCCGCTCCGACGTGGAACGCAAGCGGCTGAGCGGACTGGACCCGGGCGGCCGCACCGATTCCGCGCTCGACAGCGGGATCTATGCACAGGACTTTACCGCCCGGACGTACGCGCACCTGGCGGCGCTCGCACGCGACATCCTGCGCGCCGGATTCTCCGTGCTGGTGGACGCGACCTTCCTGCGCAGGGACCGGCGCGACGCCTTCCTGCGCATTGCCGGCGAGGAGGGTGTGCCGGCGCGCATCGCAAGCTTCGTGGCACGCGAGGAGGTGCTGCGCGCGCGGGTGCAGGCGCGGCAGGCCGCCGCCAGCGATGCCTCGGAAGCGACCCTGCAGGTGCTCGAGCAGCAGCTGCGCACGCGCGAACCGCTGTCGCCAGCGGAGCAGGACATCGCGGTGGAGTTCGACACGTCCGTCATGTCCGAGGCATGCATTGCGCGCCGTGCACGCGAGATGCTGGGCGATGTGGGCGCGTCGGTGGCGCCTGGAGACGACAGCTAGCCGGGTGCGCAAAACGGATGTCATCACGCGGTCACATGCCGCATAATCACCTCAGCCTGCGGAGAGATACACGCTACGCAATGGCACGCTTCACCGAATCGGATCAGCTCGGACGGGGCACCCGCGCAAATCAGTACAACGCACAAGTCAGCGACCCACCCCTGAGATGTACTTCGTCATCCTCGGTACGGACAAACCCGGACACGAACAGGTGCGCGCGGCATTGCGCGATCTTCATCGTCAGTATCTGGGCACTGCCGCGGAGCACGGCGTGACGTTGCACCACGGTGGACCGACCCAGTCGGACGACGGTCAGCGCATGAACGGCATGCTGCTCATCGTCGAGGCCGAGAGCATCGAGGTCGTCGAGGCATTCGTGCGCGAGGATCCATACAGCCGTGACGGCCTGTTCGCCTGGGTCGAGATCCGTCCCTGGACGTGGACGACGGGCCGCCCCAATACCGTGACCCTGCAGCCCTAGCCGCACCCGACCCGGCGCTTCGCCATGCCGCTGCCGGTCGAATCGCTCATTCCGCCATTGGTCATGCTCGTCATGACCATCGTCGGGCTCGAACTCACGCCCGGGGATCTGCAGCGTGCGCTGCACGATCCACTGCGCACCACACTCGCCCTCGCGGGGCAACTGCTTGTCCTGCCGCTGGTAGCAGCCGCGCTGCTCGTGTTGCTCGACCCCGATCCGACCGTCGCCGGCGGGCTGATACTGGTCGCGGCCGCCGCACAGGCGCCGGTTTCCAACTATTTCTGCGTGCTGGCCCGCGCGGACGTGGCCCTGTCGGTGACACTTACCGCTCTGTCCAGCGTCATCGCCACCTTCACCATGCCGTGGGTGGTGCAGGCGGGATTCGATCTTTTCGCCATCACGGGCCATGCAGTGCAGCTCTCGCCTCCCACGGTGATGCGCCTGATCGCCACCGGGCTGCTGCTGCCGCTCGCCGTCGGCATGCTGGTGCGCCAACTCGTCCCCGGCTTCGTTGCGCGCAACCGCTCACGACTGCAATGGGTCAGCCTCGCAGCCCTGGCGGCGCTGCTGGGCGCCATTGTGCTGGACCAGGCCTCCACCATCGCCGCCCACCTCGGCAGTCTGGTGCTGACCAGTGCGCTGTTCACCGCGCTCGCCGCGCTGCTGGGCGTGGCGCTCGCCCGCATCGCATGCTGGTCGGATGTCCATGTGCTCACGATGGCAGCAGCGTTCCCGGCCCGCAGCGTGAGCATGGCAACCCTGGTTGCCGTCGGCCTGCCGGGCCGGACGCAGTTCCTGTCCTTCGCCATCGTCTTCTTCCTCGTGCAGGCCGCCCTGCTGGTGCCGGCGATGCTGGCCGCGCGCGGCCGCTCGGAAGGTCGTTCGGCGCCGGATCGCTGACGGGAGCCGGGACACCGAGGCAATCCGAGCCCGCCCTGGGGACCCGAGGCAGGCAGGGGATGAGGCGCGCACAATTCCCGTTCGCCTTTCCAGGAAACGCGAATGGCCGCAGACAACGCCACGGTCGCTGCGATCTTCGACGAGATCGCCGACGTGCTCGAAATCCAGTCGGCGAATCCCTTTCGGGTTCGTGCCTATCGCAATGCGGCGCGCAGCGTGCGCGACCTCGGCGAGGATCTGCGCGCGATCGTCGCGGGGGGCATGGCACTCACCGAGATCCCGGGAATCGGCGAGGATCTGGCGCTCAAGGTCCAGGAGATCCTGGACACGGGTGGCTGCGACTTCCTGCGGCGGTTGGAGAAGGAAGTCCCGTCGAGCGTCGTCGGCCTGCTGAAAGTGCCCGGGCTCGGCCCCAAGCGGGTCAAGGTGCTATGGCACGACCTGGACGTGCGCTCCGTGGATCAGTTGCGGGCCGCAGCCCTGTCGCAACGCATCCGCGCCCTGCCGGGCTTTGGCGAGAAGACCGAGAGCAAGATCCTCGAGGCGCTGCAGCGCATGCCCGGCGAACGGCGCATGAAGCTTGCCGTCGCTGCGCAACACGGCGAAGCGCTCGCCGCGCATCTGCGTGCGGCGGCGGGAATCGAGCGGGTGGAGATCGCGGGAAGCTACCGGCGCATGCGCGAGACGGTGGGGGACCTCGATCTCGTGGTGGTCGCCTCTGCGTACGAACCGGTCAGGGACCGGCTGGCGCATTACGCCGACGTGGTGGCCGTCGAGGCGAGCGGTACGACACGCGCCACGGTCCGCCTCAAGTGCGGGCTCCAGGTCGACGTGCGCGTGGTCCCGCACGAGAGTCTTGGCGCGGCCATGGTCTACTTCACCGGCTCGAAGGCGCACAACATCGTGATCCGACGGCTGGCACTGGAGCGGGGCCTGAAGCTCAACGAGTACGGCGTGTTCCGCGAAGAACGGCGTGTCGCCGGTGCGACCGAGGAATCGGTGTACGACGCAGTCGGATTGCCGTGGATTCCACCCGAGTTGCGCGAGGACCGCGGCGAGATCGAGGCGGCCGCCTCGGGCGATCTTCCGCAGCTGATCGAACCGGCCGATCTCCAGGGCGATCTGCACGTTCGCACGCGTGACGGCGACGGCGCAGACTCGCTCGAGCAGATGGCGCGAGCCGCACGCGCGCGCGGCCTGAAGTACCTGGCCATTGCGGACCTCGCCTTCGCGCCGGCTCTCGGGCGCGGGCTCGACGCCGACGCATTGGCGAGGCAAGGCGCGCAGATCGATCGACTCAATGCCCGCGTGTCGGACTTCGTGGTGCTCAAGGGCGTGGAGGTCGAGATTCGGGAGGACGGGGCGCTCGGGCTGCCCGACTCGGTGCTCGCGACGCTGGACGTCGTGATCGCAGCCGTGCACAGCCGCTTCGATCTGTCTCGCGCGAAGCAGACCGCGCGCCTGCTGCGCGCCCTCGACGACCCCCACCTGCACGTGCTCGCCCATCCGCTGGCGCAGCACCCAGGCGACCCTGGGCAAGCCTGGGAGGTCGACATGCAGAAGGTACTGCACAGAGCGCGGCAGCGCGGCATCGCGCTCGAACTGAGCGCGCATCCGGAACGCGGCGGGCTGAGCGACGTGCATTGCCGGATGGCCAGGGACGAGAGCGTGCGGCTCGCGCTGTGCTCCGATGCCCGTTCGCGCCAGGAACTGGAGTTAGTCCGCTTCGCCGTAGGCCAGGCCCGGCGCGGATGGATCGGACGGGAGCACGTACTGAATGCGCAGCCGCTCGAAGCGGTTCGCCGCGCCGTGCGAGCGCGTACGCGACGCGCACGCGTGTGAGCGGCGCAAGGGATCGTTTCGCGCCATCGCGAGGTCACACGGCAGCGCCAGGATGATGCACGCACGGCGTTCGTGTCGTGCAGAAATTACAGGGCGTGCGCAGGCGTGCAGTCCTCGTCACTGCACGCCGTGCGCGACAGTTGACGTAAGTCAAGGACCCCATCGCGAAAGCGATCGACACTGCGATCGACGGCGTTGCCCGCGGTCGTGGATTGGCAAGGAGCGATATGACATGAGTACCAGCAATACGACGACGACGGGCACGGCAGGAAGGCCGCGGCGCCGTGCGGCCGCGGAGAAGCCCCCGGCAACGCCAGACACCAAGACGCTGCGCGCACGCAGCCAGCCGGCGACTGCATCGGACAGCGCAATCATCCAAGCCGGAATGGTGCCGCGGGCCGCCCCGGCGGAGCAGGGCGAGTGGCAGCGTCGGGTGGCGGAAGCTGCGTATTTCCGTGCGGAACGCCGCGGCTTCGTGGGCGGGTCCCCGGAGCAGGACTGGTTCGAGGCGGAGGATGAGCTCCGTCGCCTCGGTGATTCGACATTCTGACGGTGGAACACATGGCGAACATCAGACGGCTGGACCCGTTTCAGGAGCTGGACGACATGATGCGGGGCTTGGTCTTTCGACCGGTGCGGATGGCGCAGGCACCGCAGATCGAGACGATCCGGATCGACGCGACGGAGGATGACAAGGCGTACCGGATCACCGCCGACATCCCCGGCGTAAAGAAGGAAGACATCAAGGTGTCCGTGGATGGCACCGACGTCACCATCCTCGCCGAGGCGCGCAGCGCCAAGGAGGAGAAGGAAGGCGAGCGCGTCATCCACAGCGAGCGTTCCTACGGTGCGATGTCGCGCACGCTCAGCCTGCCGCAACCGGTGGACGAGACCGGCGCCGAGGCCCGATATGAGAATGGCGTGCTGACGTTGACGCTTCCCAAGCGCGAAGCGACCACCAAGAAGAAGATCACGGTGATGTAGACGGTTTCTCCTCCACTCCTGAGCGCTTCTCCAGCCTCCGGAACTGCACCGCAAGGCAGCCACAAGCCGTTGCGGTGAGCATGCCCGGCCGGTACTTCGGTGCCGCCGGGCTTTTTTTGACCTGTCCCGGGCGCGAAACAGGCGGCGACGGATTAATGCTAACGTTGCCCCATTGTTCCCACGACCGACACGTCACGTCACGATCCACATGGCACGCAAGAAACCAGAAGAACTGCGCAGCCACCGGTGGTACGGCGCAAAGGACCTGCGCTCCTTCGGCCACCGTTCGCGCACCCTGCAGATGGGCTATTCACGCGAGGACTACGGCGGCAAACCGGTGATCGCCGTCATCAATACCTGGAGCGACATCAACCAGTGCCACACCCACTTCAAGCAGCGGGTGGAGGAGGTCAAGCGTGGTGTGTGGCAAGCGGGCGGGTTTCCGCTGGAGATGCCCGCCATCTCGCTGTCGGAGCCTTTTCAGAAGCCGACCACCATGCTCTATCGCAACCTGCTGGCGATGGAGACGGAGGAACTGCTTCGCTCCTATCCCGCCGACGGCTGCGTCCTGATGGGCGGCTGCGACAAGACCACGCCGGCGCTCATCATGGGCGCGGTATCGATGAACCTGCCGACGGTGTTCATGCCTGCCGGCCCGATGCTACGCGGCAACTGGCGCGGCAACACCCTGGGCAGCGGCAGCGATTCGTGGAAATACTGGGCGGAACTGCGCGCCGGCAACATCGACGAGCGCGCGTGGGGCGAGATCGAGGAAGGCATCGCGCGCTCGGCGGGGACCTGCATGACCATGGGGACCGCCGCGACCATGATGAGCCTGGCCGAGACCCTCGGACTCGCGCTGCCTGCCTCCTCGGCGATTCCCGCGGTCGACTCCAATCACTCGCGTATGGCCGAGGCCTGCGGCCGCCGCATCGTCGAGATGGTGTGGGAGGACCTCAAACCGCGCGACATCCTCACCGACGGCTCGTTCGACAACGCCATCGCCGTGCTCATGGCGCTCGGTGGCTCAACCAATGCCATCGTGCACCTCGTCGCCATGGCCGGACGCGCCGGATTGAAGCTGCCGCTGGAGCGCTTCGATGCGATCTCGGCCAAGGTGCCGCTGCTCGCCAACGTACGGCCCTCGGGCAAGTATCTGATGGAGGATTTCTACTACGCCGGCGGCCTGCCGGCGTTGATGGCCGAACTGGGCAGCCTGATCGACGGTTCGCAGAAGACGGTCAACGGCCGGACGCTCGGAGAGAACATCGCCGGCGCCAGGAGCTACCTGCACGAGGTCATCGCGCCGCTGGACAAGCCGGTGAAGGCGACCGGCGGGCTGGTCGTGCTGCGCGGCAATCTCGCACCCGACGGCGCCGTCATCAAGCCGACCGCTGCCGACCCCAAGCTGCTGCGGCATACCGGCAGGGCGGTGGTGTTCGAGGACTACAATGACATGGCCGCACGCATCGACGACGAGGCGCTGGAGGTGGACGCCGACTGCGTCCTGGTGCTGCGCAATGCGGGACCGCTCGGCGGACCGGGCATGCCCGAGTGGGGCATGCTGCCGATCCCGAAGAAGCTGTTGAAGCAAGGCGTGCGCGACATGGTGCGCCTGTCCGACGCTCGCATGAGCGGCACCAGCTACGGTGCGTGCGTGCTGCACGTCGCACCGGAGAGTTACATCGGCGGCCCGCTGGCGTTCGTGCAGTCCGGCGACCTGATCGAACTCGACGTCCCCGGCCGCCGTCTCGAGCTGAAGGTGACCGAAGAGGAGATGGCGCGGCGCCGCGCGGCATGGAAGCAGCCGGCGAGGAAGTTCCAGCGCGGCTACGGCGCCATCTTCTCCGAGCACATCACGCAGGCCAACGAAGGCTGCGACTTCCGCTTTCTCGAAGGCACGGCGCCGACGCCGGAGCCGGAAATTCACTGATCATGATCCGGGCCGTCGCGCGTTTCGTCACGCTCGGTCTGCTCTCGCTCCTGATCGCCATGCCCGCTGTCGGTTGCGCCGCCTCGCGGCCCTGGCCCGCGCGTCCGGTCGCGCTGGTGGTGCCCTTCTCGGCCGGCGGCCCGACGGACACGGTGGCGCGCGTTCTCGCCAATGCGATGAGCAAAACGCTCGGCAAGTCGGTGGTGGTGGAAAACCGCACCGGCGCCGGCGGCACCATCGGCGCCGGCCATGTGGCGCGCGCAAAGAAGGACGGCTACACCTTCCTGCTGCATCACAACGGCATGGCGACCAGCCGCGCGCTGTACCGGGACTTGCCCTTCGACGCGCTGAACAGCTTCGAGTACATCGGCCAGGTGGTGGACGTCCCGATGACGCTGGTGGGTCGTGCCGACCTGCCGCCAAACGACATGCAGTCGCTCACCGCCTACCTGCGTGCGAACAGGGACAGGATCAACCTGGCCCACGCCGGTCCGGGCGCGGCTTCCCACATGTGCGCGATGCAGCTGCGGCGCACGCTCGGGCTGCAGCTGACCACCGTGCCGTTCCAGGGGACGGCGCCGGCGATGACGGCCCTGGTCGGCGGCCACGTGGATCTGCTGTGCGACCAGACCACTCAGACGCTGTCCTACATCCGCGCGAAGAAGGTGAAGATGTACGGCGTGGCGACGCGCACGCGCATCGGCTCGCTGCCCCAGGCGCCAACCCTGATCGAAGGCGGGCTGAAGGACTTCGAGGTGATCGTCTGGCACGGCGTGTACGCGCCGAAGGGCACGCCGAAGGCTGCGCTGGACGGATTCGGCAACGCGCTGCGCAAGGCACTGAAGGACCCTGAGGTGATCCGGCGCTTCAAGGAACTCGGCGGCGAGCCGGTCGACGATCGGAAGGTCACACCGGCCGGGCTGCGCGACCTGCTGCAGGCGGAGATCGCGCGGTGGACGCCGATCATCCAGAGCGAGACCGGCTACCTGGATTGACCTGACGAGCCGATGGATCCCGCTTCCGCCGGGATGACGACGTGGCTGCGCCGGGACGACGGGTTCAGCGCAACGCGCGCATCAACACCATTGCCACATGCATCGCCTCGCGACCGGCGCCGTCGCGGATCTGGTGCCGGCAGCTGGTGCCGTCGGCGACGATCCAGGTGTTCGCATCGACCTCGCGCACCTTGGGCAGCAGGCCCAGTTCGCCCATCTTCATCGACACGTCGAAATGCTCGGCTTCGTAACCGAACGCGCCGGCCATGCCGCAGCAGCTCGACTCGATGGTCTCGACCTGCAGCCCGGGCACGAGCCTGAGCGCGCGTTCCACCGCCGGCATCGCGGCAAAGGCCTTCTGATGGCAGTGCCCATGCAGCAGCGCACGCTGGCCGTCCACTGACTGCAGCGGCAATTGCAGGCGACCGGCGTCGAGTTCGTCGACCAAAAACTCCTCGAACAGATCGGCCCGTTCGGCGATGACGCCGACTTCTTCCTCGTCCAGTCCCAGCACGAGGTACTCGTCGCGCAGACTCAACAGGCAGGACGGTTCCAGTCCGACGATGGGCACGCCGCGCTCGGCGTACGGCTTGATGGCGCCGATCAGCCGCCGCGCTTCGACGCGCGCCTCGTCCACCATGCC
Source organism: Pseudomonadota bacterium (assembly GCA_023430065.1). Taxonomy (GTDB): domain Bacteria; phylum Pseudomonadota; class Gammaproteobacteria; order Burkholderiales; family SHXO01; genus SHXO01. Next base: position 24,103 of record JAEZCG010000242.1, on the reverse strand, counting down.
CGCGGAGAGGAAGGTGCGGCCGCAGCAGAGCGGACGGCCGTGGTCCTGGGGCCGGGCAACGTGCACAGCGTAGCCGGCAGCGTGAAGCACGCGCTGCGCGGCGCGCAGGTTGTCCGGCTCGAAGTAGTTGTTGAAGCTGTCGGCGAAGAGCACGACTTCGCGGGCGTCATGGATGCCCCCCGTGTCCCTGGCCGTGCCCAGGAAGGTGTCGCGCCTCCACGCCGGCAGCGAACGCTTCGCGCTGAACCCGGTCCAGCCCTCGCTCATGCGGGCGAGCAGGGCGACCCGATTGCGCAGGTTCATCAGCGGCGCGAACTTCGCTGCCACCGGAGCGTAGCGCGGCAGATAGGCGATCAGCTTCTCGTGCAGCGAGTGCGGCTGGCTCTGATGCCACCGGTGCATGAACTCGATCTTCATGCGCGCCATGTCCACGCCCGTGGGGCACTCTCGCTTGCAGCCCTTGCAGCTCACGCACAGGTCGAGGGCCGCGCGCACGGCGTTGCTCGCCTGGTCCTGGCCGCCGAGTTGGCCGCTCAGCGCCAGGCGCAGGGTGTTCGCGCGCCCGCGCGTGAGGTGCCGCTCGTCGCGCGTGGCACGGAACGACGGGCACATCGTGCCTGCATCGAACTTGCGGCAGTGGCCATTGTTGTTGCACATCTCGACCGCGCCACTGAACCCTCCCCACTCGCTCCAGTCGAGCACGCAGTTCGCCTGATCGCCGCGATAGCCGGGCCGGAAGCGGAACAGGCTGCGGTCGTCCATCTTCGTCGGCCGCACGATCTTGCCTGGGTTCATCAGCCCTTTCGGGTCGAGCAGATCTTTGACCTCTCCCAGCGCGCGCGCGAGCTTCTCGCCGAGGATCGGCTCGATCCACTCCGAGCGCACCAGTCCATCGCCGTGCTCGCCGGAGTACGCGCCCTTGAACCTGCGCACCAGTTCGCAGGCTTCCTCGGCGATCGCGCGCATCTTCAGCGCCCCGTCGTCCTTCATGTTCAACACCGGCCGCACGTGCAAGGTACCGACCGAGGCATGCGCGTACCAGGTGCCGCGGGTGCCGTGCTTGGCGAAGACCTCGGTGATCGTCGCCGTGTACTCGGCGAGGTGTTCGAGCGGCACGGCGCAATCCTCGATGAAGGACACCGGTTTGCCGTCGCCCTTCATGGACATCATGATGTTCAGACCCGCCTTGCGCACTTCCCAGATGTCCTTCTGCCCCGGCGCGTCGGTCACCTCGACGACGCTGCCGGGCAGCCCGAGGTCACCCATCAGTTCGGCCAGCCGCTTCAACTTCGCGAGCTGCGCGTCGCGCTCCGCCCCCGCGAACTCCACGAGCAGGATCGCATCCGGCCTGCCCCGCACATAGCGATGCATGATGTCGCGGTACTGCGGGATATCCAGAGCGAGGTCGATCATCCTGCGGTCCACCAGCTCGACCGCGTCGGGATCGAGCGTGACGATGTGCCGCGTGCGATCCATCGCCTCATGGAAGGTCGGGAAGTGGCACACGCCCAGCACCTTGTGCTTCGGGATGGGCGAGAGCTTGAGCCGCAGCCGCTCGAAGTACGCCAGCGTGCCCTCGGAGCCGACCAGCAGGTGCGCCAGGTTGTGCGCCCGGCCCGGGACGACCATATCCAGGTTGTAGCCCTGGACGCGGCGCAGCACCTTCGGCCAGCGCGCCTCGATCTCGGCCGCTTCGCGCTGCGTCACGGCGTGGACCTTCTCGATCAGCGCGCGATAGCCGGACGGCGCGTCCGCCAGCTGCTCGCTCGGACCGAACCGCCAGCGGGCCCCGTCGCTCAGCCACGCGTCGATGTCGAGCACGTTGTGCACCATGTTGCCGTAGCGGATGGAGCGCGAGCCGCAGGAATTGTTGCCCGCCATGCCGCCCAATGTCGCTTGCGCCGAGGTAGACACGTCGACCGGATACCACAGTCCGTGCTTGCGCAGCGATGCATTGAGCTGATCGAGCACGACCCCCGGCTGCACCACGGCCTCGAGCGTGTCGACATCCACGTCGAGCACGCGATTCAGGTACTTGCTGCTGTCGATGACGAGCGCCGCTCCTACGCTCTGTCCGCATTGCGACGTGCCGGCGCCGCGAGGCAGGATGGGCACTGCGGCCTCGGACGCGATCTGCAGCGCAATGCGTGCCGCTTCCTCGCTACGCGGGACCACCACGCCAACCGGTTCGATCTGGTAGATGGAGGCGTCGGTGCTATAGCGGCCGCGGCTGGCGTCGTCGAACATCACCTCGCCGTCCACCTCCCGGCGCAGGCGCGTCTGAAGCGGATGCGCACCGCGAGGGGCATGCGCATGGAAGCGGACGGGCTTGGGGGTGAGTGCCATAGCGATGCATTGTAATGCGACCGTCCGGCAACGCCGTCGCGCACGGCACACGCGCTGCTGCGACAATGACGTTCCCATCTACCACGGCCCGACTTCCCGTTGCAGACGTCTCGCCCCCGGATGTCCATGCTGCGGTCGGCAGTGGCGCATCGCCTGCGCGCCTCACCGCTGCGGTTTCCGCGCTTCCGTCGCTTCTACTTCGGTACGGTCGCCACCGCGCTCGGGTTCACCATGCACGCCACGGTGGCAGCCTGGCTGATGGCCACGCTGACCCCCTCCGCGTTCATGGTGGCGCTGGTCCAGACCGCCAGCACCGGCCCTGCGCTCCTGGTCGGCATGATCGCTGGAACGCTCGCCGACATCGTCGACCGCCGGCAAGTGGTGATGGCCACCCAGGCGCTGCTGCTGGGCTCGACTGCCGTCCTGGGCGTCGCGACGCTGGCCGGGATGATCGAGCCGATGTCGTTGCTGATCCTCACCTTCCTCACCGGCGTGGGCTTCATCTTCTACATGCCCGCGCAGCAGGCGATGATCAACGACCTGGTGCCGCGCGCCGAGCTCGCGCGCGCGGTCGCACTGGGTGCGGTCGCCTTCAACGTCGCGCGGGCGGTGGGGCCGGCACTGGCCGGTGCGCTGGCCGCCTGGATCGGCTCCGGAAGCGCCATGCTGGCCAGTGCACTGTTCTTCATCGTCATGCTGGTCGCCCTGCAAGGCTGGCGCACGGCAGCGCGTTCCATTCCCGGTGCGCCCGAGACGCTGTTCTCCGGGATGAGCAGCGGATTGCGTTACCTGCGGCATTCTCCCCCGCTGCAGTCCGCGGTCATCCGCAACCTGGCATTCAGCTCCTGTGCGAGCGCCCTGTGGGCCCTGCTGCCGGTCATCGCACGCGATCAGCTGCAGATGAGTGCCGGCGGATTCGGCATGCTGCTCGGCTTCTTCGGCGCCGGCGCCGTCGTCGGTGCGCTGTGGATACCACGACACCTGCGCCGCGTCCCGCTCAACACGGTGATCGTCGGCGGCATCCTCGCGTGGGGGGCGGCGACGCTGGTCATCGCGTTCGCGCCCTGGACGTTCCTGGCCCTGGCAGGAACCGCCGTGGCCGGCGCCGCCTGGGTGAGCGTGCACGCGAGCCTGTCAGCCGGCACCCAGAGCTCCGCACCCGCATGGGTGCGTGCACGAGCCGTGTCCACCAATCTGGTGGCCGTGCAGGCGAGCCTCGCGCTGGGCAGCCTCCTGTGGGGTGCGCTCGCCTGGCTTGCGGACACGCGCATCGCCCTGTCGGTTTCTGCGGTGGTGATGCTGGCGCTGTTGCTGATCACTCGGCACGTCAAGGTGTCGATGGGAAACGAGGCGGACGTCACCACCGGCGTGCAGCTGCCCGAACTGTCGCTGGCAATCCAGCCGGGCGCGGACGACGGCCCCGTGCTGATCCAGATCGAGTATCGCGTGGATCCCGAGGACCGGAAGGCGTTCCTGAGCGCGGTCAGCGCGGTGGAAGGGGTGCGCCGACGCAACGGCGCGAGCAGCTGGCGCATCTTCCGCGACCTCGAGGACGAGGGCCGCTACGTCGAACGTTTCGTCATCAAATCGTGGGCGGAGTACACGCGCCAGCGCGCACGCATGACGGTCGCGGAACGGGCGCTGCAGCAGCGCGTGGTCGCCCTGCACCGCGAGGGCGAGCCGATCCGCATTTCGCGGTTGATCGGCGTGGAGGCGCTCGACGCCTGAGGTCCCGGCCGCCTACAGGCTGGACAGATAGGCTGCGAGCAGGTCCCGGTACGAGTCCAGGTCGTCCCGATGCGCCATTTCGGCCACCGTGTGAAGGTGCTTGACGGGACAGCTCAGGACCACCGTACGTACGCCGCGACGCGAGCGCTGGATGAGCGCACCATCCTGTCCGCCACCCAGCATGAGGCTGCGCTGACATCTGATGCCTGCACGTCGCGCGATGCCCTCGAGGTCGCGAACCAGTTCGGGATCGGAAATCGTCGAGGAGTCGGCGATCTGGATCGAGATGCCACCGCCGAACCTGGTGATGTGCTGCTCCGCGGGTACCGTGGGGCCGTCGCAGCAGACCGTGGTGTCGCAGGCGATACCGATGTCGGCGTCGATGCCGAAAGCCGCCGGTCCAGCCCCGCGCGAACCGAGCTCTTCCTGCGACGTCCATACCGCATGGATTTCGCAGTCGTGCGCAGTCAGTTTCTCCAGCGCGCGCAGCAGCGCCCAGCAGCCGACCCGGTCGTCCAAACCTGGCGCCACGACGGCATTGCCGATCAGGGCGAACTCGCTGTCGAACACCACCATGTCGCCGAGCCCGACCCGCGCCTTCACCTGCTCCGCAGGGAGGGACAGATCGACGTAGAACTCGCCGATCTCGGGCACCCGCTTCAACTCCTCGGGGGAAGCCGTATGGATGGGTCGGCCACTGAGGGTCAGTACCCCGGGAAGATCACCGGCAGCGTCGGTGCACACGGTGACGCGCCTCGCGAATAGCGTACGCGGGTCGAACGATCCGACCGGGTGCAGGCGCAGATAGCCCTCGTCGGTAATGTGCGAGACCAGAAAGCCGACCTGATCCATGTGTGCGGCGACGATCACGCGTCTCGTCTTCCCGGGCTGCGCATTCGACCGCGGCCGGCGCAACCCGATGAGCGAGCCCAGTGCGTCGGTACGCATCTCGTCGAACAGTCGCCGCTCCATGGCGCAGCGTTCGATCTCGGCACGGATGCGGTGTTCACGCCCGGGAATTCCGGGGGTACGGGTCAGACGCTGCAGAAGCTCCACCGACGCCTCGCTCTCAACGCACGGTCATGCCGGCGGTTGGCAGATAAGCGCGCCCGCTTTCCGCTTCCGGCACTGTCACGCCGATGAGCTGGCGTGCCTTCAGGGTCGGTGCGCGCATGCTCAAGGTGTTCGCCAACACGACCACGACCCAGCCCGCCGGATCGAGGACGATGTCGAGATTGGCGCCCACGCCCAGCAATCCGCCGCTGTGCCCATACAGCGCACGCTCCGGGTGGATGCTGAATCCGTATCCGTAGTCGGGCGACTGCAGCTGAGGCTTCGCGCTGGTCATCAGTTCGAGCATCTCGGGGCTCACCAGCCGTCCGTTGCGCAGCGCCTCGGCGAACCTGAACACGTCTCCCACGGTGGCAAAGGCGCAGCCCGCCGGACAACCTCCGACGAAGTTCTCGAACAAACTGTTCGCCACCCGCATTCCATCTACCGACCATTGCTTGGCGTAACCGACCGCCACGTTCTCGTTCACGTAGTCGAGCTCGAGGAATCCGGAACGAGTCATGCCAGCGGTGCGCAGGAGGGTCGACTCCACCCATTCGGCGTAACTGCGCCCCGTCACGATCTCGATGACCTTTCCGAGCACGACCATCCCCGTGTTCGAATACTTCCATGCCGTGCCGGGCGCGAAAGACGGAAGCTCATCCTTGGACAGTTCCAGATAGTCGTCGACGCTACGGATGAGATGCCGGGCGGTGCGATAGAAGGAATCGGTGAAATAGGTGCCCAGCCCGGAGGTGTGCGACAGCAGGTGCTCGATGCGGATTGCAGAGGCGGATGCGCGATCGGGGTAGTCGACGAACTTCGAGAGCGGATCGTCCAGGGACAGCTTGCCTGCTTCGATCAACTGGGCAATGGCGACCGCGGTCCACGATTTGCACAGCGACGCGATATTGAACCTGGTCTCCAGGTCGTTCGGCACGGTGAAGTCACGGTTGGCGAGTCCGAAAGCCGCCTGGCCGAGAATCTCCCCGTGCCGGGCGATCAGAACCGCGCCGGAGAACAGGTCCGCATCGGCCAGCCTGCCGACGTAGTCGATGAATGCATCGGCCGCCTGCGCATCCGACGGAGGCGGGTGAATCGACGGCAGCGCCGCACGACCGACCAGCAAGGCCTCGATCCGATGGGGTGGAGTGCCTTCCACCTCCAGGGCGACCATCCAATGCTCGTCCGAGAGCGGCTGGCGCATGGTGATCTCCACGCGCCGTTCGGTCGCCTGCGCCACGTCGACGACTTCGATGCCGCCACGTGCCTTCCAGTCCATGAACGATGCGATCCGGCGCCCGGTGGGTTCCCGTTCAGCGTAGTGGGGGGCATAGTGTTCACGGAGGTAGTCGGCGATACGTGCGGGCGTCGCATTCGACACCAGATTCGCGACCTCCCGCAATCGCGAAACGGCCGGCGTGTTCGGCAGCAAGTCCTGCTTCATTCCACATACCACCCATGCATCGAGTCGATCGTAACGATCGCCGATGCGACACCGTCTCTGGCGTCCTCAACGGCGTCGTTGCCAATCAACATTACCATGATTCAAACACTCGTCATTCTGGCGACAGGCGACACTGGCAACAGGCGGAGCAGGCGGTGACGACCCGCCCCCCCTTGCGTGTCCTTGCGTCACGCCTCTTCGCTCAGCAATTGAGCGTTCACCCGCAGCACGCGATCGTGATATCTGCGCAGCTCGCCGCGATGTCCGACCGACACGAACGTGCTGTCCGGCAGTGCCTGCAGCAGGCAGCGATAGAACTGGTCTTCCGCGTCGGCGTCGAGATTGGAGGTGGCCTCGTCCATGAACAGCCAGTCCGGCCTGATCAGCAGCGCCCGCGCAAGCGCCACCTTCTGCTGCTCGCCTCCTGACAGCCGGCGGTCCCAGACATCGACTCCGTCCAGGCTGCCGGCCAAGTGGCCGAGTCCGACCGCGCGCAATGTTTCAGTCACCTCCTGGTCCGAGAACTCTTCCGCGCTGCGCGGATAGCACAAGATGCGCTTGAGCGATCCCGCGGGCATGTAGGGACGCTGGGAGAAGAACATCCGGGATGCCGAAGGCCGTGCGATGCAACCGAATCCGAACGGCCAGATGCCGATGATCGCCCTCAGCAGGGTCGACTTGCCCGTGCCGGAAGGCCCGGTGAGCAGCACGCGCTCGCCGGCCTCGATCCTCAGATCGGCATTGTCCAGGAGGCTGGCCCCGGACGGCAGGTGCAGGGTGACGTCGCGCAGTTCCAGCCGATTCCCGGCGTCCTCTGCGACGACCGGCCCGCCTCCGCTCGACTGCTTGGCCAGGGAAAACGAGAATCCCCTGAGCCGGGCCACCGTTGCGGACCACTCCGTCAGCGCCTGATAGTTCTCGACGAACCACGACAGTGCGGTCTGCACCTGAACGAAGGCACTGCTCGTCTGGAATACTCCGCCGAGCGAGATTCGGCCCGAGAAGTAGCCCGGCGCCACCACCGCGAAGGGAAACACCAGGGCCACCTGGGCGAAGCCCGAAGTGAAAAAGGTCAGGTTTTTCGTGACCGTCATGATCGATCGCCAGTTGCCCATGATGTGGGCGAAGCGGCGCGCGACGTTGCGCTTTTCCTCAGCCTCGCCGTCGTAGAACGCCACTCCCTCGGCGTTCTGGAGGATGCGGATCAGGTCGAAACGGAAATCCGCCTCGACCTGCTGTTTTCGGTAGTTGAGCGCGACCAGCCGTCTTCCGACCGCGTGCGAGACCCCTGTACCGAACGCCGCGTACAGCACTGCGCACCAGACCAGGTAGCCCGGAACGGACACGCCGAGCACCACGATCGTCCCCGAGAGGGACCACAGAACGACGACGAAGGACACGACCGAGGTGAGCGAACGCATCAACCCCAGCGACAGCTCGAGGCTGTGGTCCACGAACAGGCGCACGTCCTCGGCGATGCGTTGATCGGGATTGTCCGTCGCCTGGTCCGTCAAGCTCATGCGGTAGTAGGCCCGGGCGGACAGCCAGTCCTCGGAAAGGCGCGCAGTCATCCAGCGTCGCCAGCGGATCTGCAGTGCTTGGCGCAGGTACAGCGCGTACACCGTCAACAGAACGAACACCACGGAAAGCAGCGCAAAGCCCGGCATCCAGGTTCCGGTGCCAGTCCGGTGCCACCAGAGAAGCAGGGCGATGAAGGCGTTCCAGTCTCGCGCTTCCAGGGCATTGTAGAAGGCGTTTTGCCAATAGGTGAACGTGACCGCGAGTGCGACCAGCGCCAGATTGAGCGCGACCACGACCCCCAGCAGGACGAGCGCCGGCCGCCGTTCTTCGCTCTTCCAGAAGGGAGCGGCCAGTGCGGAGGCATCGCTCATGAGGCCAACGAGGCGCTTCATGGCGTCCTCCTGCTCCAGGGATGAGCCCCGCCTGGTTGTGCGGGATCGGTTCGATGTGACATGGTCGGGTTCCTGTCATGAAGTCGAGCGCAGCGACGGGCACGCCGGACCGGACCATCTGATACACACCCCGTCGGCTCCCTCGCGCGCACGCACGGCATTCTATTCCGCCACGCATGAAGGGCCGGTCGGATCGATCGCAGCGGCCCTTTCATGGTGGTAAGCTCACATGTCGCAAGTGCCGACGGGACCGGGCGCGAGCGGCTCAACAACAATCAAGAGGATTTCGAAGATGAAACACAACGATGCATTGCTGTCGAAGATCGTCCGCGCACAGGAGGCGCTCAAGGCAGGCAAGCTCACGGGACACCCCGTGGTGAAATCGCAGGCGCCTGCCGACGAAAAGGCAACGAGCAGCTGGGGACCCATGATGCGGGTTTGACGCATCTGGACGGTTGCATCGGCCGCCGAGTCGTAGCGTTGCGGTCGATGCAGCCGACACGCCGTCGAACCCTCATCACGCAGTGAATTCCCCAAGTGGACGCCCCCCACGAGCTCGAGCCCATCGAACTGATCGTGTTGCAGGGCAATTCCCTCTGCAACCTGGACTGCAAGTATTGCGACCTCAGTGCCGAGAGCCGGCGCGAACGCCGCACGATGCCCATCTCGCTGCTGCGGCGGCTGTTCGAGGATCTGTTCGCGGGGGAACACCTGGGAGGCGATGTCACGGTCGTCTGGCACTCCGGCGAACCGCTCTCTCTGCCTCCCTCATACTACGACGAGGCGATGGGGCTCATCCTCTCGATCGGCGAACGCAGCGCCAAGGACATCTCGGTCCGGTTTCGGATTCAGACCAACGGGGTCCTGATCAACGAGCAATGGTGCGACCTGTTCTCGCGCTGGCGCGGGGTGTTGGGAGTGGGCATCAGCTGCGACGGTCCTGCCGCCTTGCACGATGCTTACCGCGTCAACTGGAACGGCGGCCCCACGCATGAGAAGACGGTGCGCGGCATGGATTTGCTGCAGGCCCACGGCATTCCGTACAAGCTCATCGCGGTGGTCACGCCGCAGACGCTCGCACATCCGCGCGCGTTCCTCGAGTTCTTTCTTGCCCGACGTCAATTCCTGAGCGATTTCCATTTCAACATCCTCGCCGAAGCGGACTGCGTCGATCCGAGATTCGCGTACTCGACGAACGATCGGGACGCCTATTACGCCTTCTACCGCGCGCTGCTCGAACTCCTGCGCGAAGCGGAGCATGCCGGGCAGCCGTTCAAGGTCCAGAATTTCTCCCAGACCATGGCGAGGATCCTTTCGGCCGAAGGCAAAGACGGTCTCGGCCATCACCGACATGCCTCGGCACCGCTGAAATCGATCAGCGTCGATGCCCAGGGCAACATCACGACCTTCTACGCAGGTTTGGCAATCACCACGCTGAAGGATCTGTATGGGGACGGCAGGGGACTGTCGATCGGGAACATCCACGAATCGTCCTTCGATGGCATGCTGCGCACTGGCAAGCTCGACCGGATCATCCGTGACTTCCGCGTGAGCGAGCAGGCGTGCGAACGCGCGTGCCCCTACTTCGCGATTTGTCCTGGCGGCTACGAACTGACCAAGCAGGTCACGCTCGGCACCTTTGACGCTTCCGAGACGACCGAGTGCAAGATTCACGTCCAGACGCTGGTCGATGCCCTGCTGGACGATCTCGATTCGCACATCCGCTCGGACTCGATGGATGCAGCGGTCAACTGAGGCCGCTCGCGCGCAGTCCGACGGGATGGCGCAGTCGGGCCGCAAGGACGGGTCGCGTGAGGAACCCGAGCAGGCCATGCTCGAATTCGCCACGTCGACCGGGGAACTCGAGCGATTGTCCGCACAGGTTGCCGCGAACGGATTCGCCCATGTCCGATCGGCCATAGCCGGGCCGCTGCTGCAGAGCCTGGAGCGCGAGGCACGCGAATCCGAACCGGCGGCGGTCGTCACGCATTCGCAGTCCGGAGTGGCTTACCGTGCCCGTATTGCACCGTTGGGACCGGTTTCCAGGCAGTTCCTGTTCTCGCACTCGATGACGGCCTTGCTGTGCGCGGTCTTCGGCGAACGATTCCAGCCGAACGAGCAGCAAAGTTGCATGACGTTCTACCGCGAAGGCGACCACCTCGGTCCCCATGTGGACCAACCGGCAGCGGGATGCGTGGTCACCGCGATCGCCTACGTGGCCACGCGCCGGCCGGCACGCCTCTCCCCGAACACCGGGATGGTGCTCTGCGTGTTCGGCGAACACGCTCAGCCGGACGGCCGTCCGCTGTTGTCCATCCCCACGGAGGCCGGGACCGTGGTGTTCGGCCGCGGCTCGACGCACTTGCACGAACGCCCGATGCTGCAGAGGGGCGAGTACGTCGCCGCGATCACCGCCTGCTACGTGCGCGCACCATATTGATTCGACTCGACCCACGCGTCGTCGAGGCGTGCCCGCCTGGGGCCCTGGACGAGACCATCCGTCGTACGCTCGGGAGCGTGAAGTACGAGTTCGTGCCGGACGCATGCGCAATCCGCCTGCTTGGTCCGGACATGAGCTACCACGAGCTCGACCGCGATCTTCCGGCGGCTCTACACACCAGGCGCGGTCCTGACGGCGCCGAATCCCTGGCCGGCAGTTACACGGGCAGCAGCTGCCCGGAAGCGGTGCTGCGAGACCTTCCGGCTGGGACGGTGGTCGTGCACATCGATCTGGATTGGTTCATCAACGACTTCAACGGCAACGCGAGCCAAGCTGGCCGAGTGGCCGATGACGCAGCCGTTGCGCTCGCGCAGCGCAAGGTGACCGAATTGTTCGCAGCAGTCGCTCACATATCGTCACGAATAGAAGGCTGGATCGTCGCCACTTCTCCGGGCTTCTGCGCAGCCGCGCATTGGCCGTGGCTGCTGGACGAAATCGATCGAGGGATTGTCCAGATCGGCGGCACTGCGTGACAACCCACCGTGGACGAGTGCCACGGCAGGAGAGAGGTTCGGCTCCCTCCTGCGTTTTCTGCGGACACGCGGCGGCACGCCGGTGATCAGAAGATGCTGCGTAAGATGATGGTCACCCCGCTGTCGTGCCCCCGCTTCGCGCGGGCAGCATGCCGGTGAACCCGCTTGTCGTGATGTCTGGCGTGAGGACCCTTGCGGTCGAAGTGCCTGTGATCGCGCTCCCAGCGGTGCTCGTAGCGCTCCGCGCCTTTCCCCCCGCGGTCGAATCCGCGCTCGTGTGCGGACACGGTTCCCACGCCGGCACCGATTCCGATCAGCGCAAGGGTCAGCACGGCCTTGGTGAACGTCGCTTTCATCGCTCGTCTCCTTCTCGGGTCCGGGCACCTTGCCCGGTGTGGAGAGAAGCGTAAGCGTTCGGGGCTGAACGCAAGCTGAACCGCTTGCCGCGGCCGATGGCTGCGTCAATGCGCACGCAGCAGCGGTCGCAGCGCCAGCAGCCCCAGTACCGGCCCGGGAAGCAGCAGCCAGGCCACGCGCCCGCCGAGCGCATCGATGCTGGCGGTGGCGATCGAGATCGCCACCACGGAGATGGCGAAGCCGATCGCGTTCTGCATGGCCAGCGCGCTGCCGACGTACTGCGGCGGGCAGTTCTGCGCGGACAATGCGGAGAACTGCGGCGAGTCGCTGATGACGGCAACGCCCCACGTCAGCAGCGCCGCGATCGCCAGCCACTGCGGCGCTGCGGACAGCAACGGGTATAGCGCGCACATCGAGGCCGAGGCTGCCAGGGCGAGTGCGGCCACGCGCGCACTGCCGATGCGGTGCGACAGACGCCCCCCCAACGTGCAGCCGATGCCACCGATGGCGATGACGGCGAATGACAGGGCCGAGACGACGCCGGCCCGCGCTTCGCCCATCACGTTCGCCACCAGCAGCGGCACCACGGTCCAGAAGGCGTACAACTCCCACATGTGGCCGAAGTAGCCGAAAGCCGAGGCGCGGAAGCGCTCGATGCGCAACACGCTCAGCACGCCGCCCCATGCGGGCGGCATCGCGTTGCGCTTCAGGTGTGGGCCGTCGCCGACCTTCCACACCGCCAGTCCCCCGAGCAGGGCGAGCAGCGACGAACTGAGCACCACCGCTTGCCAGTCGAGCCCCGCACCGAGCGCGCGCACGCCGTGCGGGAGGGCGGTGCCGAGCGTGAACATGCCGATCAGCAGCCCCAAGGCGGCGCCGGCCTTGTCTGCCACCCACGAGACGATGAGCTTCATCCCGACCGGATAGATGCCGGCGAGGCTCAGTCCGACCGCAAAGCGATAGACGAACGCCTCGGACAGTCCGTCGGCGCACAGTGCAAAGCCGGCATTGCACGCCGCACCGAGCAGGGAGCAGGTGCAGACGATGCGGCTGGCGCGGTATCGGTCCGCCAGTCCGGTGAGCGAGAAGCCGAGCGTGCCGGCAATGAAGCCGAGCTGAACCGCGCTGGTGAGCATGCCCAGTTGCGCTGCGGTCAGCCCCCAGGCGTGCGCCAGATCGCCGGCGGCAGCGTTTGCGCTGAACCACAGCGACACGCCTAACAGTTGCGCGACCACGATGATCCCGACGGCGCGGCTCATGCAGGCAGTGCGCGCCACCCGGCTGCGCAGTCTGGAAGGGGCAGGCCGGGTATGCTATCGCCCGAATCGATCTGAACAACGATGGAACCGCCTTCATGACTCTCCATACGGGCCGCCACTTTCTGCAGATTCCCGGACCGACCAACGTGCCGGAACGTGTCCTGCGCGCCATCGACGCCCCGACCATCGACCATCGCGGTCCTGAGTTTGCCGCGCTCGGTCAGGAGGTGCTCGTCGGGATGCGCAAGGTGTTCCGCACGCGGCATCCGGTGATCGTGTATCCGGCGTCGGGCACGGGAGCCTGGGAGGCGGCGCTGGTCAACACGCTCTCGCCGGGCGATCGCGTGCTGATGGTCGAGACCGGTCAGTTCGCCACGCTGTGGCGGCGGCTGGCGACGCGGCTGGGCCTGGAGGTCGAGTTCCTCGCAGGCGACTGGCGGCGCGGCGCGGACGCGGCGTCGATCGAAGCGAAGCTCTCCGAGGATCGCTCGCACACCATCAAGGCGGTATGCGTGGTGCACAACGAAACCTCCACCGGTGCGGTGACGCAGGTGCCGGCAGTGCGTGCCGCGATGGATCGGACCGACCACCCCGCACTGCTGATGGTGGACACCATCTCGTCGCTCGCCTCGATCGACTATCGCATGGACGAATGGGGCGTGGACGTCACCGTGGGCGGGTCGCAGAAGGGGCTGATGCTGCCACCTGGCCTGTCGTTCAATGCGGTCAACGACAAGGCGCTGACGGCGAGCAAGGCCGCGAAGCTGCCGCGCTCGTACTGGAGCTGGGACGAGATGCTCGCGCCGAATGCCAAGGGCTTCTTCCCTTACACTCCGGCGACCAATCTGCTGTACGGGCTGCGCGAAGCGCTGCGCATGCTCGAGGAAGAAGGTCTCACGAACGTGTTCGCGCGCCATGCCCGTCACGGCGAGGCCACCCGAGCGGCCGTGCGTGCGTGGGGACTGGAGATTCTGTGCGCGAATCCGGACGAGTACAGCAATTCGCTCACCGCAGTGTTGATGCCGGACGGTCACGACGCCGACAGGCTGCGCGAACTGGTTCTGGACCGCTTCGACATGTCACTCGGAATGGGGCTGGGCAAGCTCCAGGGCAAGGTGTTCCGCATCGGTCACCTCGGCCATTTCAACGATCTCATGCTGGCGGGAACGCTGAGCGGAGTCGAGATGGGGCTCAGGCTCGCGGAGGTCCCGGTGAAGGCAAGCGGCGTGCTGGCGGCGCTGGACGTGCTCGCAAAGGGGTAGGGTTTCGACCCGTCCCCTCTGACCGGGCACCCTCGCCATCGCGACGTTCTCCCACATCCCGGCAGCCTACCCGCCCGGCCCGTCATTCATGATGAAGCCGATCAGATCGCCGACATTGCGGTGCATGTCGTCCATCATCTCGTAGAGCAGATAGCGCAGCGCCAGCATGCCGACCAGTTTCTGATTCTCGTCGACCACCACCAGATGCCGGATGTGGTGCTTGCGCATCGTCTCTGCCGCGTCTTCGACCGACGTGCCCAGCTGCACGCACAGTGCAGGGCTCGACATGATCTCGCGCACCGGCATCCTCGCCGGGTCACCCCCGAGCGCCACCACCTTCCCCATGACATCGCGCTCGGTGATGACCCCGACGATGGCGTCACCGTCCACCACCGTGGCGGCGCCAACCTTCCGGTCGGTCATCGTCATCGCCGCCTGCCTGACCGTGTCATCCGGCGCCACCGCGCACGGCGGCTTGCTGCCCAAGCGAATGAAGCCCATGTCGGATCCTCCTTTGTCGGACAGAGGTCTGCGTGGCTACGTCGGCTCCACGTCCAGCCGGACGATCCAGTCTTCCATGCCCGAACCCGCAGCCGGGTAGCGCACCATCACCAGCGGATCGTGCCCCGGCACGACGTGCTGCGGCGAACTCGCCAGCGCGCGCAGCTTGTCGTACCCCGCGAGCATGTCGGCGAGGTTGTGCAGGATGGTGAACGCACGATCCTGCTCCATGTGCGCATAGAAGTGACTGGCATCCGAGGCGAGCACCACCCAGCCGCGCTTGGTGCGCACCCGCACCGCCTGCATGCCCTTGGTATGGCCGCCGATGTGGTGCACCTCGATGCCGGGGGCCACCCGGCCGGCGCCGTCGTGGAACTGGACGCGGTGGTCGTACACGCAGCGAAGCATGTGTACCACGTCGTCGACTTCGTACGGGTGGCGCATCAGGTGGTGGCACATGCAGCGCCCGGTGACGTACTCCATCTCCTTGTCCTGGAGATGGAAACGCGCCTTGCCGAACAGCGGAAGGTTACCCGCGTGATCGTAGTGCATGTGCGTGATGACGACGTCGGTGACCTTCTCCGGCGCCAGACCCAGAGCGCTGACTCCCTCGCCGACCGGACGGATGATGCGCCGGTCGCGCTTGCGCGCCATCTCTTCATGGAAGCCGGTGTCGACCACCACCGCGCGGTGCGCATTGCGGATCACCCACACGTAGTAATTGAGGGGCATCTCCACGTCGTGAGGGTCGCCGCCGAGGAAGTTGTCCGGCGAGCGTCGCATCAGATGCGCGTACTTCACCGCGTAGACTTCGTACTGTTCTTCACTCATGTCGTTGCCTTGGCGCGCCCGCCCCTCGCTCGGAGCGGCGCACAGGGGCGGCAGGCCTTATTTACCGCCATTCTTCTCGAACTCGGCGATCGCCTCGCGTGCATTGCGAAACGCGTCGACCGCAGCCGGGACGCCGCAGTAGATCATCACGGCGAGCAGCACCTCGCGAATCTCCGCCTTGCTCACGCCGTTGCGCAGCGCGCCCTGCACGTGGATCTTGAATTCGTGCGGCCGGTTGAGCGCAGAGAGCATCGCCAGGTTGAGCATGCTGCGCGTCTTCTTCGGCAGCTCCTCACGTCCCCATACCGCGCCCCAGCAGTATTCCGTGACCAGTTCCTGCAGCGGTCGGTTGAAGTCGTCCGCCGCCGCGATGGATTTCTCAACGTATTCCTTGCCGAGCACCGACTTGCGGATTTCCAGACCAAGATTGAAACGTTCGTCGTTCATTTACCCCTCCCTCAAGAAACTTAGAAAACCACGACGACACGAAGGCACGAAGAACTGGAAACGCTTCCAACACTGAGGACATCGAGGAACACAGAGAAAAGCAATCCATCTCACAGCGCCCATCGGATGAGCCCTCTGTGCTCCTCTGCGTTCAGCGCGTTTCTCTCGCTCTTGCCCTTCTTCGTGCCGTCGTGGTACAGCCTTAACGCTTGGGCCAGATCGGCTTCGCCACCGCGTCTTTCGGCGGATACACCGTGACGGGCACGCCCTTCTGCCACTGCACGATCAGCAGGCCGGCACCCTCCCGGCGGCCACTGGCGTCGAACCTCACGCCGCCGCCGGGGAAGTAGCGGGCGGCACCGTCCTTCAAATTCATCTTGCGCAGCGCCTCGGCGACGGCGCCGCGTTCGGCCTTGCCCGCGGCCTCCAGCGCCGCCTTGAAGATCCACATGTCGCCGTAGGTGGTGACGAAGTGCTGCGTCGGCCAAGGCTCCTTGGTTTCGCGCTGCACCTGGGCGACGAAGTCCTTCTGGGACGCGGTGGGCCAGTTCGCCACCACCGACATCACGCCCTCGAGCTGAGCGACATTCATGTTGTTGCGCAGGTCGGGGTCGAGAATGGCAGCCCCGTTGGAGACTGTCGGCAGCCTGCCCTTCCCGAGGCCGAACTCGTTCATCTTCTCGAGGAGCAGCTTCGCGTCTGAGATCGCGGTGGGAAGCAGCAGCAGGATGTCCGGGCGCTTCGCGCGGACCTTCTGGACCAGCGGCGTGGCGTTCGCCAGCGGTGGCGTGAACACCTCGTCGACCACCAGCTCCAGCCCGAGCTTGCCCAGCTGATGATCCTTGATCGGCTTGACGAACGCCACGGACGCCGCGGTGTTGTCCATCACGATGCCCACCGTCCTGGGCGCCCGGCCGGTGGCCGCCTTCGCCATTTCGACGAGCGCCGGCAGGGACCCCTCGGCTTGCTGGTCTCCCGTTGCAGAAGTCTGGAAGACGTACTTGAATCCGCGCGCGGTGATCAGATCCGAGTAGGAGAAGGTCACAACGGGCAGCTGGGCGCGCTCCGTGACCTCCGTCACGGCGAGGGTGAACGAACTCAGGTAGGCGCCGGTAGCGCCCACCAGCTTCGGCGACTCCGCCACCATTCGCTGCGCGGCATTCTTCGCCTTTTCCACGCTGTCGCCCGCATCGAACACCACGAGCCGCAGTGGTGCGCCGCCCAGCGAGCGGATGCCCCCCTGCGCGTTGATGGTCGCGATGGCGAGATCGGCCGCGCTCTTCATGACCTGGCCCTGGCGGGCCCACGGGCCCGACATCGGCGCGATCAGGCCGATCTCGACCTCCTTGGCCTGCGCGAGCGCCGCGCCGGCCAGCACCGCCAGCAGCACTCCGGCGATGGCCGAAGCCAAGCCTCTTGTCGGTTGCATTCGCACTCCTCCTCGTTCTCGTGCGCTACTCTAGCTCACATTCCCAGATACGCCTGCCGGATGCGGTCGTCGCGCATCAGCGTATCGTGCGGGCCGCTCAGCACGACGCGTCCGGCCTCTAGCACGTAACCGCGCCGCGCGAAGTGCAGGGCCTCGGCCACGCGCTGCTCGACCAGCAGCACGCTGAGCCCCGACTGCGCGTGAATCTCCACCACGCGCTCGAAAATCTCGTCGGCCACCGCGGGCGCGAGCCCCATCGACGGTTCGTCGAGCATGAGCAGTTTCGGCGAGGAGGCGAGTCCGCGCGCGATCGCCAGCATCTGCTGCTGGCCGCCTGAAAGTGCACCGGCCAGCGACGTCGCCCGCGTGGCCAGCACCGGAAACCAGCTGTAGATACGCGCGAGGTTGTCCTTCCACGCGCGCTGTGCTCTGCCGGTGTAGGCACCCATCTCCAGATTCTCGAGCACGGTGAGCGAGGAGAACACCTGCCTTCCCTCCGGCACGTGGGCGATGCCGAGATGGGCGCGGCGCGCCGCCGACATCCCCGTCAGTTCCTGGTCCTCGAACCGGATCGAGCCACGCGTCGCGGGAACGATGCCGGAGATCACCTTGAACAGGGTGCTCTTTCCGGCACCGTTCGGCCCGACGATGGCGGCGAACTCGCCCGCCTCGACCCGCAGCGACACCTCGTCCAGGGCGGGCACACCCCCGTACTCGGCACTCACGCCGCGCAGTTCAAGCATTGGCCAGCCTCCACTTGCGACCGAGGTAGGCGTCGATCACCGCCGGGTCGCGCGTCACGAGCGCCGGCTCTCCCTGCGTCAGCACGGCACCGCCGTCGAGTACGACGAAGCGGTCGACCAGCCGCACCATGGCCTGCATGGTGTGCTCGATGATCACCACCGTAATGCCGCGTGCAGCGAGGCCGCGCACCAGGGCGATGAGTTCCTCGACCTCGGAGGCCGTCAAGCCGGCCATGGTCTCATCCAGCAGAACAATGCGCGGTCGGCCGGCCAGTGCGCGCGCGATCTCCAACAGGCGCAGTTCGCGGTTGGTGAGCCCCTCCGCGCTGCGCATCGCCTGTCCGGCGAGTCCGACCTGCGCCAGCGCCTCCTGCGCCAACGCGCGTGCCTCCGCAGTGCCGCGCGCGCGCAGGTAGGCGCCGATCATCGCGTTGTCGATCAGGTTCATGCGCCGGAAGGGTCGGGCCACCTGGAACGTGCGTGCGACGCCGGCCGCACACAGTTGCGGCGGCGTCCATCCGGTGACGTCGCGTCCGTCGAGCAGGATCGTGCCGCGATCGGGGCGCACGAAGCCGTTGAGAAGATTGAACAGCGTGGTCTTGCCGGCACCGTTGGGGCCGATGATGCCGAGGATCTCCCCCTGCCTGACCTCCAGGCTCACGTCGCGCACCGCCTGCACGCCGCCGAAGGCCTTCGACACGCCGCGCGCCTCGAAGATCACCGGCGCCTGCTGCGGCGGCACGCGCGGCGGATTGCTGAGCGCCGCCGGCTCCGGGTGGTCCGGGCGTTGCGTGCCGCCGCGCGCCCGGCGATGCGCACGCCAGCGCCACACCACGCCCTCGGGCGCGAGCAGGATGACGACGATGATGGCAAGCCCGTAGACCACGCCCTGTATACCGGGGATCTTGTCCGCGAGTTGCGCGTGCAGGATCTCGCTAAGCGGCACGAGCACGAACGCACCGATCACCGGACCCCACACCGTAGCGACGCCGCCGAACATCGCGACGATCAGCGCCTGCGCCGACACCAGCATGCCGAACACGGCGGGCGGCGTGACCACCAGCAGCAACACTGCGTACAGACCGCCCGCGACGCCTGCCAGGGCACCGCTGAGCGTGATCGCGAGCAGCTTCCAATGCAGCGGCCGCACGCCGGCCGCCTCCGCCGCCGCCTCGTCTTCCTTGATCGCGATCAGCGATCGACCGAAGCGCGAACGCTCCACCCAGGCGGTGAGCAGCATGGACGCGATCATCAGCGCAGTCGCCAGCCACGCGTACATGCGGTGATCGTCGAACTGCATGAATGCCGCGGGCGCCTCGCGATGCATCGGCAACGCGAGTTCCTGGTAGCCGAGCCACTCGAACACGTACATCAGCGCGAGCGGGTAGGCCAGCATCGCCAGCGCGAAATAGTGGCCCCGCAGGCGAAAGGTCGGGATGCCGACGAACAGCCCCGCCAGCGCACCCACCACGCCGGCCGCCGGAATCCCGATCCACGGGGTCAGGTTCCATCCGATCTGCGCGAGCGCGACGAAGTAGGCGCCGAGCCCGAAGAAGGCCGCGTGCCCGAACGACACGAAGCCGCTGTAGCCGCTCAGGAGATTCCACGCCAGACCCATCGTCGCCCAGATCGGTACGACGGTGAGGATCAACTGGTAGTAGGAGTGCGTGACCAGTGCGGCCAGCCCGGCATAGAGCAGGCCGAACGCCAGAATGAACAGGGAGTCGCGCCGCACGACAGCCGTCACGTGCGACGCAGAGCGGCGCCGAACAGTCCCTGGGGCCGCAGCAGGACGATGGCGAGAAACATCACGAAGATCGCCGCGTTCTGCAGTTGATTGGGCAGGAACAGTGTGGACAGCTGCTGGACAAGTCCGATGACGAGGCCGCCGAGAAAGGCGCCTGACACGCTGCCCAGGCCGCCGAGCACGACTCCCGCGTACATGACGATCACGTACTCGAGGCCGGCGTAGGGCTGGAAAGACACACCCGAGGCGAGCAGTCCTCCGCCCACTGCAGTGATGCCGACCCCCAGTGCGAACGCCAGGCGGTGGGCGCGCGCCACATCGATGCCCATGTAGGTCGCGGCGACCGGATTGTCCGCTGCCGCGCGCAGCGCTTTGCCCAGGCGCGTACGGTTCATCAGCGCGACGAAGACGAGCACCACCGCAAGCGCCATGGCGGCAGCCACGGCCTGACCCTGGTTGACGAACACTTCGATGCGCTCGCCGTACAGGGGTCCGACGGCCCACGCCTCGGAGGCGAGCGGTGTCTGGATCGACACCGGTGCGGAGCCGAACAGCCACAGGGCGCCGTTCTGGAGCACGAGTGCGATGCCCAGCGTGAGGATGAGTTGCGCATAATGGCCCTCGGAGGCCAGTGCGCTGGCACGCATGCCGCTCACGCGGCTCACCAGCAGCTTGTGCGCCAGCATGCCGGCGAGAAATACCGCCGGGCCCGCGAGCAGCGCGCACAGGTAAGGCGCGACGTAGGCGCCGAATGCCGCCTCCCCGCCGATTGCCGCGAACGCATAGAACGCGGCGTACATGCCCAGCATCATGAAATCGCCCTGCGCGAAGTTGATGACGCGCATCACCCCGAAGATCAGGCTCAAGCCGACGCAGAGCAGGCCATAGATGGCGCCCGTCGACAGGCCGGCGGTCAGCGCCTGCAGGAAGTTCTCGACGAGTTGCGGTCCATCCACCGGACTAGCTTCCCCTGCTGACGCGGGCAGCGCTCACGCGCCGAGCAGCGCGACCATGGCGCCGGCATCCTCGCTGCGATCGAGCTCCTGGATCGCTTGTTCGATCTGCGCGGCGCGCGCGCTGCCCAGGGCGGCGGCGACTGCTTCCCGGAAGCGGGCGCGCACCTGGTCGTCGCTGGCGTTCACCACGTCCGGCAGCCGCGCCCGATGCACGTTGCCGTCGATGTCGACCACCTCGACCTCCCCGCCCTGCCGTCCAGGATAGGCCGCCGTCATTGCATCGTCGACCTCGAGCACGCTCATGCCGATCAGACGCTGCACGCGCGGATCGTCGAGCAGTTCGAAGTTCTTCTCCGCCACCGTGGCGGTGAGCAAGGCGGCGGCGACGTTGAACTGAATGCTCATCTTTCCCTGCAGCACCGTGGCGAAGGGACCGGGATGATCGCAGCCGGGATAGAGCTTGCCGGCGCGCGGGACCCGGATGCGGATGGCGGCGATGCGCTCGACCGGCAGCCGCGCGCCGCGGACCACCTCGAGGGCGGCCTGGCTCGGCGTCTGGGCGAAATTACAGGCGGGTACCGGCTTGTGGTAGACGTCGAGCAGTTCCGGCGTGCCGCGGAACAGCTCGACTTCCGATGCGCCGGCGCGCTTGCCGAACGAGGCGAACATGCCTGCCTCGCCATCGAGCGCGCTGGGTGAAGCAAAGGCGCCCGCCTGGGCGAGACGCACGGCAGTCACGGCGTTGCGCGCCACGAAGCCGGGCTGGAAGAACATCTCGCTGCCGCCGGTGTGCGCCCACTGATTGAAGCCGAGGACGGTGTTCGCGGCAATGCCGAGCGCACTGGCCGTGGCAGCGGGATCGAGGCCGAGCAGCCGGGCACCGGCGGAAGCGGCCGCCGTCGGGCCGGTGACACCCGTCGGCCGATGGATGCGGGCAACCTGCGCATCCATCACCGCCCGGCCGACGCGGCCGCCGACTTCGTAGCCAGCAGCCACGGCGGCGATGAAGTCCCGCCCGGAGACGCGGCGCGTCTGCGCCAGCGCCAGCAGCGTGGGCAGCACGACGATGCCCAGATGGCTGATGCTGCCCGCATGCATGTCCTCGCGAACCAGGCCGTGACCCATGACCGCATTGACGAACGCCGCCTCGCCGACGCCGGCGCGCCGGGGCGAGCCGATCACCGTCGCCTCCCCGGCGTGCGCGTCGACCGCAGCCATCGCCTGTACGCTCCATGGCAGACCGCGCGACTCGAACGCGCATCCGATCAGGTCCATCAGGCACACCCGCGTCTTGGCGACGACCTCGGGCGGGAGATGCTCCAGCGAAACGGCCGACACCTGGCGCGCCAGGCGGACGGCGAGCGGATCGTGCGAATCGGAGGCAATGGAAAGGGCGCTCGCGCTCGACATCGTGTCCTCGCAGAGAGATTTGGAGATCAGTGGGCAGCGTCAGGCGCGGGCGCGCACCTGCACGCCGGCCCAGCTTTCGACGACCTTGCAGATCGAAGTGAAGTCCGACTCCGCGCCGTACATCGCCTGCGTGACCGCGAGCATCTGGCGTACGACGGCCCCCGCGACCATCGGTACACCCATCGATTCCGCCTCGTCCACGCACAACCGCACGTCCTTGTAGGACAGGCCGGTGTGGAAACCGAAATCGAAGCTGCCCGGCAATATCGCGCGCGGAAACTTGTCCTGGGTGGCGCTGTTGCGTCCCGAACTCATGTTGATGACATCGAGCATCATCTGCGGATCGAGCCCGGCCTTCGCGCCCATCACCATCGCCTCGGACGACACCACCAGCGCCGCCGCGGCGAGGAGGTTGTTGGCGAGCTTCATCACCTGCGCCTGGCCGGGAACCTCGCCCACGTGGAACGGCTTGCCGAAGAGCCGGAGCAGATCCTCGGTGCCGGCGTATTCCGGACTCGGGCAGGCCACCATCACCGCGAGCGTGCCTTCGCGGGCGCCCTTCAGGCCGCCGCTCACCGGCGCATCGATGTAGGAGATGCCGCGCGCGCCGAGCGCTGCACCCGCCGCCCGCGCCGCGCGCGGCCCGATGGTGGAGAAGTCGATCACGCGCTCGACGCGCGCGCCTTCGCGCAACCCGCCCGCTTCCGTGCACACCTGCTCGACGATCGCCGGACTGGGCAGGCTCAGGAAAACGACCTGCGCAGCATCGGCCACCGCGCGGGGCGATGCCATCGGCTTCGCTCCCAGCTCGCCCGCCTGTGCGAGGGCCTGTTCGCTCACATCGAACACGCACACCTCGTGGCCGGCCGCAAGCAGCCGCTTCGTCATGGGGCCGCCCATGCGGCCCACGCCGACGAATCCAACCATGCCCTGCATTGGGGTTCTCCTCCCGCGCGCTTCGTGATCGGCGCTCGATCGGCGGAAGCCGCGCTTCCGCTCTGTTGCTTGGTTCGCCGATGATAAACGCCTGCAGCCTTGCACGGAACCCGCAACGGCGAGAAAACGACGCTGCGGTTCGCATGGGCACGCCGAGCGTTTAGCGTCCGCCGCGGCGGCGCCATGCGTACCCACTCACGCATGCCGTGGTCGGTCGGTCCCCGAACCTGATCGCCTGACGCCCGGAACGCATGCGCCGGCAGGGCCGATGCCTCTGTTGCAATATGCCGATTGGCCGCCATCTCTCCTCGATGAACCCGCAAGCGTCGATCGCTCCCGCCGCCCGCTCCGTGCAATTGCGCTTCCCGGTGGAAGGAATGACCTGTGCCTCGTGCGTCGCCCGGGTCGAGAAGGCACTCGCTCGCGTCCCCGGGGTGGTGGAGGCGAACGTCAATCTCGCCACCGAGTCGGCCACGGTCGAACTTCAGGCCGGCAGCGGCACCGGGGCAGCGGTATGGGCGATCGAGAACGCCGGTTACCGTGTGCCCAGAAGCAGTGTGCGGCTGCAGATTGGCGGCATGACCTGTGCCTCGTGCGTCGCGCGGGTGGAGAAGGCACTGTCCGCGGTGCCTGGCGTGGAGTCGGCCAGCGTCAATCTGGCCACCGAGCGCGCGGATGTTGTCGGCATCGGCATCCAGCCGCAGGATCTGATCGCGGCGGTCGAGCGCGCCGGCTACCAGGCCGCGGCTGCGGAGGACGGCGCACGGC